>JAZQUJ010000055.1:0-2466 GCA_045631245.1 Bianqueaceae bacterium
AGACCGCTTGGCCTCCGACTTATCAACTCCCTCCATCTCCGCTTTTAATTTTTCTTCGGTTGAACGCAACAGTGCAACTTTTTGCTTATTTTTCCTTACTTGTAGAAGAATGTTTCATTCTCACTACTTGAAAAGGAGAAAATATGAATGTACTATAAGCGATATACGGGTACACTTCTGACGCATAAGTCGAACAATGAACCGCAATGGATCAAGTGGATTCATCATGACCGTGGTCCAACTTGCTGTGAAGATTGTAAGCACTTAAATGGATGCCTTTTTCTGAAAGACAATGCACCACACAACCCACATCATCCATACTACCATTGCATACTGGACCCGATTGCATATACAAAGGTGTTGGAATCTGCTGCTGCAAAAAGCCAATACAGTAAGTTCGACCCTTATCTGTTTAATACAACCGGCATCTATACACATACGAAGGAAAAACTCGTTGAACAATGGGGATATACTGTTGAGGATGCTAAGTGGCTGCAGGCAGAGATGGAGCGGCAGGCCTTGGAAAAGTATCTTTCTGGTGAATATACACTTGGCAAACTTAACGATAAGGGGCAACGGATTAGTATCAGAATTGAGATTCCAAGGAAAACAGGTGAAGGCACAGTTTCTTTTGAGTCTGGATGGATGGTGTATCCTAATGGGCTTATTCAGTTGACAACACCGTACGGAGGAAAGTAATATGAAAATGATGGATTGTGTTGAGGTTTTGGTTGAGAAGAAATCCTATGCGCAAGATGGTGTTCATATGGGAATGCAGGGCTGGATTTGTTTGGAACAACGCACGAATGGCTATTGGCTTGTGAACTTCCCTCAGTGCGGCGAAAAAGAGGATATTGCGGAAATTTCCATCAAGGAAGAGGATTTGAAGGTGATTCCCGTGATGAATGCGATTGTGAATGAACAGATCAAAGCTCAGTTTGATGCAGAGGAACCTTCCGGAAAATCCTTCGGCATGGATGACGATTTATCGGACTATCTTATTTGATCCTTCGGTAATGTCGAAACTTGCGAACGATATATTTGTAAATTTTGATGCGTGACGGCCCTTTTTGGTGCCTGAAAAGTGATATCTAAATTGGGTAATAACTACAAAATAAAGGACCGCCAACAGGCGGTCTTTTATTTTGGTGGAGATGGATGCATCTATAGTGTTCGCCAAGTACGATAAGAAAACCACCCTTCGGGGGGGTTCTTATTGGTGGAGTGGAGATGGGATTTGTAACCCGATCATATCTGATCCGGCATTCAATCGTGTCCGCAATGTTGAAAAACCTGATCCGGCATGATAGAATAAAACTAAATAGATGAGCCCGTTTTAGCGGAAAAATCGTGAAATTCATAATAAGCACGAAAGATAATTACCAATTCCAAGAGAGGACCCATATGAGAAAAAGACCAATCATCGTATTCCTGCTCGCAGTTATTGTAATATCCGCTTTTTTGCTGGGTATTCGATTCACAGAAAAAGGACAAATCAGGCAAATGATTTCCAATGGTCAACTCCTGTGCAATATGTATCCGGTCAATACGTATTTAAGCGATGAGGATTATTGCATCGCTATTTTTGAAAATGGAGAGCCAATAAAATGCGTTGTGTTCTCCGAAACAAGACAGCCGATCCGTTCGATTGGCATAAAGCCTGTGACAAATTTTGAATTTCAGCACTATTTAGGGCAAAGCTTAACGGAAATTGAAAATGAGCTCGGCGCATATCATGTAGACATCGGAAGTGGTTATTTTATGCCATCGTATATTACACTTGATGGGTATCTAGTTAGTTTTACATTTATGGCAGAGGATGAGGAAGTTACCCAAATTGGGAAAACTGATTTATTTACAGGTGAAAGCATTGAATGGATTCTGACAAATGAAGAAGGGCAATATCAATGATTTAGATTAATTACCATTTTCAAGATATCGCAAACCACGTATAGACGAAATCCCTACACAAGATTCTCGTGATTTTGTGCAGGGATAGAGTGTGCGCAAATAGAGCGCACAGTTAGTCCCAAGACACTGAAACCACGCTCTACTATCTCCAGTCTCGCTATTACGATCCGGAGTTGGACACTCTGTTAGTTTTGTGCTACAATAAAGAAAAAGCATCAGGAGCGGATTTATATGCAAGAAATGATCCAGACGATCCCGGTGAACGAGGCCTTTGACTCCGGGGATGAATGTCCCTTCTGCTATCTGGAGCGGGAAGTGGAGCAACGGGCCATCCGCTATGTGTTGGGGGCCGGTGCCAGCTATATGGAGCCGGATGTCCGGGCGGCCACCGATGAGGCCGGTTTCTGCCGGGGTCATTATCAGAAAATGTACGATTACGGCAATGCCCTGGGCAGCGCCCTGATGATGCAGACCTACTATGCCCAGATGATGGAGGAACTGAGCCGGCAGCTGGATGATTTTGAAATGCCGGAGAAGCGTCCGCTGCTGCCCATC
>JAZQUJ010000056.1:0-6175 GCA_045631245.1 Bianqueaceae bacterium
AGCCGGAACTGTTCTTAACCACTTTGCCGCCCAGTTCAACTACTTCTCCGTTGGCGAGAACTACGGTCAGGGCGCGTACATAATCGCGGGTCACACCATAACGAACAGCGCGCATGCCGCCGGCGTTGGTGGAGATATTACCACCGATGGTGGCGGATTTTTCACCGGGATCGGGGGGATAGAACAGTTTGTTTTCTTCTACATATTCAGCCAGTTCCATGAGCAGCACGCCGGGTTCCACGGTAACGGTCAGGTTTTCCGGATCCAGTTCCAGAATGCGGTTCATTTTGGCAGTACACAGCAGAATACCGCCTTTCACGGCTACGGCTGCACCTACCAGACCGGTACCCGAACCGCGGGCAGTTACAGGAATGTTATGCTCGTAAGCGTATTTCATAATGGCAGCGGTTTCCTCGGTAGAAGTTACAAATACCAGAGCCTCCGGAGGATATTCGGTGCCGCTGAGCTCATCATGGTGATAGTCTTCCAGTATTTCGTCGCCGACGAAAATACGGTCGGCGGGAATGATGGATTTTAAAAATTCGATATCGGCAGCTTGCAAAGGATTATACATTGGCGCTTCCCTCCTTATTTGAATCGGAAGAACCGCAGGTTCTTCCTGAGTTTGGCGCAGCCAAACTCGTGGCCTCCTTCAATTCGTTAAGCATGCTGTTCATTACTTCGTACAGATCACCGACCACGCAGTAGTGGGCCACATCAAAGATGGGAGCAGTCTTGTCGGTGTTAACGGCGATGATGCAGTCAGCACCCTTCATGCCGGCGGCAAACTGAACCGCACCGGAGATGCCTAGGGTGATAATCAGCTTGGGTTTTACAGTTTTACCGCTCAAACCGATCTGATGGGAGGCATCCATCCAGCCGTTTTCCACCAGAGGACGGGTGCAGGCAAGCTGGGCGCCCAAAGCATCAGCCAGCTGCTGAGCCAGAGCCAGATCATCGGCGTTCTTGATGCCGCGGCCAACGGCCACGATGGCATCAGCTTCGGAGATATCGGATTCAGCGGGACGTTCGATCACCTGCTGAACGGCTACGCGCACATCGTTCCACTCGGGTTTGATGGGCATGGTCACGATCTCTCCGTCAGCGCCGTCCCGGCGCGCGGGAGCCGAAAATACTTTATAACGTACGGTACAAAATTGTGGACGAGTGCGGGGAGTTACGATCTGCGCCATGATGTTGCCGCCGAAGGCGGGACGGATCTGCACAAGGTCGGTGTTTTCTTTCATTTCCAGTACGGTGCAGTCGGCGGTGAGGCCGGTGCGGAAGCGGCAGGCTACGCGAGGTGCGAGACTGCGGCCGATGTTGGTGGCACCCACCAAAATGGAGGAGGGCTTAACCTGATTCACGAAGTCCTCGAAGGCATTGGTATAGGTAGTAATGGAAAAGTCATGGAACATGGGATCATCGTAAACGAAGACTTTGGCAGCGCCGTAGGCCAGCAGTTCCTGGGGCAGGTCGCCTGCGCCGTCGCAGATCAGCAGGGCGTAGATGGGATGTCCGGTTACCTGAGCCAGTTCCTGGGCCTTACCCAGCAGCTCGAAGGTTACGGGATGAATCACGCCGCCGGTACAGTCGGCGAACACGGCAATGCCTGTCCATTCGTCTTTGTTGACGGTGGGCAGCTTGGGGCCTTCCACGTATTCAACGGCGCCCTTGGGTCCTTTGCGGACGCACATTTTACACATTTTGCAGGCAGAGTTGATGGCCAGGGTATTATTTTCATAAGTGATCGCGGAGAACGGACAGATCTTGATCAGCTGTTCGGCGGTCTCGGGGTTAATGAGTTGTTGATTGATTTTGAGTTCAGCCATGATAGCCTCCAGAATATTAGAATGCCGCAAATTGTGCATGCACAGTTTGTGCGCACAATTTGCCATGCTAAAATCCGCGTATGCGCGGATTTTGAGCATTTTCCTTTCTTAAATAAATTTCTTCTGTTTCAGCAGGTCAGCTACCTTGCTGCCCAGCTCAGCGCCGTCACCTTCCCAGAATACGTGCTCGGAGTTTTTTTCCGGCGGGAAGATGCGCTCTACCTGAGTGGGAGAACCGGTCAGGCCATAGTGGGTAGCATCGGTGTCGGCAAAGTCGTTCAGAGATAGCACGCGGATCAGATCCTTCTGCTCCTTAGCCCAGCATTTACGCTTGTAGGAAGGCAGGCGAGGGGTGTTGATCTCGCCGTCGGTGCATAGCAGGCAAGGCATGGCCAGCTGCGCGGTCAGCACGTTGCTGCCCAGGGCACATACGCATTCCAGCTTATCGTCTTCCGTTTTGGTTACGGTCTGGATGTTGGCGTAGTGGGGAATGTTCAAAAACTCAGCCATTTCAGCACCTACCTGGGCAGTGTCGCCGTCGGTGGTCTGTTTACCGCAGAGGATCAGGTCGTAGTCGGCCAATGCGGTGATGGCGGAGGAAATGGTGTAGGAAGTGGCCAGTACGTCGGCACCGGCGAAGCGGCGGTCGCTGATGAGTACGCCGGAATCAGCACCCATGTAGATGGCTTCCATGAGTACGGCTTCGGCCGCGTTCGGTCCCATGGTGATGACCTTAACGCTGCCACCGTAGGTTTCGCGCAGGGTCAGTGCGGTTTCCAGGGCGTACAGGTCGTAGGGATTCATTTTACTTTCAATGCCGTCACGAATGAGGACGCCGGTCACCGGATCGACTTTAACATTCGAACTGCTGGGAACTTGCTTAATACATACAATGATATTCATATTGCAAATTGCTCCTGTTTTTCGATAATAATTATAGGTAGTTTATCACATTTGCATAAAGAATACAATGGTCGAAATGGGATTTGATGGTATGATAAAAACAGTTTCCCCTTGCAAATAAAAGATGAATATAGTATGCTGAAAGCAGTTTAAAACTTCAGAATGTGGAGGCTTCATCCATGAAGGCAAAATTGACAGTAAATCAAAATTTTGTAATTGGTGAAATCGATAAAAGAATCTATGGCTCTTTTATTGAACATATTGGAAGAGCGGTGTATAACGGCATTTATGAACCCGGCCATGAGACTGCTGATGAAAATGGTTTCCGCAGCGATGTGCTAGATCTGATTAAAAAGATCGATGTACCCATTGTTCGTTATCCCGGCGGCAATTTTGTATCCGGCTACAACTGGGAGGATGGCACCGGCGATAAGGCAAAGCGCCCTCGCCGTCAGGAACTGGCCTGGATGTCCATCGAACCCAATGAGGTGGGTATCGATGAATTCCAGCAGTGGGCAAAGGAGGCGAACACCGAGATCAACATGGCAGTCAATCTGGGAACCGCAGGACCGGTGGAGGCACAGAATCTGCTGGAATATTGTAATTCTGATCGTGATACCGTATATGCGAATCGCAGAAGAGAAAACGGCTTCAAAGAGCCCTTCAAGATCAAAACCTGGTGTCTGGGTAACGAACTGGATGGTCCCTGGCAGATCTGCCATAAAACCGCGGAAGAATACGGACGCGTGGCAGAAGAAACCGCAAAGATCATGAAATGGACCGATCCTGGTATTGAACTGGTGGTGTGCGGCAGTTCCGGTTATGATATGCCTACCTTTGGTGACTGGGAGTACACGGTGCTGGATCATACTTATGATCATGTGGACTATATTTCTTTGCATCAGTATTATAACAATCGTGCGAACAATGCTCCTGATTTTCTAGGCCGATCAGTGCATATGGATGGTTTTATCAAGTCGGTGGCAGCCATCTGCGATGCAGTCAAGGCTAAGAAACATGCCAAGAAAACCATCAATCTTTCCTTCGATGAATGGAATGTGTGGTATCATAGCAATGGTGATCAAATCGAAGACTGGCAGGTGGCTCCTCACATTAACGAAGATATTTATAATTTTGAAGATGCCCTCTTGGTAGGCTGCATGCTGATGACGTTACAGAATAACTGCGACCGCGTGAAGATTGCTTGCTTAGCCCAGCTGGTCAACGTAATTGCGCCCATCATGACGGAAAATGATGGCAAGGCATGGGCTCAGACTATTTTCTATCCTTATATGTACGCTTCTCAGTATGGCAGAGGCAAGGTGCTGCAGGGTATCACCCAGTGCGATACTTACCAAACCAGCGACAAGTTGGATGTACCCTATGTGGAAACCTCGGTGGTATGGAACGAAGAAAAACGGGAGATCACTTTGTTTGCTGTGAACCGTTCTTTGGAGGAAGATTTGCAGCTTTCCTTGGAATTGGGCGGCTTTGAAACCGCACAGATGGTGGAGCATGTGCAGCTTTATTCCGATGATTTGAAAACCATCAACACCAAGGATGCCCAAAACGTACAGCCGATCCAAAAAGAAATCCAGGCAAAGATATCGGAAGAGCAGCAGGTGATCCTGGATAAACAGTCCTGGAATATGATTCGGTTTACGTATTAAGGTTTAATGATACGTCAAATAGGAGGAAAGTACTATGTATAAT
The DNA here is from genome assembly GCA_045631245.1 of Bianqueaceae bacterium. Taxonomy (GTDB): domain Bacteria; phylum Bacillota; class Clostridia; order Lachnospirales; family Bianqueaceae; genus CALWPV01. The sequence continues at coordinate 4,449 of JAZQUJ010000056.1, forward strand.
CAAAATTCTCTCGACACGATCTGTGCCGCCCTGGCCTATGCCTTGGATGTGGAAGCGCCCGAACAGGCCGCAGCCGCTAATCCTGATCTGGTGGCTTATATCGATCAAATCTTTAACGGCGGCAAGGCAGACCGCGTGGTCATGTACAACCCCGATGCCGTTGCCCAGTGGATCTATGAAAAGTACGGCGAGTTGTGTGCCCAGGCCAAAAAGAGAGCCGACATCGAAGTTCCGCTTACCACGGTGATGCCCTCGGTCACTCCGGTATGCTTTGGCACCATGTACACCGGTGCTCAGCCCGAGGTCCATGGCATCCGAAAATACGAAAAGCCGGTGATCACCATCGATACCCTATTTGATGCCCTCATCCGCGCAGGTAAGAAACCGGCCCTGGTCACCTACGCCAAGTGCAGCCTCAGCCGCATCTTCCTGGAGCGCGACATGGATTATTATCACTTCGAAAGCGGTAACATTGAAGAGGTCAATGCCAAAGCCATCGAGCTGATCCTGCGGGATGAGCACGACCTCATCGTCATATACAACGGAAACTATGACTCCGTGATGCACAAAAAAGGACCGGAAAGCCCCGAGGCCCTGGCAGAACTTCGTCTCAACAGTCACATGTTCGGCGTGCTGTCCGAACTGATTCAAAACAAGTGGCAGAGCCACAACACGCTGGTGGGCTTTGCCATGGATCATGGCTGTCACGAGATCGACGACGGATCCGGTTCACACGGTTTGGACATGGAGGAAGACTTGAATATTGTACATTTATACAAAGGATATGCAAGAAAAGAGGACTGAGCAATGTTGTTATATGTAATACGACACGGCGAAAGCGAAACGAACCTGAGTCATCATTGGACCGGCTGGAACGATGTGAACCTCACTGCTAAGGGACGAAAGGATGCGGAGCGCGCCGGTGAAATGCTGAAGGGGATCGACTTTGATGCAATTTATGCCAGTGATTTGACACGGGCTCTTAACACAGCACAGATCGCTCTTCCCGGCTGTCAGCCGAAGATCACACCGCTGCTTAGAGAGATCAACGTGGGCGATCTGGCGGGCAATCCCATTGACATTGTTACGGCGGAAGAAAGAAAGGAATTTGCCCGGGTCGGTTATGGCGCGCGAAACGGTGAGACCCATGAAGAATTCCACCTTCGAATCCAAACCTTTTTAGCGGAAGTGGAGAAGCTGGACTGCAAAAAGGTAGCGGCTTTTGCCCATGCAGGCTGGCTGCGCAGCATGCTGGACTGGGTGGTGGGCATGATCCTGCCCAGAGATGCGGTTTGCTGCAACAACTGCACCATTGCTGTGTTTGAATACACGGGAAGCAAATGGCGGCTGCATAGTTGGATGAACTTAATGGAGTAATCAAATATACTGGAATCTACAGTAGGAGGAAATTTAAATGGAAATCAGAATTTGCAAAGACAGCAAAGCATTAGGTAAGAGTGCTGCGGCCCATGTGGCACAGGTGCTGCGTGACTGCATTGACGAGCAGGGCTATGCCCGCATCGTACTTTCCACCGGTGCATCTCAGTTTGATACACTGAGCGCCTTGGTGGAAGAGCCCGGTATCGCCTGGGACAAGGTGGCCATGTTCCACTTGGATGAGTATGTGGATCTGCCCATTACCCACGGCGCCAGCTTCCGTAAATATTTGCAGGAGCGTTTTGTGGATCAGATCGTGGCCAACTGGCCTGAAAATCCCTTGGGCGCCG
>JAZQUJ010000057.1:0-12786 GCA_045631245.1 Bianqueaceae bacterium
ATCCTGCAGAACGATGGCAGTACTGCGGCGCAGCTCATCGCAGTTGATATCCTTGATATTCACGCCGTCAATCAGGATTTCGCCTGCGTCAATGTCATAAAAGCGCATTAACAGATTTACAACAGTGGTTTTGCCACTGCCGGTGGCACCTACCAGCGCAACCTTCTGACCGGCGCGTACATCCAGGTCAAAATCGTACAGTACCTGCTTGCCGGGGATATAGGAAAAGTCTACGTGTCGGAAGGAAATCGTACCATGGGACTCGTTCATGCTCTCGGAGCCGGTCTTGTCCTCGGCGGGCTGGTCCATTACACCGAACACGCGCTCTGCACCAGCGATAGCCGTCTGGATCTGGCCATACAGCTGAGCGATTTCGTTGATGGGGCGGCCAAACTGCTTGGCGTACACAATGAAAGCGGAAATGACGCCGACGGAGATGATGCCGTTGATGGCAAAGTATCCGCCAAAGGCAGCAATAATGACGAAGCCAATGTTGTTGATTACGTTCATAATGGGACCCATGGAACCGCCCAGAATTTCGGCGATGATGCCCACTCGGGTGAGTTCATTGGAAGTGGTTTCGAATTCGTCAATGACCGCATCCTGATGGTTATAGGCCACTACGGTTTTATAACCGGTTACCATTTCCTCAACGGTACCATTCAGGCGGCCCAGCAGTTCCTGGCGCTTGCGGTAGAACTTGCGCATCTTTTTGGACAAGGTTTTGGTTACCAAAACGGTGAGCACAACGGTAACACAGGAGAGCAGAGCCAGCTGCCAGCACAGGTAGACCATCATGCCAACGGTACCGATAATGGTGAGCACGCCATTTACTAAGGAGCTCATGGACATGGAGACGGTATGGGACACGTTTTCAACGTCGTTGGTCATGCGGCTCATGATATCGCCGTGGGGATGGGTATCCAAATATTTAATAGGAAGATTTACGATCTTGTCAAACAGCTCTTCGCGCATGCGTTTGACAATGCGCTGGCTCAGGTGGGCACTCAGTAAGCTTTGAAACAGGGTGCATACGGAGTTCAGCACATAGGCAATCAGCATGATGGACAGAATGGAGGGCAGTACGCCGAAGTTGTGGTTGGTGATTTCATCAATGGCTTGGCTTTGCAATTTAGGTGCATATACTGAGCAAAGAACATGGAAAACCACAACGGCCATCAGGGCCAGAACCATGTATTTTTCCCGTTTGAAGTAGCGAATCAGACGAAGAATAGTCTTTTTGCCTTCTTTCGGTTTTTCCACGGGCATCATCATACGAGCCATGGGGCCGCCGCCTCGGCGAGGACCGGGACCCATCGGACCACGGGGACCCATGGGAGGGGGTGTCTGAGGACGATTGTTAGGCTGACTCATGCTTGGACACCTCCTTCGGCTTCGGCGGGATTGTTTTTCAGCTGAGACTGATAGATATCCTGATAGATCTCACAGGTCTTCATCAGGTTCTCATGGGAGTCGCAGGCTACAATGCTGCCGCCGTCAAGAACGGCGATGCGGTTGGCACCTTTGACCGATGCGATTCGCTGAGCGATAATGATCTTGGTCAGATGTTTATATTTAGTGCGCAGAGCTTCGTAGAGCTTAGCCTCAGTCTTAAGATCGAGCGCGCTGGTGGAGTCGTCGAAAATTAGAATATCAGCATCCTTTAGCAGAGCGCGGCTGATGGACAGACGCTGCTTCTGGCCACCGGAAAGGCTCATACCCTTTTCGGCTACCATAGTATCCATACCTTCTTCTTTGGTACGGATGAATTCCGCAGCCTGGGCATCTTCGGTGGCGGCCACCATTTCGTCTTCGCTGGCACCGGGTTTACCCCAGCTTAGGTTTTCCCGAATGGTGGTGCTGAACAGTTCGCTCTTTTGCAGAGCAATGGCTACTTTATCACGCAACGCAGAGAGGTCGTAATCCTTGACATTGATGCCGTCTACGAATACGTCGCCGCCGCTTGTGTCGTAAAATCGAGGAATCAGATTGACTAAAGAAGATTTACCACTTCCGGTGGCACCTAAAATGGCTAAGGTCTCGCCGGGCTCAATGGTCAGATCAATGTGGCTGAGCACGGTTTCACCGCTGCTTCCGGGATAGGAGAAGGATACATCTTTGAATTCGATTTTTCCGCGAGTGGCGGTGTTTTCGCCGGTGCTGTTACCGGATTTTACAACGGGATCGCAGTCCAGTACTTCGCGGATTCGCTTGTAGGAGGTGGCACCGCGGGAGATGCTTTGGGAGATCATTGCGAACATCATGACGCTGCCCAAAATCTGAGACAGGTAAGTGATGGCGGCCATTACGTTACCGGGGGTTACGCTGCCGGCCTGTACTTTAATGGAACCCAGATAGATAACGGCGATGACCGATAGGTTCAGCACGATGTTCATGATGGGACCCATGTAGGCAAACAGGGTGGAAATGCGCAGCTGGGTACCCACGAGCTCGTCGTTGGCCTGGCCGAAGCGACCTTTTTCGTGTTCTTCACGAACATAGGCTTTGACTACGCGGGAGCCGCTGACATTTTCCTGTACCACGCTGTTTACACGGTCGAGACGTTTTTGCAATATACGGAAATTAGGGCTTACTTTGCGGATGATCACCAGAACGCATACGAACAGGAAGGGAAAGGCGCAGGCTACGATGACTCCAAAGCTGAGATCAAGGGAGAGCATGCATACAATACCGCCGACAAACAGCATGATGTTACGGATGAAGCCACGGATCAGCTGGTTGATCAGGTTTTGGATCTGGGTGATATCGTTGGTAACACGGGTGATGAGCGAACCGGTGGAGAACTGATCGGTCTGCTCAAGGGACAAGGCCATTACTTTGCGGAATACGTCTTTTCGCAGGTCGTTGGCCAGTTTCTGGCTGCAATTATTGGCGAATACGCCGCAGAGCACACCGAAGGTACCGCCGATGATCACAAGACCTATCATCTTCACGCCGGCATTCAGCACGAGGCTGAGATCGCCGACACCATTGTTGGAGAGGCCGAGTACGCCTTCATCCACGATGGTGCTCATGAGTTGAGGCTGCATCAGGTCCATTAAGACCTCGCCGATCATGCAGATGGGAGCTAGCAGGGCAAACACCCAATACTTCTTTAAGTACTTTAACATGAAGTGTTCCTTTCTTTTGTGGTTTCTTAACATTTTAATGTTTAATTAGTATACTAGTTTGAGCGCGGAATGTCAAGGGAAAGATCGAGCTTGTGTGGTGATTTCAAGAGTGATAGAATGATCGTATAGTAACAGTACAGAAGTGTGGAACTTCAGCCGGATGGAGAATTTTATACACAAATTTTAGAAAGATTGATTTATATTTTGCGTCTGTATGGGTAGAAAGATGATTTCTCAAGATTAAATGGAGGACGGCATAATGAAGAATATAATAAAAAGTTTTCTGATTTGTTGTTTAGTAGTAGGTCTTCTGATAGCATGTAAAGATACGGACGGTAAAAACAATTTGAATGATTTGAATGCAAAAGAGATCGAGGTACAGACGCAGCTATTTGCAATCTATGGCGTTGTGGATCAGGAGATTGTCTATAATGGAGATTTGGGAAATCGCCGGATTTGTCGATATGATTGGGAGAGTGGAGAAAAACGTGAAATTGAGGATGGGGTTAAGGTGTTTTCCGAAGTGTTAGGCAAGGGAGAATACTGTGTGTTTGATCATAAGGTGTATTGTTGGACAACTAGTGGAAATCGTGCGAGAGAAGAAAATGTGGTAGATCGATTCGTTGAAATTGATTTAGAAGCAAATAAGATTTCGGTTTTGTATGAGACTATGGAAAAAGCTGCAATGTTGAGGCAACCAATGCAACCGTTTGGAAATGAATTGCTGAGCATTCTAAAGCAAAAGGATGGCTTTGAAGTGGTTTCATTTCATGCCGATACGAGAAACATAGAAGTGAAATTGGAATATGAATACGATTTTACTGGTGGACAAGGAGAATCGATTCGGGCCATCGATACCAATGAGGAAAATATCAATGTATTGGTTGAATCGAGGCAGGAAAATCGTGAGGTTCAATATCGCATTGACATCTATGATCGCGATTATCAGCTTGTGGAAACGATTGATATAACCGAGATTCATTGGAAGTATGACTGGAAAGAAAGCACGACTGCCTTTGAATATTCTAATGGATACCTTCTGCATAGTAATGGTGATGGGAATACGTTTTTTGGAAAAGTTTCGGGAAAAACAATTCATACGATCTATGAGTATTCTTATGGTTACTGGGATGAGTATGGAGACTATTATGAGAATCCAGTTTATTATGATGTACAGGGGTTTGAAGAGTATAATTCAGAAAAATTTTTTAAGAGGATGGATACTGCAGAATTGTATCAGCTTGACTTGGAAAATGGACAGGTAAGTTGCGCTGAAATCGTAGGACAGCCCAAGGGTTTTCAGATGACGACGCCACTTCGAATCGATGAAGGACGGTTACTCATCGAATTTCAAAAGTATTTAGACGAAATTGGAAATTATGAAGGAAAATGGTATCTGGTAGAAATCGATGCGTTGCAATTTAAGAAAGTAGCGACAAAATAGAAATGAAAACTCCCAAGATTTGAGGTCTTTCACTCAAGTCTTGGGAGTTTTCATTTCGATTCATTTAATTGCCGCGATAGGTTTCGACCATCTCACCTAAACGTTTCATAGCGGTCATAACCCGTGCCAAGTATTCTTCGCAGGTGAGTGCAGCATAGTGATCATGGGTGTTTCGGCCAGGTTTGTTAGATGTAGTCATTTCGCAGGTAAGGGTATCGGTGAAACCGAGTTTTGCGAGTCGGCGTGCGACTCTATCAAAATCAACAATGCCATCGAAGGGAATCAAGTGGGCATCGTCCAACCAGAAGATCGACTCGCCGGTAATGCCGATGTTATCATTCACATGGATATAAGTCAGCGGACCGTATTCAGCTAGCAGATCTTTAGCGTAGTTGTAACAGTATTCATGACCGGTATCTAAACAGAAGCCTAAAGCCGGTTCGTCTTTGAGTTGATCAAAGAGCACTCTTAAATAGCCTTCGCCTTCTGTATTTTCAAGGGCGATTTTGACACCTAACTTGTGTGCTTCCTGAAGGAGTTTGCGAAAGTTTTCTACACCTGCTTCGGTAGGCTTTTCCGGTTCAAAGCCGATCCATGCATGGCAGACCATAACAGGAATGCCGCATTCGGCAGTTTCATTCAAACAGGCCAGTTGACGGTCAAGTTCCGTGGTAGCCAGCTCGGCGTCCCACATATGATGGATAGTGGTAAAAGGGGCATGAACAGAATTCAGATATAAGCCGTGTTTTTCAACTTCCTCTTGAACAGCTTTTACATCGCCGGATTTTCCCCAGCCGCAAAAGACAGCGGAAAAGCCTGCATCGCGAATCAGGTCAAGGCGTTCTGAGAGAGAAAGCTGTGGATATCCAAAGTCAAAATTAATTGCGTATTTCATAGGTACAAAATCAATCAAACAACAGCTTCAGGAACAGACCGCCCTGCACACTGCGGTGCTGGAACTCGCCCTGATGCACCTTGCCGAAGCGGCGCCAGAACTGCTCGGCGGTATCAGCATAGTACCAGTCGGTCATGGGAACACGATCACGGGAGGTCTCGTAATTCAAATGCAACATATGAACAAAGAAAGCAAAGTCCTCAGCGTTGTCAGCCAGACAGGCAGCCCACAGCTCCCAGTCAGACTTGGTATAACGCTCACGGCTATCCAGCGGAACACCGTACAGGAAGGACTCCTTCTTATAACGCTCGATCTCAGCAGTATAGAAGGAAGCAGGCAGCAGATCCAACTTCCACAGCTTATCCCAAACAGCATTATACTTCAAACTAAAGGTACCGGGACGGTCATAAGCCAAACGATAGCTGCCGTCTTCATTCAACGCACGGCGCAGGAAGGACTCGGCATACTCGCGAGCCTTAGTCTCTAACTCTGCAGCCTCATCACTACGGCCAAGAGCACGCAAAATTCGTGCAAAACCAGACATACCCATAATGGCCTTCAGCGACAAGTTACAGTTATGAGCCAAATGACCGGCAAAGTCATCGGTACACAGCTGATGAGCAGGATCTTCGCCGTATTCAACCAAATAGCGATTCCACTTCTCCAGCAGAGCTAAGTTTTCAGCAGCAAAAGAATAATCGCCATCTCGCTCACAAATAGCTGCAGTCAAGGTGATCATGTTACCGCATTCCTCAACGGGCATCTGAGATTCCATGCGCATACCGTAGAACTGTCCATTCAAAATGGGGTAGCGACCCACATCATGAGGAGCAAAATCGTAGGGCCAAACTTCGCTTGCCGCAAAGCGGAAAACAGGACGCAGCATTCCCTTCAAAAGCTCGGTATTGTAATACAGGTACATGGGAGCAGAGGGATAGGTTACATCCACAGTGGCGGCGCAGCCATTGGAGAAACATTCCTTGGAAATGTACAGGTTGTTGCCTTCCTCATCCACAACTAATTTGTGAGCAGCCATAACATGACGATAAGCCAAAAGCAAAAGATCCGCATATTCCTGATTGCCTTTAGCAACAGCATCTGCTTCCAAAGCAGAAGAGAAGGCCTCACAGCGCACCATCAGCTCATCATATTCAGCAGCAGCCTCAGCAATGGCAGCCTCGATGGTCTTACCATCTTTCTTCCAATAAGCCTTCAATGGTTTTTCAAAGTAAATAATACTGTCGATATCATCATAAGCAAACAGGAATAAAGCTTCCTTATCTAGCTTAGTCTCAGCGTACACAGCATACAGATCCTGCATGATCTCATTACCGGTTTTAGCACGGCCGTTTACTGCTAAATAGAAGTAGCCCCAGTCGATGCGCACGTCATCGCCGCTGCGCCATAGAACTTTTTGAGCACCGCTGCCCATGCGCACACAGCTCATGCCATCCAGCTCAACGGGTTCGCTGTAAGCACGGCCTTCACCGGCCAGATTCAGCACCAGTTCTTCGCTGACAGACATTTTAGTGGACACTTCGTGTTCAGCACCATCTACGCTTTCGTAGGAAAGCTTCATATAGGAAACCGGACGTGATGCATAATACAAATCATCCGCCATGATGGGCGTGGTAAACTGAGCAGTCAGTCGAATTGCTTCATTTTCAAATACAGCGGTGGTGGTCAGGGCATTTACATCCAAATCTACCTGGGGAATAATGGGTAGATCGCCCTTACCCAGAAAACGATACACCTTACCATCCACTGTTACCGTGCCGAGCATGGTATTGGAAGCGGCGGTCCAATGGATAATGGGTTCGCGGCGGTCATTCAGGGTGTTGGCCTGAGCCCATACGGAAAAATACGGATCCACTGTGATCAGCGGAATCGCTGGACATCTCATTTTCATTTGTAATTACCTCTCAATAAAATTCCAAGGGCATAAACCCTATTATTTAAATACTTCCTTCATAAAAGGAGCGGTGGCGTTCACATCTGCTGCATAATCCTGCCAATAACATTCGATGGTCACACGGCCATCATAACCGCAGCGACGCAGTACATCGGCAAACTGTTTTACGCATTCGCCGCCTTCACGACCGGGATAGTAATGGGAAGGATATTCAGAAACATGAATGTGACGCAGAATGTCGGCATTCTCCAGCAGAACTTCATAGGGCTCATTTTCCTTGCTCATATGATAAATATCGGCCAGCAACTTCAAATTCGGATGATCCACACGGCGGGCATAGTCGGCACCTTCCGTAGTGGACAAGATCACGTTGCATTCGCCGCTGTTCAGGGGCTCGATCACGATGGTAATACCATATTCCTTAGCAATTTCTGCGGCAGAGCGCATAAAATCGTCCAGCTGCGCTTTAGCGCGCGCACGGTCAAAACCCTCGGGAATACGACGGGCACCGCCGCTGCCAAATACGATGGTGTCGGCACCAACCAGACTCATGCGGCGATATACTTCGCGTACATGGGGTACATAATCACCGGTGTTCTCACCGGTCAGCGGGATGCTGCCGGGAACGAAGCAGTTGCAGGCCTCAACGGTGAATTTCCCGTCTTTATGCAGCTGAGCGGCTTCAGCGAGATCTTCCTCGGTGAGCTGCAGCAGCTGACCCACGGCACACTCAGCATAGTCAAATCCGGCCTCTATCAAAGTCTGATATCCGCTCACCAAAATGTCCAGGTTGGACTCGGAGGTAGTGCGGCCATTGGTCATTTTAAAGGGACTTCCATATAAACAACATCCGATACGCATGATGTGTTCCTCCTAAAATTCGAAATAGATTGGTTTCATTGTATCCGTAAACGTCCTTGGTGTCAATGTGTAAAACAAATATTGACAGAAGGTTTTGCCTTTTGTACAATAGTGCTAAAAGATTGTGAATGTTGATGCCGCCGGGCGGCGGAAAAAGGACGAGGTTTTGAAATATGGGATTATTTAGCAGAGCTCGAAGAGGAGATGACGATCGGTTGATTTTAAAAAATGATGAAGTATGTTTGAAGCTGGATCAGTTTGTGCCTGCCAATAGGGAAGAAGAAATCGTACCGGCTTTCTTTTTTAATATTTGTACTCCAAATGGAAAAAAAGTGGTTGGACGCTGTGACTTGCGTGTTGGTCATAATGACAGGTTGTATTATGGCGGTAATATTGGTTATAACGTAAGACCACGGTATAGAGGCAATCATTATGCGGCGAAAGCCTGTAAATTATTATTTGGACTGGCGAAGGAGCAACGTCTGGGTTATGTTCTCATTACCTGCAATCCTGATAATCTTCCTTCCAGGCGGACGCTGGAGGGATTGTGCCGGGATATGCCGGAACTGAAAGGTCGTATGTTGGAAATTGTAGATCTGCCGGAGGATAACGATATGTATCAGGCCGGTGAGCGGCAGAAATGCGTGTTTCGGTATGAAGTCGAATAAATAAAGAAATAAAAAAGGCTCTCAGCCATATAGGTTGGGAGCCTTTTTGCATGTGTTAAAATCAAGGTCTTAAATTCAAGTTCAGCAGTTTTTCTACTGCGCGGCCTACTTTCACAAGCACAGCTTCATCGAAACGGCGTGCCATCCAATAGGAAGGGATGGGGGAACGGTTTTCACGCTGTCCCATGGGCACGGTCATAGAAGGAAAGCCGCAGAAGGGAGCCAAAGTGCTGAAAGTCTCGGTAAGCATGATATCGATGTTATTTTCATCGAAAACTCGATCCAGTTCAGCGATGGTTTCTTCACGTTCAGCAAGAGCCTCCAAATAGGCGGGTTCGATCAGACGACCTGAGGTTTCATTTTGAGCACGAAGCAGAATATGCTGACCTAGGGGAATGGCTGTTTCAGCATGAGCTTCATTAAAAGCGATAATATCTGCCATGGTGTGAATGTCGGTGGCTTCACGAACAGAAGCCAGATAATCATTCATGCAGGCCTTGTATTCGTGGATCATGATGGTATAAATGGCACGACCGGTTTTCAAATTGGTGTTCGGCACCAAAATGGCTCCAGCCTGCTTTAGCACGTCACAGAGATGGGCGAAAGCAGAGGCATCTTCCGGGCGATTTTCTGCATCGATGGGGAAGGCAGAGTTGATACCAATACGAACTCCGGTTAGATCCGGCAGGTCATCCAGCGAAATCTCGGGTACCGATTCCGGCCAGATCAAAGTAGCAGCATCGGCGGCATCAGTTCCTTCCATAGCCATCATTAGGATTGCGGCATCTTCTGCGCAACGGGCGATGGGACCGGCAGTATCGTGAGTAGAACAGATGGGAATAATACCCTTGCGGCTCAAGCGTCCAAGGGTCGGTTTGATTCCAACAACACCATTATTGCTGGCAGGGGAAAGAATAGAACCACAGGTTTCAGTGCCAACGGCTGCGGTACAGAGTCCTGCAGCAACGGCAATGCCGGAACCGGAACTGGAACCACCGGTATCCAGGTCTTTTCCGTAGGGATTGCGGCCTTGACCGCCACGAGCGCTGAAACCGTTGACCATGTTGTTGGAAATGTAATTGGCCAGCTCGGTCATATTTGCCTTACCCAAAATCAAAGCGCCGGCTTCACGAAGTTTCGCTGTGATGGTGGCATCGTAGGGGGCATACAGATCGTTCAAAGCCAGAGTGCCTGCGGTGGTATGCATGCGGTCACCGGTATTGATGTTATCTTTCAGCAGAATCGGAATACCGAAAAGGGGAGGCAAGGGTTCATTGTTTTTCAACAGGGTATCCAGCTGCTGATCCATGGCTTTTGCCAAAAACAGAGCATCCGGATTCACTTCCATTACAGCATGCAGGCCATCTTCACCCTGATCCAGCTTCGCGATGGCATTCAAAAGAGTTAAAGCGAGTTCGCGTACAGTCAGTTGGCGATTCCGGTACGCGACATGAATTTCAGATATAGAGGCAAAACGATAATCGATCATGGCAATTTTCCTTTCGAAATAAGTTATATACAGTATAGCAAGCGATTGACAACTTGTATAGCATCAAGTACAATAAAATTAAGAAATCGATAGGAGGACAGTGAAATGGCTAAAAAGAAATATGTATATATTGCAGCGATCTTAGGTTTTATTGTGGGTGGACTTGTTTGCACTGTCCTTTATAAAAACATAATAAATTATAAAAACTATGAATATTATAAAAGCTTTGCAACGGCAGAGGGGTATTGGATGACGTTGGATCATGTTGATTTTGAACAGTTGCCGAGCAAAGATTTGAGTGAAACTTGGGAGGGTGTCACTGCGTATTATATGGGGCACGATTTAACATTTATAAAAGCGCATAACGACGTAGTCATGTTTTATGAGGGTGCACGTTACTATTACATTGATAATCAATTAGAGTATATCGATTTTTATTCATGGGAAATATGGGGGGAAGTGAATGTCCATAGGGGACTGCATTACGATATCGATGCCGGTTTTTGGGAAAACTTTTTAACTAATTTTCAGTTTTTATAACGAATAAAAAACTGCTGTGCTCTGGGGTGAGTTCCAGAATACAGCAGTTTTCTTTTACAATTTTTGAATCGCCTCGATCAGTGTATCCACATCCTCCGCCTTGGTAGCCCAGCTGGTGCAGAAGCGAACACCGCTGTGATCGGCATCCACGCGCTCCATGTATTCAATGGCAAAATCGCGCTCCAAAATCGCCAGCTTAGAATCCGGCAGCACAACGAACTGCTGATTGGTGGGGCTTTCGATTAAGAAGGGATAGCCTGCAGCAGCAAAGGCATCGCGGATCTTCAAAGCAAGACCGGTGGCGTGGCGTCCCATTTCAAAATACAGATCGTTGTCAAACATGGCATCAAACTGAACGCCCAGCAGTCGACCCTTAGCCAGCATAGCACCCTTCTGTTTCATGATGTAACGAAAATCCTTTTTCATGGCAGCGTTGGTGATCACAACAGCTTCGCCAAACAGAGCACCTACCTTGGTGCCGCCAATGTAAAAGGCATCACACAGGGCGGCCAGATCCGGCAGGGTAAGGTCATTGCCTTCAGCAGCCAGACCATAAGCTAAACGAGCACCGTCCACATATAAAGGAAGATCATACTGATGGCATACCTTGGACAAGGCAGTCAATTCATCTTTGGAATACATGGTGCCGTATTCGGTGGGAATGGAAATATAAACCATCCCCGGCTGAACAATGTGCTCAAAGGCGGGGTTATGGAGATGCTCCTCGCAGTATTCAGCCACCTGCTCAGCGGTAATCTTACCATTGACAGAGGGAAGACCCAGTACTTTATGGCCGGTAGCCTCGATGGCGCCGGTTTCATGTACATTGATATGACCTGTGTCAGCGCAAACTACGCCCTGATGCGGACGCAGGGCGGACGCAATGACGATCAGATTGGTCTGAGTGCCGCCTACAATAAAGTGCACGGCTGCCTCCGGTGCCTGGCACAGGTCGCGAATTTTTTCCGCCGCACGGCGGCAATATTCATCTTCGCTATAGCCGGGATGCTGCTCCATGTTGGTGTCGATGAGGCGCTGCAAAATTTGCGGATGAGCGCCTTCGGTATAGTCACAGTTAAAGCGGATCATTGTAAAACTCCTTAATAAACGATTTTGTCAAGAATGCCGGTGAGGGCGGCGATGGCAATGCCATAGTTGCACATGGGTACGCCTTGGGATTCCGCCAGTTCGATGCGGTTTAACACATAGCGGCGATTGAACATACAGGCTCCGCAGTGGATGATCAGGTCGTAGCCGGAAAGGTCAGCAGGAAAATCCACGCCGCGGACGAAGTCGATGGTCAGTTCCTGACCGATGCGTTTACGTAGCATAGCGGGAATTTTGACACGGCCGATGTCCTCGGAAAGAGGAGCATGGGCGCAGGCTTCGGCAATCAGCACGCGGGAGGCGGGGGTTAAAGTCTGGATGGCTTTGGCACTTTTTACAAATACATCCATGTCGCCTTTATAGCGAGCGAAGAGCACGGAGAAGGATGTCAGCAGGCTTTCGGCTGGTTTGTGTTCGTACACAAAGGCAAAGGCCTGAGAATCGGTGATGATCAGTTTGGGCGGCTGTGCCAGAGCAGACAAAGCTTGATCCATGGTTTCGGTGGTACAGCTGATGATGACGCATTTGTTATCTAGCAGATCGCGGGTGGTCTGTACCTGAGGCAGAATCAAGCGGCCCTTGGGAGCCTGAATATCCTGAGGCATAACCAGCAGCACGGTGTCGCCGGGCTGTACCAGATGGCCTACGATGGAGTCGGCCTGGTAGTCTTCCGGCAGCAGACGAACAATGCGGTCGCGCATGGTTTTTACGCCTTCGCCTGTAGCGGCGCTGATCAGCA
>JAZQUJ010000058.1:0-10310 GCA_045631245.1 Bianqueaceae bacterium
GCAGATATCCTCTTCTTCTCCGGTACGGCTGAAGCTTACCTTTTCTAAATCCAGAAACCTTCTCGGATCGTCGGTAGTAGGATATACCTTCACAGCTCCCTTGATTCCATGAGCTGTGGTGACAACGCCAACACGAAATAATGAACTCATCGATACCTTCCATTCTGTGCCTGTCAGCACATTTTATTCAAGTTTGATTTCGCACTAAAAGTGCAAAAAACAAAAGAGCCAGCCTAGTAGCTGGCTCCCACTGCATTCATCTGGCAGATTACTGCACAATTTCAACAGAAACCTTTGCATCCTGCTTAATTGCAGCAGCTTTCACAACTGTACGAATTGCTTTCGCAATTCGGCCCTGTTTGCCGATCACCTTACCCATATCTTCAGGTGCAACCTTGAGAGAGATAACCTGCTCTTCGCCGCTTACCTCTTCACTCACAGATACTTGTTCCGGATGATCAACCAAGGACTTTGCGATGATTTCAACCAGCTCTTTCACTGTATTTTACCTCCTGACGCTTACTGAACGCCGGCGATCTTAAGAAGCTTCTTTACAGTCTCAGTGGGCTGTGCTCCCTGGGAAAGCCATTTGGTTGCAAGCTCCTGATCGATTTTGATCACGCTGGGCTCTTTAGTAGGATCGTAGTAACCTACCTCCTCAACAAAGCGGCCATCTCTGGGTGCGCGTGCATCTGCAATGACAATTCTATAGAAAGGTGCTCCTTTGGAACCCATTCTTTTCAGTCTCATTTTTACCATTTCATGTCACCTCCTCGACAAATTTTATGAAAACCACTGTGCAATATCTTCATTGCATAACGGGTTTTTCTAACGTTTTTGCTCCTTCGAGCTTAAAATCCGAAGGGATTCTTACCACCGAACAAACCGCGGCGTTTGCCCTTCATACCATTCAGTTGTTTCATCATGGTCTTGGACTGTTCAAACTGCTTCAGCAGTCGATTCAGTTCCTGAATACTGGTGCCAGAACCCTTTACGATTCGACGTTTCCGGGATGCATTTAAAAGCTGCGGTTTTCTGCGCTCCTCCGGAGTCATGGAGTAAATCAACGCCTCCACTCTGGTCAAAGCCTTATCATCGATATCGACATCTTTCAATTTGCTACCCACACCAGGAAGCATTCCCAAGAGAGAACTCATGCTGCCCATCTTTTTCACTTGCTGCATACTCACCAGAAAGTCTTCTAAGTTGAAGTTCTTGGACATTACACGTTTGGTAATATCCTTTGCATCTTCTTCATCGATGGCTTCCTGTGCTTTCTCGATCATAGTGAGCACATCGCCCATTCCTAGGATTCGAGAAGCCATGCGTTCCGGATGGAAGGGTTCGATGTCTTTCATCTTCTCTCCCACACCAGAGAATTTGATGGGTTTACCGGTCACCGCACGAATGGACAGTGCAGCACCGCCTCGGGTATCACCATCCAGCTTCGTAAGAGCCACACCGGTGATGGATAAGCGCTCGTCAAAGCCCTTCGCCACATTCACCGCTTCCTGACCGGTCATGGCATCCACAACCAGCAACACTTCCGAAGGATTGGTGGTTTCTTTAATATTTTGAAGCTCTTCCATGAGCGCTTCATCGATTTGTAAGCGACCCGCCGTATCCAGAATTACCAGATTACACCCGGACATACGAGCCTTTTCCACTGCCGCCTTGGCGATTTCCACCGGATTCACTTCAGTGCCCATTTCAAACACCGGAACACCGATCTGTTCACCCAGGATCTGCAGCTGTTTGATAGCCGCCGGACGATATACGTCACAGGCTGCCAACATCGGCTTTTTGCCTTTATCTTTCAGCATGTTGGCCAGCTTTGCGGCTAAGGTAGTCTTACCGGCACCCTGAAGACCCACCATCATCATAACAGTAGGTGATACGCTGCCGTAGCGAAGACCGGATTCTTCATCGGAACCCATCAGCGCGATCATTTCTTCGTTTACAATCTTAACGACCTGTTGTCCGGGAGTCAGACTCTTCATTACATCCTGTCCCAGTGCGCGCTCTTGGATTTTGTTGATAAAATCCTTAACAACTTTAAAGTTAACGTCCGCCTCCAAAAGTGCCAGCTTAACTTCTCTAAGAGCTTCCTTCAGATCTTTCTCTGTCAGAACACCCTTACCGCGCAGCTTCTTAAATACACCTTGGAGTTTATCGGACAAGTTTTCAAATGCCATACGCGTTAACTCCTGATCTTGATTGAATCCTTCATATTCTGCAAAAGGCTTTCCAATTCTTCTTTAGAAACCTTTTTCTGCAACCCTTGCTGCATCTGTTCAATATAACCGGAGATGTTCAGAAATCGCTCACACATGTGCAATTTTTGTTCCATACCTTCCAGCGCTTTCAGTGATCTATGCACTGCATCGCTAACTCCCTGCCTACTGATTCCAAGTTCATCAGAAATTTCACCCAGTGAAAGATCCTCCTGCAGGTGCATGCGGCAAATTTCTCTTTGCTTCTCCGTTAACAGCTCTCCATAAAAATCAAAGAGCAATGTCTGTTCATATATTTTATCCATTTTTTCTCCAGATGTCAAGTACTAAACCTTGACACCTTTGCCATTATAACAAAGGAGTATCTTTTCGTCAAGTACTTTTTTAAGTTTTTTCTCAAAAATGTCTTTCTTTCAAATACACCCAACAAATTCTCTTCTTATCTTGTTTTCTCCATTCAAACTTGTCTATTTTTGCAGAATTACAAAAGAGTTTGTTTTTTCTTTTTATTTGGAGTATAATCCCCTTTATAAAAGGAGATGAATTCACATGAAAAAGTTTAGTTTTCTCACAAGAAAAAAGAGTAGCGATGTGGACATGACTGAGGGCAGTATCACCAAACACTTGATCAATTTTGCCCTACCACTGCTTGTTGGTAACATTTTCCAGCAACTTTATAATATGGTAGATACCTGGGTAGTAGGAAACTATGTTAGCAACGAGGCCTTTTCTGCGGTTGGTTCTCTGGGTCCCATTGCCAATATGCTGATTGGTATCTTCATGGGTCTCTCCAGCGGTGCTGGTGTTGTTATTTCACAGTACTACGGAGCAAAACGTTATGACAAAGTGCAGGACACCGTTCACACCTCCATGGTAATGACATTAATACTGGCGGCCATTTTCACCGTAGTTGGTATTTTCATGACTCCCTATATGCTTCATTTCATGAAAACCCCTGACAATGTATTCCCGGAATCCAAAACATACTTGACCATCTATTTCGCCGGTATCATTGGCCTTATGGTCTACAACATCGGATCCGGCATCCTGCGAGCAGTAGGCGACTCCAAACGTCCCTTCTACTTTCTGGTTGTTTCTGCCATACTCAACACCGTGCTTGACCTTTTATTCGTTTTAGTTTTCAAAATGGGTGTAGCCGGTGTAGCCTTAGCTACTGTTATCGCTCAGGGCGTTTCCGCTGTACTTGTTTTGATCGCTCTGCTGCGTTCCCATACTTGTATCCGTTTTGAGATTCGCCATTTAAAAATGCACTGGGATATGCTGGCCAAGATCGTTAAAGTCGGTATCCCCGCCGCCATCCAAATGGCTATCACGTCATTTTCCAATGTTTTCGTTCAGTCATACATCAACTACTTCGGTGCTGACTGCATGTCCGGTTGGACTGCCTACGCCAAGATCGACCAGCTCATCCTGCTTCCTATGCAGTCTTTGGCTCTTTCCTCCACCACTTTTGTAGGACAGAACCTTGGCCGTAATTTGGTGGATCGAGCCAAAAAAGGAATCCGCATTTCTTTGTTCATGTCCATCGCCGCCACATTGATTCTCATGCTTCCTGTAATTCTGCTGGCGCCTTCTCTGGTAGCCTTCTTCAACAGCAAACCGGAAGTCATCGAATACGGAACTATGATGCTACGCTGGCTCTCCCCCTTCTATGTACTCTGCTGCATTAATCAGATCTATTCCGGCGCCCTGCGCGGAGCCGGTGACAGCCGTGCCCCCATGATCATCCTTCTCTGCTCCTTCGTACTGTTCCGTCAGGCCTACTTGTTTGTCATGGCCAATTACATTTCCAACACCATTATTCCCATCGGTATGGCATATCCCGCCGGTTGGCTGGTAGCCAGCGCCCTCACTTTGATTTACTTCAAGCGTGCAAAGCTAAACAAAAACCGTCTCGTCGAAGACTAATCACTTCAGACAGAATAACCAAAATCAAAAGAGCCTTTGAGCAACCCACCATTGTAGTTGCGCAAAGGCTCTTTTGATTCATAATTTCATTTGTAATACTTCATAAAAGCTGCGTTGCAGCAAACGCACTAAAGGAAAAGTGTATTCACTCTTTTTCACATGGATCCAAGACCCTTCTCCCAAAGAGACATGATCCACTCCGTCGGCACTGAACACCGACTCCAGGCATTTTCCCGTGGCACCAATTTGAAAACTCAAACGGTCCTGTCCCATTAGAATAACGGATCGATCCAAAGCCGAATGGCTACTAAGAGGTGTCAAAATGATATTATCTGCTACCGGGTTCACAATAGGACCACCCGCAGAAAAATTATAGGCAGTAGATCCACAGGGAGTAGATACGATTACACCATCCGCCCGAAAATCGGCCAAATTCGCACCGTTAATATATGTTTTCACCGTCAGAATACCATCCAACAAATTTCGATGTAGCACTAAATCATTAACAGCATAAAAGACCTGACTCCCTTTTTTTCCTGCTATCTGCACCTCAGCTTCCAGCATCATCCGTTGTTCCACCCGGAAATCATGTTTTAATACTCGCCGCAGCGATTCTTCCAACTCCTGCACTTCGACCTCAGTCAAATATCCGAGAGTACCTAAATTGATTCCTAAAATCGGAACCGTTGTGCCCAGCATAAAGTGAGCACCTTGAATCATACTACCGTCGCCACCCAGCACGATAGCAATATCCATATCCCGTTTTTCCTTCTCTTCGATTACCCGAATCGGCAGATCTCCCTGCAAATGAAGCACCGTTTCCTTCGTGGCATACACCTTCACCCCTCGTGCTGAAAAAAACTCAGCCACCAATTGCGTGTATGCATAACCCACATCCCGTTTTACATTAGGATACACCAAAACCTTTTTAATCATCGATACTGATTCCGCTTCCCATTTCTTCTCGTACTTTTTCCAAATTTTGAATAAAAGCACGATCCAACTCTGTCAAACTATAATATTGAGGATAGATTAAAATATCTTCTACCCAATTTCCTTCTATTTCGCATTCACGCTGCACCAGTCCCATGGTGCGCAGCATTGATTCCGGCATCGCCGTGATCCACATATAGGCACCCGGTACACTTTTCAGCAGATCAAGCTGGCTGCCTCTTTCATAGACCAATATGCTTTTATCTTTAGATACATCTTTACTGCCTCGTCTTTCCTTCACAACAAACGGAATTTCTTCATCGCCGTGTTCGAGGCAGATACCCTCCTGAAGATCTTCCAACGAGAGTCTGTTTTTCCGCGCCAGCGGATTATTTTCAGATACAGCCACCTTATAAGAACTGCGCCAAAGAGTCTGCGCGTTCATATGTTTTTCCTGCAGCAGGCTCAAATAATATGGTTTTCGATCGCTTACACAACGCATGATACCCATGTTGCATTCTCCATTTACCACGCGCTCCATGGTCCTCATGGCATTGGCTTCCTGAATATCGATGCTAAACCCATTTTCTTGATTCAAACTACCTACAAAGGCAGGAAGTCCGTAGGAAACATAACTCGCCCGTGGAATACAAACAGAAAAAGCCGTATTTTGCTCTCCGCCTTGGTACATGGACTCCATGTCTTGTATTTTACTGAGCACCTCCCGCGCCCGATCTAAAAACTCTTTTCCTTTTGCCGTTGGTGACACACCATGATAATTTCGCTTGAACAGTGTGATACCAACTGAATTTTCCAATTCTTTAATTGCCTTGCTGAGGTTAGGCTGTCCCATGTATAAGTTTTCAGCGGCTCTGGTAATGGAACCGGTTTTTTCCACTTCCACCGCATATCGAAGATGAGAAATATTCATAGGGTTTGCCTCCTTTTCATTTGTTACAGTAATATCAGTATACCGATTTTAAATTTTACTGTCAATGAATTTGCCGATTTTCTCATTACTTTTTCTTTCTTTATTATAGACGAACATCGAACTTTATGTTATAATTTTAGCAATTCGGTATAGAAACATGCTCACCGCTTTTTCTATACCTTTTAGGATTGTCTAAATGTCCAATCCAATATTTACAATTAATGGAGGAATACTTATGAAAGTTACTATTTGTATCGGCAGCAGCTGCCATTTGAAAGGCTCTCGTGCAGTCGTTGAAGAAATGCAGAAATTGGTAGAAGAACATAATCTGTCAGATAAAGTTACCTTGAATGGTGCTTTTTGCATGGGCAATTGCGTAAATGGCGTAAGTGTGAAAATTGACGAAGAAGTTCACTCTGTAAAACCCAATACCGTAAAAGAATTTTTCGAAAAAGAAGTTCTGCCTCGCGTTAAATAATAACCCTATACTGTATACGTAAGGAGGTTTTCCTGTGGCTGAAGTTTTGGTATCCAATCTAAAAATGGATTGTAAAAACTGTTACAAATGCATTCGCTCCTGTCCTGTAAAATCGATTCGTTTTTCCAGCGGCAAAGCACAGATCATCGATGCCGAATGTATTTTATGCGGAAACTGCTACTTGGCATGTCCGCAGAACATTAAAACAATTCGCAACGATTTGGATAAAGCAAAAGCAATTATTCGCCGCGGCGGTCCTGTTTACGCCAGTATCGCTCCTTCTTTCGTGGCTAACTACCCGGGTGCTACCATTGCATCCATGCGTAAAGCTTTGAAGGAATTGGGATTTACTGACGCTCAGGAAACTGCAGTCGGTGCTGAAGTAATTAAAACCTATTATGATAAGCAGATCGACGAAGGAAAAGCCGACGTGGTTATTTCTTCCTGCTGTCATTCCATCAATTTGTTGATCCAGAAACATTATCCCGAAGCCCTTCCTTATTTGGCTCCGGTGCTTTCTCCCATGCAGGCTCATTGCTCCATGATCAAGAAAGCAGATCCTACTGCTAAGACCATCTTCATTGGACCTTGTATCGCTAAAAAGGATGAGGGCGATCAGTATCCTGGTATCGTAGATTGTGTACTTACCTTCCCAGAATTGACCAGTTGGTTGATGGAAGCAGGCGTCAAGATCGATGCTATACCCGATGATGAAAACGTTGGTAAAGTTCGTTCCCGTCTGTTCCCGGTAGCCGGCGGTGTACTGCGTAGTATGTACAAAAAGAACGATGCTTACTCTTACTTCTCTTTGGACGGCGTTGAAAATTGTCGTAATGCTATCGAAGAAGTTCTGCGCGGCAACTTGACCCGTTGCTTCATCGAAATGTCCGCCTGTGCCGGAAGCTGTGTAAATGGTCCCGCCATGGAGCGCAACGCCCTGTCTCCGGTTATGAACTACAAACGCGTATCTGACTATGCCGGTCAGGATACTTTCGGCACGGAGCTTCCGCCCGATATTGAACTGAAAAAGAACTTCCGTCCTATGGAAGTTCATAATCCTATGCCCGATGAAGCTGCCATTCAGGACATTCTTCGCAAGATGGGCAAAAATACACCCGCCGATGAACTTAACTGCGGTGGCTGTGGTTATGATACTTGCCGCGAAAAAGCACTTGCTGTATTCCAGGGTAAGGCTGACCTGAATATGTGCCTACCCTTCCTGAAAGAAAAAGCTGAATCCTTCTCCGACACCATCATTAAAAATACACCTAATGGTATTATCGTATTGAACGAACAGCTCGAAGTACAGCAGATCAATACCATGGCCCGCAAGATGATGAATATCCGCAATGTCAGCGACGTTTTGGGTGATCAGGTAGTTCGTATTCTGGATCCCAATATCTTCCTTGAAGTTTTGAACAGCGGCCGCAACATTTATGAGCGCCGCGTATATCTGGCTGAATATCACCGCTACGTTGAGCAGACTGTCATTTACGACCGCAGCTATCATGTACTGATGAGCTTCATGCGTGACGTAACCGATGAAGAATCCGAACGCAGTCAGAAGGAAAGCATCAGCCAGCAGACCATCGAGATCACCGATAAGGTGATCGACAAACAGATGCGTGTTGTTCAGGAGATCGCAATGCTTCTTGGTGAAACCACTGCTGAAACCAAGATCGCGCTCACCAAGCTGAAGGAGTCTTTGAAAAATGAATAATCTGTGCACCGATATCGGCTATTACAGCCTGAATAAAAAGGGTGAAAATCTCTGCGGTGACCATGTTGAAGTTGTTCCTCAGGGAGCCAATTCTTCCGTAGTCGTATTGGCCGATGGTTTGGGCAGCGGTGTAAAGGCTAATATTCTTTCCACTTTGACCTCCAAAATCATCTCCACCATGCTGGCTGCCAACATGAGTATCGAAGATTGTGTGCACACCATTATTTCCACTCTGCCTGTATGTCAGGTACGTGGTGTGGCATACTCTACCTTTACCATTATTCATGTGGTTGAAAACGAGTTCGCAGAGATTATTCAGTTTGACAATCCCGACGTTATCTTTCTGCGCGATGGTGTTAATTTTGACTATCCTAAGCAACTTCTTCAAATCGAAGGACGTAACGTATACAAATCCCGTGTGCGTTTACAGGAATACGACACCTTGATCGCAATGAGCGACGGCGCGATTTACGCTGGCATCGGTCAAGAGCTGAACTACGGCTGGCAGCGTGAAAACATTGTTGAATTCATGGAGATCATGTACAGCAAAGATTTCACTGCCAAGACCCTTAGTACCATACTTTTGAATGAATGCAATAAATTGTATGGTTATCAGCCCGGTGATGATACAACAGTTTGTACTGTTAAGCTTCGCCGCAGAAATCCGATGAATCTAATGATCGGTCCTCCCTCTGATCCTAAAGATGTTCAAAAGATGATGTCACTTTTCTTCTCCAAAGAAGGAAAACACATTGTTTGTGGTGGTACTACTTCTACTCTGGCTGCCGAATTCCTTGGTACCGTAGTGGATGTTGGTCTTCCGTTATATCTGGATCCGGAGATTCCGCCCACCAGTAAGATCAAAGGTGTGGACCTGGTTACCGAAGGTGTTATCACCTTTAACCGTGTAGTGGAATACGCTAAGAACTATTTGGAAGATAACGACAGTTATTCCCAATGGAGTTATAAAAATGATGGTGCTTCTTTGATCTCTCGTATGCTGTTTGAGGAAGCCACTGATATTAACTTCTTTGTTGGCCGTGCCATGAACCCCGCTCATCAGAGCCCGGATCTGCCGATCAACTTTAACATTAAGATGCGGCTGGTAGAAGAACTCTGTACTTGTCTTCGTAAGATGGACAAACAGATCAAGGTCAGCTATTTCTAAATTACTATGGAGGAATTATGGTAAGATATGATACCCACGTGCAGCACTTGAAATATCGTGTGCTGCAGTCTGTTGCTCGCCATCACTGGGCCGGTGATTTGGCTGAATCTATTACTGATATTTTAAAAACCGAGATCGTTCCCGGAAAAAAAGCAACCATGCGTTGCTGTGTTTACAAAGAGCGTGCTATTGCAGCTGAGCGTGTAAAACTTGCTATGGGCGGCGACAAGAACAATCCTAACGTAATTGAAGTTATTGAATTGGCTTGTGACGAATGTCCCGTTGGCGGCTATGCCGTTACCGACGCCTGCCGCGGCTGTATCGCACACCGCTGCGAACTGGCTTGTAAGAAGGGAGCAATCTCCTTTGACGCTAACCAGCGTGCCGTAATCGACAAAGATAAGTGTGTAGAGTGTGGTGCCTGTGCTAAGGTTTGCCCCTACTCCGCTATCAAGAAATATGAGCGTCCTTGCGAAAATGCTTGTAAGGTAAAAGCTATTTCCATGAACGAGGAAAAAGCTGCTCACATCGATAACAACAAATGTATCTCCTGTGGTGCTTGTGTATACCAGTGTCCCTTCGGTGCTATCATGGATAAATCCTTCATGCTGAAGGCTATCAATATGATCAAGGAAAGCGACAACAACCAGAACTACAAGGTATATGCTGTTGTAGCTCCCGCAATTGCAAGCCAGTTCACCCATGTTAAACTGGGTCAGGTAGTAAGCGGTATCAAAGAACTTGGTTTCCACAGCGTTATCGATGCTGCTTGGGGTGCTGATATTGTTGCTCTGGCTGAGTCCCGCGAATTGGTTGAGAAAGGCTTCCTGACCAGCTCCTGCTGTCCTGCCTTTGTTGACTACATCAAGAAGAGCTTCCCCAAACTGGTTCAGCACATTTCTCATAATGTTTCTCCC
>JAZQUJ010000059.1:0-47286 GCA_045631245.1 Bianqueaceae bacterium
AGCGGGAACCTTACATACCGGGCATTTCTCCGGAGCTGCATCGCCTTCATGAACATATCCACATACACTACATACAAATTTTGCCATTTTAATTTTCCTCTTTTCTTTTAATTTTTATTGTGTTTCCTTAATAGGATTTTGTTTCGTTTGATGATCTAATAATAGCACAAAGTCTCATTAATGTCAATATTTATTTTGAAATTTGTCAACATTTTTCTTCATCATTTTTTGTATTATATCATACACATAATATTCATATAGAGCCTCATCTTGCGTCCTTCCATGTACTGTGATATAATTAATATATCTTTAAAAAGCGGAGGTTATTATGAAATATTTATCTATTCCCGGCACTTCCTTAAAAGCATCCAATATTGTTATGGGTTGTATGCGTATTAGTTCCTTGTCCACTACCGAACTTGAAGCTTTGATTAGAGGCAATATGGAACTGGGCATCAACTTCTTTGATCATGCCGATATTTACGGCAAGGGAAATTGCGAAACCCTTTTCGGTCAGGCAGTTGACCTGCATTCATCACTTCGTGATTCTATGATCATACAGACTAAGTGCGGCATTCGTGGTGGCTGGTTTGACTTTTCAAAAGAACACATCATTAATAGTGTCGATAATAGTTTGAAGCGTTTAAATACAGACTATCTCGATGTTCTTTTGTTACATCGCCCTGATACTCTAATGGATCCTGCCGAAGTTGCAGAAGCATTCACCGAATTACATCAGTCTGGAAAGGTTCGTGCTTTCGGTGTATCTAATCAGAATAGTCTGCAAATGGAGCTTCTCCAAAAATACTGTCCTTTCAAATTGGGCATCAATCAGCTGCAATTTGGCTTAGGTCATACACCTTTAATTGACGCAGGAATTGCCGCCAACATGACCATTGATCAAGCGACTCATCGTACCGGTGAATTCCTTGAATATGCACGTTTAAACGATATTACCATTCAGGCTTGGTCACCCTTCCAGTATGGATACTTTGAAGGTCTTATTTTTAATAATAAAGACAAATACGGAAAACTAAATGAAGTAATTGACGAATTAGCAGCACAATACGGTGTAAGTAATACCGCTATTGCAACCGCATGGATTACTCGTCATCCTGCAAATATTCAGGTAATTGCAGGTTCCACCAAAGTTAGCAGAATGAAAGATGTTGTTGATGGATCAGAATTACCGCTGACACGTCAAGAATGGTACAAATTGTATACAGCTGCAGGAAATATGCTTCCATAAATTATATTAATGATTTTTCCCATTAACAAGAGGGCTTACTGTAAAACTAGTAAGCCCTCTTGTTATCTCTTTTATAATATAGCTAAATTTAGTCAAATCAGATAAAAATCAAGATTTTACGGTAAAAGAATTTTCAAACGAAAAAGGAACCATTATCTAATGGTTCCTCTCGTAAGCAGAATTATTCTTCTTCAACAGTAACAACCTGTCTCTTGTTATAAGTTCCACACTCTTTGCACACGCGGTGAGGCATAATTAATGCGCCGCACTTGCTGCATTTTGCCAAGCTGGGAACACTCAGCTTCCAGTTAGCTCTTCTCTTATCGCGACGAGCTTTGGAAGTCTTGTTCTTCGGTCCAATAGCACCCATTGGTTACACCTCCTATTACTAAGATCATAGGCACACAGCCTGTCTATTCAGAAAATAGACCTTTTAAAGCTTCCCAACGAGGATCAGTATTATCTTCTTCACAATCACACTGCCCCTCGTTCAGGTCTTGTCCACACATGGGACACAGCCCTTTGCAATCCTCTTTACACAATACTTTCATGGGAACACCGAGCTGAACCTCATGAAGGATTGTCTCGTCCAAATCAATACGATCATTCTCAATTGGAAGAATAAAATCATCTTGATCCAGAGTCTCCACATCGGAAGCTTGGTCTTTCGCAAAACGCTGTTGAATGACGATATCAAGCGGAACTTTCACCGGCTTCGTGCAACGACCACATTCCATCATAATCATGGTTTTTACTGTACCTTCAAACTCAAGAACTGCACCGCCCACATTAGATAACTTACCTTGAATGTGCCAAGGCTCCAAACAAGGTGTCTCTCCATCCACCGTTAGGATCGAATCTCTCTCCCATACCGCTTCAATCGGAATGTTCAAACTTGGATCTAACAGCAGGTTCTTCACCTGAACAGATAACATAGTTTACATCCCCCTTTTTTCGTCACCTTATCAATTATACACACCTTATAGCTATTTGTCAACTATAATTTGCTTTTTTTGATTAGCAGTTTACCAGTGCCTTGGTTTCTCTTGCAATAGCCAACTCCTCGTTGGTAGGAATCAGCATAACTTTTACCTTAGATTCAGGAGTAGACAGCATTCTTCTCTCACCACGAACTTTGTTTCTCTCTTCATCCAACTCTACACCCAGATAACCCAGATAAGAACATACATGAGATCTGGTAGGTGCATCATTCTCGCCGATACCAGCAGTAAATACGATAGCATCAACACCATTCATAGCTGCGGTATAAGCGCCAATATACTTAGCAATACGATAATCAGAAGCTGCAATAGCAACCTGAGCCAACGGATCACCTGCAGCCGCAGCATCTACGATATCACGATGATCGCTGGACATACCATTGGTAATACCCAACAAACCGGATTTCTTATTCAAGATATTGATTACAGCATTAACATCCAAGCCTTCTTTGTTAGCAATATACTGTACAACAGCAGGATCAACATCACCACTTCTGGTACCCATGATCAGACCCTCCAGAGGAGTCAGACCCATACTGGTATCTACACACTTGCCACCGATAGAAGCAGACACACTAGCGCCATTTCCCAGATGACAAACGATTACTTTACCCTTTTCAGGATCCAGTTCACCAAACTTCAGAGCTTCACCAGAAACGAACTTGTGGCTGGTACCATGGAAGCCATAACGACGGATACCATATTTTTCCTGATATTCATGGGGAATTGCGTAAGTATATGCTTTAGCAGGCATAGACATGCCAAAAGCAGTATCAAATACAGCAACATTGGGTTTACCAGGCATAGCTGCCTCACAAGCCTCAATACCAATCAAGTTCGGAGGATTGTGCAAGGGGCCCAGATCGAAACATTCACGAATCACACGTTTAACATCTTCATCAACAATGATAGAATCACTGTATACAGTACCTGCATGCAGAACACGATGACCAATAGCAGCAATTTCATCCACGTTTTCGATCACACCATGAACCGGATCCATCAATGCGGCCATAACCTTCTCTACTGCAACCTGATGATCTTTGATTTCAGAAAAGTCTTCATATTTGTCTTTTCCAGTGGGTTTATGAGTCAAAACGGAACCTTCGATACCGATTCGATCACACATACCTTTTGCAACTACGGCTTCGTTCTCCATATCAATCAGCTGATACTTCAAAGAAGAACTGCCACAGTTGATAACTAATACTTTAGCCATTTTAATACTCTCCTTATAAGATGTTATATTTTAAATAATAGCTTACTGATTCTGTGCCTGTACAGCAGTAATAGCAACAACACCAACGATGTCATCAGCAGAGCAACCACGAGACAGATCATTGATAGGAGCAGCAATACCCTGAGTAACAGGACCATATGCCTCTGCCTTAGCCAGACGCTGAACAAGTTTATAACCAATGTTACCAGCATCCAGGTCGGGGAATACCAAAACATTAGCCTTGCCGGCTACTTCACTGGTAGGAGCCTTAGAAGAACCAACACTGGGAACAATTGCAGCATCCAACTGCATTTCGCCATCCAGCTTCAACTCAGGAGCCAGTTCTTTAGCAATCTTAGTTGCAGCAACAACTTTATCTACATCAGCATGCTTAGCGCTACCCATGGTAGAATGAGACAACATAGCAACTCTGGGCTCTTCTTCAACCAGCATCTTGAAAGATTCAGCAGAAGAAAGTGCAATAGCAGCCAACTTTTCAGGATCAGGATTCTGCTCAAGACCACAATCGCTGAATACAAAAGTGCCGTTTGCGCCCATATCGCAATCCGGAACAACCATAACAAAGAAAGAGGAAACCAGTTTTACACCGGGTTTAGTCTTAATAATCTGCAAAGAAGGTTTCAAAGTATTAGCAGTAGAATGGCAAGCACCGGATACAACACCATCTGCATCACCTGCTTTAACCATCATACATGCAAAATACATATATTCATGGAGCAACAGATCTTCTGCCATTTCGGGAGTCATACCTTTTGACTTTCTCAGTTCAACCAGCATATCAATGTACTGCTGAGTTTTTTCATAAGTAGCGGGATTAATAATAGTAGCCCCAGTGATATCCAATCCCTGGCTATTAGCCTCTACTTCTTCAGGGCTACCGATAATTACCAAATTGGCAATACCTTCTTTTAACACAACTGCAGCAGCTTCAAATGTACGTCTATCCATAGATTCAGGTAATACAATGGTCTTTTTGTCTGCTTTTGCTCTAGCAATTACATTCTCCAAAAATGTACTCATGGACTTTTGTCCCCTTTCTGTTGTAAATTCAAATTAAAATTTACTGAAGTTCTACGCAAGCCATTCTAACATCTTATCTACCTGCATAAAACTGCAATCTGCTTTCATTATAAGGCAATTGCAAGTTATTTGCAAGTTATAATTGACTTTTTTTAAGAAAACCTTCATAATAAAAGCAGAATCAATATGATCGTTACCAGGAGGTTTACATGAAAGAAGAAATTTATACCATACCTGTCATGGATGGTTTTAAAGAAGATTGTGAATGTCCCTTTTGTGCAATGAAACGCACTTTAGAAAATAACACAATCAACTATGTACTCAGCCCTTCCTACATGGAGGAAGATGTTCGCGGCGAAACCAATGCCAAAGGATTTTGTACAGAACATACCCAGCGTCTCTATAACGAAGGAAACGCCTTAGGACTCGCTCTCATGCTTCATTCTCACTTGAAAGCCCAGCACGAAATCATTAAAAAATTGCTCAAAACCGCAAGCGCTCCCAAAAAATTATTTGGAAAAAAATCTTCAGACGAAAGCCCCTTAGAACAGCATCGTAAACACTTCGAAGAAAGTTGCTACGTATGTGAGCGTATTAATCAAGTATTTGATCGATATGTTGCTGCTTTTTTCATGCTCTGGAAAAAGAGTGATGAGTTTAGACAAATGGTTAAAAATTGCAAGGGCTTTTGTTTAAACCATTTCATGCTAATCTATGAAACTTCCGCTAAGCACTTAAATGCCGATCAAACAGCGGAGTTCCGCCAATTGATCGCATCCATTCAAATGGATAATCTAAAACGCGTAGAAGATGATCTTGAATGGTTCACCCTGAAATTCGACTACCGTTATAAAGATCAGCCTTGGAAAAATGCTAAAGATGCTCTTCCAAGAAGCATTCTAAAGATTAACGGTCAATTCGCCGAAAAAACAAAGTAATTCAGTTTACTTTAGGTTTCTTTATAAATATTTTTCATTTTTATATATAGTTTCTCTAATGCCCTTTTTTCTATTCTTGAGACATAGCTGCGGCTGATCCCCATGGATTTCGCCACCTGACGCTGTGTCTCTTCTTTTTCCCCATTCAGCCCATATCTACGTTGAATTACAATTTTTTCTTTCGGCGACAGTTCTTCCTCTATCGCGATTAATAATTCTTTTTGATCTGCAGCTCGGCTTACACGCTCCAACGCCGATTCCTCTTCACTTACCAACACATCATCCCACGCCAAAACATTTCCTTCTTTATCTTCTCCTATGGGCTCCTGTAACGACACATCTTGTTTTGTTTTCTTATCTACACGCAGTAACATCAATATTTCATTTTCTATGCACCTTGCCAAATAGGTGCTTAATTTTGCCTTTTTATCCAAATCAAAAGAATCAATACCTTTGATTAGTCCTATTGCTCCTACCGAAATCAGATCATCTGCTTCCCATGTTGTAGTTGAAATGGTATACTTTCGAGCAATATGAGCTACTAATCTCATGTTATGTTCAATCAATTCTTCTCTTGCTTTAGTATCTCCAAGCTTTAACTTACGCAAGCATTCCTCTTCCTTCTGCGCGCTCATCGGTTTGAGGAATGTCCCCGATCCGGTATCGTATCGAACATGAAAAAATAATTGCAATAAAAGAGTAAACAACATCAAACTGCTCCTTACTTTTCTTTACACAGTTTATGTTGTTTACTCTTTATAAATGACCATATTATTAACTTGTAACGTTTCAGATTATTCAACTATTTCAGTTGAATTATCATTTTCCGCTTCTTCATCAGTGGAACTTTCTTCCGAATTTTCCATTGAATCTTCACTTGGATACGATGATTGCACACTCTCCTCTGTTTGAATACTATCTTCAGTCTCTATGCTGCTTTCCAATTCAGGCATAATGACGGAACTTTCAATCTCCGCACTACTTTCTTGTGATTGGTTTTCATCTGTTATCACCGAAGATTGATCAACATCGGAAATAATAGGTTCTGATTCAACATACGAATCATTATCACTCTCTGCTTCACTGTCCGAAGAAGAAATCTCAGATTCCATTACATTGGACGACTCATTGTCCTTAAGATAACCTAATCCAATACCGCCCAAGTTACTTCCCTGATATATACCCTCTTTCTCTTTATCCGGAATGACGACTTTTTCCCCATTCATACATTTTCGAATCAGTTCTGTTGCCAAAGCCACATCTCCCACATCAGGATCCACGCAAGAAAGAGGTTCATTACCACCAACATAGCCTGTTCTGGCATTACCATACCCCATTACGCTATTCGAAATGATCGTCCACTGCGCTCCATCATTCAACTGCATTTTTACCAAATCATTAATTTTTTCTCTCGGTATATCTGTCAAAAAACATGAGGATACACTATTCATCAAATCCATATAATTCATTAAGATCGTCGGGGAGAAAATTTTATCTGCCATAGCTTCAATCATTGCCATTTGATTTTTTCCGCGTTGAAAATCGCCATCTGAAAATGCCTTTCTCTCTCTTACAAATGCCAATGCCTCTTTGCCATTCAAATAATTTTTGCCTTGCTGAAAATAAACGCCCTTAACAGAAACAAATTCATACTCCGAATATACTTCTACACCATCAAGAGCATCCACAATATCACGAAAACCACTGAAATTCAAACGAATATAATAATCAATTTCAATTTGATACAGTTTTTCCAATGTTTCTATTGATGTATCAAAACCCAACATTCCCGCATGCGTTAACTTATCATAGTAACCGCCACCATATATAGGAAGTTCAACATAAAAATCACGAGGAGTCGTAGTCAATAATATTTGTTTCGTTTTAGGATTCACAGTAGCAATAATATTCACATCTGCTCTTCCCGCATCCAATGAAATCGTACCATATGAATCATTACCGGACAAATATACATTAAACGGCTCTGTATCTACCTTTATATCGGGCTTAGAACTATTCTGTTTCACTTCTTCCACATATTTAAAGCCATCAATCACTTTAGTTTCTTGATTAAAGTTTTCAAAATCTTCTTCGATCAAAGAACGATACGCCTCATTGATTATGATCGCA
This sequence comes from Bianqueaceae bacterium, assembly GCA_045631245.1. Classification (GTDB taxonomy): domain Bacteria; phylum Bacillota; class Clostridia; order Lachnospirales; family Bianqueaceae; genus CALWPV01. The sequence goes on from JAZQUJ010000059.1 coordinate 7,579, forward strand.
TCTATATCATTGTTATACAAAGCTTGTACTTGTGATTTCCAACTTTCATATTCAATTGTGTCCAGATGTTCTTGAAATTTAAATTCCAACTCCCTTAGTGTTGAGTCTGTATTTTGACGATCAATTATATTTTGAATACCAAATGTTTTTCCTTTCAAGTCTTCCAAACCATTATACGGACTATTAGCCATTACAACAATCGATACATCGTTTGACTTTGTAACCGTTTCTTTCATTCCGGTTACTTCATCTATCACATCATGAGCTTTCCATATGTATATACTTGCAAACAAAAACAGAATCATTATAATTGCCGAAAAAAACCATCCGACCTTTCTTCCTGCCTTTGAAAATTGTGATAAAATTGTGAATCCAAGTAACACACTTAATATAACACCCATCACCACCAAGTATCTTACAGGAAACATATCAATTATGATCAAAATGGTAAAAAAACAAATTGACACGATCAATTGTAATGATACACAAGTGATACTCATCCAATTTTTCTTATACCACGCATTTTTTTCTTCTAATGGCATGACATTATCTTCCGATTCACCATACTGAACCGAATTTCTCTTTCTCTTACTTACCTGTTCTACCAGTTTATTATCATTCGTTTTCAAAATTACACCTCATTCAGCAATACATTTTTCTCAGAAGCACCTAGCATTTTATATTTATTAGAATTCTTCAACATATGATTATAATAGTTGCATAGCAAAATTGCAACATATGAATCTAACCAATTTACAAAATCTTTTCCTTAGCAAAAACAAGCAGCCGATTTCTCGACTGCTTGCTGCATTTTTATAATCAAATTTGGCCTTAAGCCTGCTCATTCTGACTGTCAGCAATGATCTTATCCATAACATCTTTGCTGGTTTCTTCATAACGAACAAACTCCATGGTATAAGAACCACGACCCTGAGTCATAGAACGAAGCTCAGTGGGGTAATTGAACATTTCAGACATAGGAACTTCAGCATCGATCAGCTGTTTCTTACCCTGCGCTTCCATACCCAGTACACGACCGCGACGTTTGGTCATATCACCCATAATATCGCCCATGTATTCCTCATCGACAAGAATATGAGCAGCAACGATGGGCTCCATAATCACAGGTTTAGCCTTCGGGATACCGTCTTTAAAAGCGATGGATGTAGCCATCTTGAAGGCCATTTCAGAAGAGTCTACCGGATGATAAGAACCATCAGTCAAGGTAGCCTTGATACCAACCATGGGGTAACCTGCCAGAACACCGGCCTTTACACATTCCTGAATTCCCTTTTCAACTGCCGGGAAGTAGTTCTTCGGTACAGAGCCGCCGAAGATCTTCTCTTCAAATACATACGGCTTACTCATATCACCAGAAGGTTCGAATACCATCAAAACATCACCGTACTGGCCATGACCACCAGACTGTTTCTTGTGTTTACCACGAACTTCTGCTTTGCCTTTAATGGTTTCACGATAGGAAACTTTAGGCTTAGTCAGTTCTACTTCAACCTTAAATTTGTTCTTCAACTTATTTACGATAACATCCAGATGCTGATCGCCAACGCCATAGATCAACTGCTGTTTCAGTTCACTATCAGTCTCTACGCGTACAGTAGGATCTTCTTCCATGATTTTAGCCAAACTAGAGCTTACTTTGTCTTCATCGCCTTTATTCTTAGGACGAATCGCCATGCACATCAAAGAAGTAGCAAACTCAACACCGGGGTACTTAATATTGAAACCTTTACTGGTTAAGGTATCACCGGTACCAGTCACGTTCAATTTACTCAGAACACCAATATCACCGGCACGCAGTTCGGAAACTTCGATCTGCTCTTTACCGCGCATAGTGTACAGACGGCTTACACGGAATTCTTCTTCCTTATTGTTGTTAATAACAGTCTCATCTTTACGAAGAGTACCGGACAGAACTTTAAAGTAAGTAATTTTACCCAAGAACGGGTCAACACTGGTCTTAAATACAATACCAGAGAAGTTACCAGCGGGCTGACAAGGAACATCCAATTCCTTACCATTCATATCCAAAGCCTTATTAGTAGGACGTGCCATTACCGGGTTGGGCAGATAGCTACAAATGGAGCTCATCAGAACACCAATACCGGTACCATTCAGTGCAGAACCACACAGAACAGGAACGATATCACCGGCAACAATACCGTTACGCAGAGCAACCAGAATTTCTTCTGTAGTAAACTCATCTTCCATAAAGAAACGTTCCATCAGTTCATCATCGGTAGCAGCAACTGCTTCCAACAACATCTGACGAACAGGCTCGATTTCATCTTCCATGCCTTCAGGAATGGGGCAATCCTCTACACGCTTACCAGAGAATCTACGACCTTCCATTTTAGGTACATTTACAAATCCTGCAAACTTTCCATCTTCTTTGAAAGGAACCTGGAAAGGAGCAATGGTCTTACCGAATTTTTCTTTCAGATCTTCCAAAACCTTATCAAGATCGGCACCGTCTTCATCCATGCCATTTACGAAAATCATACGAGGCAGCTTTGCCTTTTCAGCTTTCTCCCAAGCGAGTTCGGTACCCACTTCAACACCGGCCTTAGCAGATACTACGATAACTGCACCACCTGCTGCACGAATAGCTTCATCAACTTCGCCGGCGAAATCAAAGTAACCGGGAGTATCCAGTACATTAATTTTATGTCCAATAAAGCTACTGCTCCATTCGATCGGAATTAAAGAAGTATTAATAGAAAAACCACGTTTGGTTTCTTCAGGATCGAAGTCGCTAATGGTGTTTTTATCGGCTACCGTTCCTACGCGTGTGGTGGCCTTGGACATAAAAGCCATCTGCTCAGCAATGGTAGTCTTACCGACCCCGCCATGTCCTAATAATACGATGTTACGAATATTCTCTGCAGAATAAATTTCCATGAGTATTTCCTCCTTATTCAATCTTCCTCCGAAAACATTTGTCGTTCGTTTCGGGCCTTTTGTACGATTCTACCACAAAAGTTTCGAATTTGCAAAGATTTTTTATAAAAAAACACGACTAAATTCGAATTATTTTCAAATTTAGTCGTGTTTCATACACACACATATGATTATTCTGAAATATTCGCCAGTTTTGCCGCCTGATCCGCCGTGATCAGTCCGTCGATCACCTCATCCAGCTCTCCATCCATGATCTCATCAATTCGATGAGTTGTGAGTTTAATTCGATGGTCTGTTACACGAGTCTGAGGGAAGTTATAGGTACGAATCTTTTCACTGCGATCTCCTGTACCAACCTGGCTTTTACGATCTGCCGATATTTCCGCCTGCTGTTTCGCCAGTTCCATTTCATACAGTCGAGCCCTAAGCACCTTCATTGCTTTATCCTTATTTTTCAACTGGCTCTTTTCATCCTGACAGCTGATCACAATTCCGGTAGGATAGTGAGTAATTCGAACCGCAGAGTCCGTGGTATTTACACACTGGCCGCCATTACCGGAAGAACGAAACACATCCACTCGAATATCGTTAGGATCGATCTCCACATCCACCTCTTCTGCCTCCGGAAGAACTGCTACTGTCACCGTAGAAGTATGGATTCGTCCGCCCGATTCCGTAACAGGAACTCGCTGTACTCGATGCACACCGCTTTCATATTTAAGTCTAGAATAAGCGCCCCTACCCTGTACCATAAATACAACTTCTTTAAAACCACCCAAACCGTTTTCATTCAAACTGGCCAGTTCTGTTTTCCAACCACGCCGTTCAGCATAACGCCCATACATACGATATAACTGCGCTGCAAACAGAGCAGCTTCATCTCCGCCGGCTCCACCGCGGATTTCGACGAAAACGTTCTTTTCATCATTAGGATCTTTAGGAAGAAGCAAAATCTTCAGCTCCTGTTCTAAACGTTCCACCGCGTCACGACTTTCAGAAAGCTCATCCTTCGCCAACTGCCTTAGCTCTTCGTCTTTCTCTTCTTCTAAAATCAGTTTGGCATCTTCTTCATCCTGTTTTGCCTTCTTATAACGCTGATATGTTTCCACAAGTGGCATCAATCCCGCATGTTCCCGCATCAATTTTTGCCACAGCATCTGATCACCTATCACCTGAGGCTCATTCAAACGAAATCCAAGCTCTTCGTATCGATCCACTAATTCCTGCAATCGATCAAACATCGTTTACTCCTTTTCCACAATCACGACTCTGTCATGACCCGCCAAATCTTTCCGAACTTCAATTACCCTAAGACCGGATTTTCTGGCAATCTCCGCCGCCGTTTCACCCTGATCATAACCGATCTCCCAAAACGCCCGGCCTCCATCACGCAAAAATTCGCAAGTTCGCTCTGCCAAGCGTCGATAAAACACCAGCCCGTCTTCGCCGCCATCCAATGCCAGCCTAGGCTCATGATCAATTACATCACTATCCAATTCCTCTAACTGTCTCCAATCAATGTAGGGTGGATTCGAGGTAATAACGTCATATTGCCGGCCAGCCGGCAAAGCCTCCCACAAATCGCCCTGCCAATACATAACAGAAACGCTGTTAAGTTTCGCATTATCCTCCGCCACTGCAAGAGCCTCCGGTGAAATATCAACAGCCTCTACGTGGGATCCCTCCAGATACCGAGCCAGGCTAATGGCAATACAGCCACTTCCCGTACAAAGATCCAACACATCGGGACTTAATTTCTTCACATGCACCCACTCCATCACGGCTTCCACTAAAGTTTCCGTATCAGGTCGTGGAATCAGTACTGCAGGACTCACGCGAAAAGGAAGCCCCATAAACTCCCAATTACCAATAATATAGGCAACCGGCTCTCCTTCCTGACGCCGCTGAATCATTTCAAAATAGGAAGCACACCTGTATTCGTCTGCCTCCTCCTGCATCCGCAGAAAATATCCACCTCGATCCAACTGAAACACTTCAGAAAACAAAATCCAGGCTTCCAGTTTTGCATCTTCATTTTGCAGCAACATTTCGCCTCTGCGCAGAACTTCACTCAATTTCATGCTTCGATCTCCGGATACTCTTTTTCCAGCAAAGTTTTCACCGAAGCAATTGCTACTTCGATTTCTTTTTCATCCGGCTCACGGGTAGTAATTCGTTGAATCAAAACACCCGGCGCTACCAAAGCATTGATCACCTTCGATTGAGATTTGGCAGAAAACTTTAGCAGTTCATAAGAAAGACCGGCAATCACTGGTACCAACACTATATGACTAACAAATCGAACTACAGGATCACTTACCTGAATAAAAGAAAACACCAGAATACTCACAAGCATAATAATGAACAAAAAACTAGTTCCGCATCGTTTGTTAAATCGGCTATGCTTTTTTACATTTTCAACATTGAGCACATCACCTGCTTCAAAACAATTAATGGTTTTGTGCTCTGCACCATGATATTCAAAGGTTCTGGCTATGTCTTTCACCTTTGAAACCAAGAATAAATATAATAAGAAGAGTATCATTTTTACGACACCCTCCACCAGACCCATGAGGTAGACACTGTGGATCAAATATTCATACACCAATTTAGAAACCAACACCGGAAGTGCAACGAAAAGCACCATACATAAGATCACAGCAAGCACCATACTGACACCCATAATTATGGAATCTGCATGATCCTGAAACCATCTGCCAACCGTTCCCTCTTTCTTTTTTTCCGCAGCATCTTCCTCTTCCATAAAAAAGTCCGCAGAATAATTCAATGTACGCATTCCAACTACTAAAGATTCCACAAATTTAACTACACCGCGAACTACAGGAATACTCAAAACTTTATATTTTTCTGTAACAGAAATATGATCAAACAACTCTGTATGGATTTCTCCATCTGTTTTTCGCACAGCAACCGCATAATGCTCTTTTCCATTCATCATAACACCTTCCATCACGGCTTGACCACCGATGGAAGGACGCTGTGCCACATCTTTTTGGGAATGATTCCTCATTGACTTTCCTCCCGTTACATCTATTATAATAACAAAATTATTTAACTCACGGACTTAAAATAAATAACCGGCCGAAGCTATGGCTCCAGCCGGTTACATGACAATTTTTAATAAACAGCCATCTGTCGGATGGCTGACATCCAGGCTTTTGCCGGACGAAATTATTTGCCCATGTTGTACTTACGATTGAACTTCTCAACACGACCACGAGCAGCAACTGCCTTCTGAGTACCAGTGTAGAAGGGATGGCACTTGGAGCAGATTTCTACTGTGATTTCTTTCATCGTAGAACCAACTGTGAACTCATTACCGCAATGGCACTTTACTTTAGCCTGATAAAATTCAGGATGAATTCCTTGCTTCATATTGGGGATTCACCTCTTTCATGGAAGATTTGTGTAGATTGATTACCGACCAAAAAACACTTTTAATATTATAACACACACATTATAAATTTGCAAGACTTTTTAATAAATTTTATCTAGATTCTGCGTATATTTTTTGGTATAATAGTCCCAACATCAAGTATTTATTTTCGGAGGCATTTATGAAAAAAGCAACCTGGAGACCCGGCAATATGCTATACCCCGTACCCGCCGTCATGGTTTCTTGTGGTCACTATGAAAATCCCGGCGACGAAGCCGCATGCAATATTATTACTGTCGCCTGGTCCGGTACCGTATGTTCCGACCCAGCCATGGTATATGTATCCATTCGACCTTCCAGACACTCTTACTCTATCATTAAGGAAACCGGGGAATTTGTCATTAATTTAACCACTGCTGCTCTTACCCGAGCTATGGACTACTGCGGTGTCCGTTCCGGCCGTGATCATAACAAATTCGCTGAAATGCAGCTTACCGCCCAATCAGCCGAAACTGTTAAGGCTCCCCTTATAGCCGAGAGCCCCGTTAACATCGAATGTAAAGTCACTCAAATTCTACCTCTTGGAACTCACGATATGTTTTTAGCTGAAGTAAAAGCCGTACGCGTTAATGAAGATCTGTTAGATGAAACCGGAAAACTCCAGCTTGAAAAAGCCGGTCTTATCGCTTATTCTCATGGAACCTATTATGAACTTGGCAAAGCTCTGGGTAAATTCGGCTATTCCGTTCAAAAGAAAACCAAGAAAAAAGCAATCAATCCAAAACGCCCCACTGCCGCTCGTAAAACTAAAGGAGGTACGCTCCAATGACATTCGGTGAACGATTACGTACTCTACGTACCGAGGCCGGCCTCTCCCAGGAAGAACTTGGAAAGGCTATTGGTGTTTCCGCTCGGGTAGTTGGTTATTACGAAACCGATAACCGTTTTCCTAAAAACCAGCAAATTCTGGTAGATATTGCAAAAGTTTTTCAGGTTTCTCTCGATTATTTGTTAGATAATCCGGTGCGTCACGAAAGCTCTTGTCCCAGCCGTTTTTGCTATATGAAATCCATGGACAGTCAGCATCGAAACATGGTCAATCAATACATACTGTTTCTTCGCTGGCAAATGCGTCGTGAAACCGAGGAAAATGTTTCAGAATAACTTCATCACTGCGACCACTGCAGCAATTTGAAGCAAAAGGATCGCTGGCATACCAAATTTAAAGCTATTATGTTTGGTTTTATGACGAAATACATACATTCCCATAATACAACCTACAGAACCTCCAAACAAAGCAGTTAGAAATAAGGACTGTTCCGGTATACGCCACTTTCCTTTTCGAGCCTTAGCTTTATCCACACCAAACTGGATAAATCCGAAAATATTTAAAATCGCTACGCAGATCGCAAATAATAGGAGAAGATTATCCATAATAAAATCCATACTTATCACTCCAAAATTAAAAGGGGATGCAAGGTACAAATCTTGCAATCCCCTATTTTTATTTAATCAATCGATTCAAGAAGCAAATCAAGCTTTGTTAACGGATCCGAACAGTTCCATTTTCTCGATTACTTTTGCCTTGATGGCAGCAGCACCGGGAGCCAGCAGTTTACGAGGATCGAAGCCCTTACCGCTCTGATCTTTACCAGCTTCGATATACTCACGGGTAGCAGCAGCAAATACCAGCTGGCACTCGGTGTTTACATTGATTTTGGAAACGCCCAGATCGATAGCCTTAGCGATCATTTCATCCGGAATACCGGTACCACCGTGCAATACCAGAGGCATGGTGCCAGTCTTCTCCTGGATCTTATCCAGAGCTTCGAAGTTCAGGCCAGCCCAGTTAGCGGGATATACGCCGTGGATGTTACCAATACCGGCAGCCAGCATGTCAACGCCCAGATCAGCGATCAGCTTGCACTCGTTAGGATCAGCAACTTCACCTGCACCTACAACGCCGTCTTCTTCACCACCGATGGAACCAACTTCAGCCTCAACGGAGATGCCCAGACCATGAGCCAGCTCGATGATTTCTTTGGTCTTTTCGATGTTTTCTTCGATGCCGTAGTGAGAACCGTCAAACATTACAGAAGAGAAACCTGCTTCGATGCACTTCTTAGCGCCTTCGTAGCTACCGTGGTCCAGATGCAGAGCAACAGGAACGGTGATGTTCATTTCTTCTACCATAGCGGAAACCATACCTACAACGGTCTTGTAACCGGTCATGTACTTACCAGCACCCTCGGATACACCCAGGATAACGGGAGACTTGCACTCTTCAGCGGCCTGCAGAATAGCTTTGGTCCACTCCAGGTTGTTGATGTTGAACTGACCTACTGCATAGTGGCCAGCTTTAGCCTTTTTGAGCATTTCTGCTGCGGATACTAACATTTTAATTCCTCCTAAGAATTGATATAAATTACTTGTTTCAAATTATAACCTGCAAACACAGGATTAATCCAGAAAGCTAGACATACTTTCTTTGCTATTATAAGCCAAATCCTGTCAGATTGCAACCATTTCTTTTACGGATTCTCTCGATTCTGAAAAAAGCTTATCTTCTGCTTTCTTTCACCTTTTTTGCTTTTGCTTTTTGAGCATAACGCGGCGTCTTTTTAGCTGCTTTATCCGATGTCGATTTTCTTCGATCACCACTTGATGCTCCAGCCGCTTTGCGCATACGCGCATCTTCTTTTACAGTTCTCCCACCAGCACCGGCATTTCGAGCTCCAGTCTGAGTTTTTCCGTTTCCATTGGATTGTGTACCATGCCCTGCCTTAGGCGGCACCAAACAACGCGGACCGTATCCGATCAGATCTTCCCGCCCGCACAAAACAAGGGCTTTCCGCACCAAATCATGGTTTTGAGGATTGCGGTACTGCAAAAGGGCCCGTTGCATGGCCTTTTCCTCATAACTTTTTGGCACATATACCTGTTTCATGGTCATAGGATCATAGCCGGTATAGTACATGGTGGTCGCCCTAGTACCCGGTGTGGGATAAAAATCCTGCACCTGATCCGGGTTAATACGATGATCGCGCATATATTCAGCAAGTTGCACCGCTTCCTTAAGCGTACTGCCCGGATGACTGGACATAAAATAGGAAACCATATACTGTTCTTTTCCTAGCTTTTCGTTGACACGTTCAAACTTCTGCTCAAAACTGCCAAACACCGAACAATCCGGTTTACCCATCAGATTCAGCACGCCCGGAGCCACATGTTCCGGCGCAATTCGCAACTGACCGCTTACGTGATTCCGGCACAGTTCCCAGATAAACTGATCTGACTTATCGAGCAAGGCGTAATCAAAACGCACACCGGATCGTACAAATACCTTTTTCACTCCCGGAAGACTGCGCACGCCTTCCAGCGCCTGCAGATATTCCCTATGATCTACCTTCAAATTGGGACAAGGCTTCGGTGACAAACAACGTTTTCCCCTGCAGGTTCCCAGTTTTAACTGTTTATCGCAGGCAGGACGCATAAAGTTCGCCGTCGGTCCACCCACATCATGAATATATCCTTTAAAATCAGGCAGCTGAGTCAGTTCCTTTGCCTCTTCTACAATTGACTCCACCGAACGAGACTGTACGATCTTACCCTGATGAAATGCCAGCGCACAAAAAGCACACTCACCAAAGCAGCCTCGATTGGCCGTAATGGAGAATTTAACCTCTTGTACCGCAGCAATTCCTCCGGCTTCATCATAATCCGGATGCCAGGTTCTCATGTATTTCAGCTTAGCCAGATCGTCCAACTCTTTTCGATTCAGCGGCATAGCCGGTTTTTCCACAACTACATATTTTTCACCATGCCGCTGAGCAAGGCTCCGTCCTCTCACGGGATCATGCTCCAAATACTGCATGGCAAAACATTCAGCATAGGTCTTTTTATCTTCACATACCGCCTCGTAGGAAGGGATTTCCAACACACCCTCCGGCACCTCATCACTCATATAACAGGTACCCGGTACACCCTGAATCTGCGATAGCCGTTCTCCTGCTGCCATACGACGACAAACTTCCTTGGTGGCCCGTTCCGCCATACCATAAATCAGCATATCGGCACCGGTATCCACCAGCAAGGAACGACGCACTTTATCATCCCAGTAATCGTAATGAGCGAATCGGCGAAGGCTGGCTTCCACACCGGCGATAATGATCGGTACATGTGGAAATGCTTCTCTTACTCGATTACAATATACAATGGTGGCGCGATCCGGGCGGTGTCCCGCTTCCATTTTAGGCGAATAATAATCTTGATTTCGCTTTTTCTTTGATGAGGTATAATTGCTCACCATGCTGTCCATATTACCGGCAGCGATCATAAATCCGTATTTTGGCCGTCCAAGGCGCATAAAATCATCTTTTGAATGATATTCCGGTTGTGCAATAATACCACAGGTATAACCTAAACTCTGCAAATATCGTCCGATTAAAGCGGTACCAAAACTCGGATGGTCCACATAGGCATCGCCGGAAACTAAAATAAAATCCGACGGCTCCGTAATATCCCGGGCCTGAGTCGGAATAAAATCACTTCTCATTGCAATAACTCCATGAATATATTGTTAATACGATTATAATGATCTTTTACAATTATGTCAATTGACAACTCTTGGTCGCTGCTGTAAGATGTTGTCAGAATATATGTTTCGTTACTTTTCCGGCATAGCCGAAAAAAATTTAACTATCGCTTTGAGGTATTCACATGCAAGATTTTAAAACATTTATGAAACAGGCAGCCTCCGTTCGGCCCAGCCAACGTCAAATTCAGTGGTTCGACACCGAATTTTACGCTTTTGTACATTTTAGTCCCAACACCTATACCGGCCTTGAATGGGGTACCGGCAAAGAAGATCCGGCTATTTTTAATCCCACTGAACTGGACTGCGATCAGTGGGTGGAGGCCATTAAGAGCGCTGGCATGAAAGGTATGGTATTGACTGCCAAACATCACGACGGTTTTTGCCTCTGGCCCTCCGCTTATACCGAACACTGCGTCAAAAACAGCCCCTGCCAAAAAGATATTGTAAAGGAAGCTGCGGAAGCTTGCCGCCGCGGTGGTATAAAGTTTGGTTTTTATCTCTCTCCGTGGGATCGTAACTGTTCTCTTTATGGTACCCCTGAATATAACGACTATTATTGCAACCAACTGACCGAGCTTTTGACCGGCTATGGCGACATTTTCTGTGTTTGGTTCGATGGTGCCTGCGGTGAAGGTCCTAACGGCAAAAAACAGGTTTATGATTTTGACCGTTACATTGCCTTGATCCGCAAATACCAACCGGATGCAGTCATCTTTAACGATGGCGGCCCCGATACTCGTTGGGTAGGTAATGAAGCCGGTAAAGCTCGCCACGCCGAATGGGCTGTTGTTCCCTCCGAACTGTGCATGCGTGCGGAGGTTCAAACAGAGGCAGGTCCTCTTTGCGGCGACTTAAATTATATGTACAATTCCGATCCTGATGTGGGTACTCTGGCTAATATTCTGTATTCTAAAGGTCTTGTATTCTGCCCCTCTGAAGTGGATATGTCCATCCGTCCCGGTTGGTTTTACCACGATACCGAGCAGCCTCATTCTTTGGAACGTCTCTTCCATACTTATCTTACCACCGTTGGAGGCAATGCCTGCTTCAATTTGAACATTCCTCCCATGCCCTCCGGTCGTTTCGATGAAGCCGATGTGGCCCGCTTGAAAGAACTGGGTGAACTGATTCGCAGCGAATTTGCTACTGATTTGGCCGAAAGCCTTACCCCAACTTATCGTGAAATCAGCGAAACTCAAGGTGAATGGACTCTTGAATTCGATCAGCCCTGCGAGCTTCGATATATTTCTATAAGTGAGGATCTCTCTTATGGTCAGCGGATTGAAAATTTCCAAATTCGTTGCTTAACTTCCGATGGTACCATGGCTACTATCTGCAATGACACCACCGTTGGTCATAAAAAGATCTGCCGCCTTCCCAGAGCTATCACCACCAAAAAACTCGTTTTGGCCGTTACTGCTGCTCGAGATACTGTACAGTTGAAAAGTATTCAAGTATATTAATTTCCCTTTCACAATAACTAAGAGCCTTCTCATTACCGAGAAGGCTCTTATATTAATATTAATCCTGTTTATTTAATCTAAAAATTCTGGATTGATTCACTATGACACAAATACTACTTACGATCAACGCGAAATAATAATTTATGCCTCGTGTCAATACTAAAGCAGGTACCAGAGTTTCTACCCCATATACCGTCTTATATAGCATACTGAACACACCTTCTGTTGCACCCACACCACCTGGAAGCGGAAGCGAATCGATCGCCATAGCAATTAGAGTTTGCAGCGCAATCATGTCAAACAGACTGTATTCAGACAACCCAATTGCTTTGTATACACAGAAAGAAACCGAAAACATGGCAATGCGCTGAATAGTAGTAACAATAATTACCCTAAGCAATAAACCTAAATGAGTTCTAATATACTCAGCCCCATTTGCATATGTTTCCAATGAACGCAGAAGCCTATGGATTACTTCATCTGGTTTTTTAATCAGTTTGATCTTTCCCGCCAAACGAATGCCAAAGATTGCCATTTTACGAATTGCTCGTCTAGAAAACATGGCCAACAGACAAACCGCAATGGTGATAACATTAATGAGTATTCCAAGCAGAAACAACAACTTTACACTCAAATGTCCACCGGTAAACCAGTCTCTTTTTGCAAGCAAAACCCAAAATCCTAATATCACCAGGATCGACTTATACACTACTGTGTGCAAAAGCAAGGATAAACTCGATACTGAAACCGGTATTTTGTCTTTTGACATATAGTAGATACATACAGGTTGTCCACCGGTAGCCGAAGGCGTAATTGCACTGAAATAAAAATCAATACAGGCATATATGAATCCACGTCTTCTGGTTACCGGATGCCCCAGAGAACCTACAACAGAACGAATCACTTCTCCTTCACCGGCAAAGTATACAATTGCAAGCCCCAAACCCAATAGCAAATACCAAGGATCGGCTTTTCTGATTGCATTATACAATCCTGTAAAACCAATGTCTTTCAGAAGAAACCAAAAGGTGCCTACGATCAGCAGGATAAGAAACGCCAAACTTAGTACGTGCTTCTTTCCGCTCATTTTTCCGGCCTGACTCAAATTTGTTCTCCTTTTAACTCTATTATGCGTTCTGAACCGGCGGCTTATAAGAACTCTTCAAGGCCACAATACGGTTCACCACAAGTTCTCCATCTTTGGAATCTGACGGATCGGTAATAAAGTAACCATTACGAACAAACTGGAAGCGAGTACCCAGCTCTTCCTCCAATACAGAAGGCTCGATCACTGCCTGATCCATAATATGAACAGATTCAGGATTCTGCACGTAGTCTTCCTTTTCTTCATCATATACAAACAGATGCTCGTACAAACGCACTTTAGACTTAATACCCTTTTCAGCACTAACCCAGTGAATGGTACCTTTCACCTTACGTCCATCGGGAGCGTTACCGCCCTTAGTTTCAGGATCATAGGTGCAGCGGATTTCCACCACGTTACCAGCCTCATCCTTAACAATTTCCTGACAGGTTACAAAATATGCACCCATCAAACGAACTTCACGGCCGGGAGACATACGGAAGAATTTCTTTTCAGGCACTTCCATAAAATCATCACGTTCGATGTACAGTTCACGAGTAAAGGGAACCTGACGGCTGCCCAATTCAGGGTTTTCAGGATTATTCTCTACAGTAAAGTATTCAACCTGATCTTCAGGATAATTAGTAACTACAACCTTGATAGGATCCAGAACCGCCATAATACGCTTGTTCTCCAATTTTAAATCCTCACGAATGCAGTACTCCAGATACTGATAATCAATGGTCGAACCACGAGATTTAGATACACCGGTGCTTGAGATAAAGTTCTTGATGGCCTGAGGAGTAAAACCTCTCTTACGAAGACCTGCCAAAGTAGGCATACGAGGATCATCCCAACCCTCAACAACACCGTTTTCAACCAAAGCTCGCAGCTTACGTTTGCTAGTTACAACATTGGTGATCTCCATACGGGAGAACTCGATCTGACGAGGAGGATTGGGGAACAAACCTACCTGCTCGATAAACCAGTTATACAGCGGACGATGATCTTCAAACTCAAAACTACACAGAGAATAGGTAATACCTTCCAGTGCATCGGACAACGGATGTGCGAAGTCATACATAGGATAGATGCACCATTTATCACCGGTACGATGGTGATGCGCATAGGTAATACGATACATAGCAGGATCACGCATGTTCATGTTGGGAGAAGCCATGTCGATCTTTGCACGCAGGATTTTTTCACCCTCTTTGAATTCACCATTTCTCATGCGCTGGAACAGGTCCAAGTTTTCTTCCACACTTCTGTCACGGTAGGGACTGTTCTTACCGGGCTCGGTCAAAGTGCCACGGTATTCACGCATCTCTTCCTGAGTCAAGTCGTCAACATAGGCTACACCCTTCTTGATCAGCATAATAGCAAACTCATACAGCTTTTCGTAATATTCCGAAGCATAGAACAATTTATCCCATTTGAATCCCATCCAGCGGATGTCATCCATGATACCTTCTACATACTCAGTTTCTTCTTTAGAAGGGTTGGTATCATCAAAACGCAAATTACATTTACCACCATATTTTTCAGCGGTACCAAAGTCTACGCAAATGGCCTTAATATGACCAATGTGCATATAACCATTGGGTTCCGGCGGGAAACGAGTATATACTTCAGTATTGATTCCTTTTTCCAAATCGGCGTTGATTTCACGCTCAATAAAGTTCTCTGGTTCCGGCAGAACCATCTTTAATTCTTCGCTCATAAAAGTCACCTCTTATTTATTGAATTCCAACAATTTCAGTCCTTCATTTCGCTGCAATGCCCAATCGATGTTCCATTCATCGGCAAACAACAGCAAATAGTTACCCTTGAGATCCTGAACGATCTTGGTATCTGAGGTCAGGGTCAATGTGGTAGGATCCAGTTCTTTATTTTCGATCCAACGAATATGCTCATAGGGCAGCATCTCCATGCGGATCTCAATATTATACTCATTATTCAAACGATATTTTAATACGTCAAACTGCAGTGTACCAACTACACCTCCAATTACTTCCTCCATACCTTTACCGGGCCCCTGGAAGATTTGAATCGCACCTTCCTGTGCAATCTGTGTGGTACCCTTAATGAACTGCTTACGCTTTAACGTATCCACCTGCCGCAAGCGGCAAAAATGCTCAGGTGCAAAAGTGGGAATACCCTGATATTCCACAATTTTGCGGCTATCGCACAAAGTGTCACCTATGGAAAAGATACCGGGATCAAATACACTGATAATATCACCAGCCCAAGCCTTATCCACAATGGAACGATCCTGAGCCATCAGCTGTGTAGGCTGAGAGATCTTGATTTTTTTCTTATCCTGCACATGATACACTTCCATACCCTTTTCAAAGGTACCGGAACAGATTCTCATAAAGGCCACACGATCACGGTGCGCTTTATTCATGTTAGCCTGGATTTTGAACACAAAACCTGAAAAATGATCATCAAAGGGATCCACTACACCCTCTTTGCTTTCACGCGGCAGCGGTGATGTAGTCATCTGCAAAAAGTCCCTCAAGAAAGGTTCAACACCAAAGTTAGTCAAAGCAGAACCAAAGAATACCGGGGACAGTTCACCTCTCGTAACCAGATCCATGTCCAGTTCTTGACCCGCTCCATCCAACAGTTCGATTTCTTCAAGGAGCTGATTCAACGGACCCTCACCGATTTCGTTTTTTAGATTTGGATCGTCCAGTTCCATCTGGATGGCATCTACTTCTTTACGGCCGCCATCTACACTTACGAATTTAACCAACTCGTTACGCTGACGGTCATACACACCTTGGAATTCCTTACCAGAACCAATGGGCCAGTTGATGGGACAGGTTTCGATGCCCAGCTCGGTTTCGATCTCTCCCATAAGTTCAAAAGTATCCTTTGCCTCACGGTCCATCTTATTGACAAAGGTGAAGATCGGAATACCACGCATACGACAAACTTTGAAAAGTTTACGTGTCTGGGCCTCTACACCCTTAGATCCATCGATGACCATGACTGCAGAATCAGCTGCCATCAAAGTTCGATAGGTATCCTCGGAGAAGTCCTGATGTCCGGGAGTATCCAGAATATTAATGCAATAATCATTATAACGGAACTGCATTACAGAAGAGGTAACGGAAATACCACGCTGCTTTTCGATCTCCATCCAGTCGGAAACCGCATGACGCATGTTTTTCTTTCCTTTTACCATACCTGCTTCGGCAATGGCACCTCCGTATAACAGTAATTTTTCAGTCAGCGTTGTTTTACCGGCGTCAGGGTGAGAAATGATCGCAAATGTGCGTCGTTTCTCGATCTCCTCGCGGTCGGTTTTAGACACGATCTCTGCCATGTATTTCAAATTCCTTCCTAAACTTATTAAACATTGAAACGGAACAGTACAACGTCGCCGTCCTTCATTTCATATTCTTTTCCTTCAGAACGTACCAGACCTTTCTCCTTCGCTGCAGTATAAGAACCACATGCAATCAAATCATCATACGCTACTACTTCCGCACGAATAAAGCCGCGTTCGAAGTCAGAGTGAATCTTACCGGCCGCCTGAGGCGCCAAGGTACCACGTTCAATGGTCCAAGCACGGCTTTCCGTCGGTCCGGCGGTCAAATAACTGATCAAACCGAGCAGCTCATAGCTGGCTGCGATCAAACGATCCAAACCAGCACTGGTAAGACCCAGTTCTTCCAGAAACATTTCCTTTTCTTCTTCATCCAAAGAAGCGATCTCTTCTTCAATTTTAGCACAAACAACGAATACCTGCTCGCCCTGTTCCTTGGCATATTCACGAACCTTGGCCACATTCTCGTTGTCAGCGCCGTCGTTAGCCAAATCCTCTTCCACCACGTTGGCAGCATAGATCACAGGTTTGCTGCTCAGCAGCTGGAAACTTTCCAGCATAGCCTTTTCTTCATCATTCAGTTCCATGTTTTTGGAACGAAGACCATCTTCCAAGGCAGCTTTAACTTTCTCGATCATATCCAGTTCAGCCAACAAGCTCTTGTCACCCTTAGCCTGTTTTGCTACTTTAGCTTTTCTGCGTTCCAGCATTTCAATATCAGAGAAGATCAATTCCAAATTGATAGTTTCGATATCGCGCAGAGGGTCTACACTTCCATCCACATGAATAATGTCGTCATCTTCAAAACAACGCACCACATGCACGATGGCGTCTACTTCACGAATATGGGACAGGAACTGGTTTCCTAAGCCCTCACCCTTACTGGCACCGCGAACCAAACCTGCAATATCAACGAACTCGATAATAGCGGGAGTTGTTTTTGCAGAATCATACATTTTAGTCAGCACATCCAGACGTTTGTCCGGCACAGCTGCCATACCCACGTTGGGGTCGATGGTGCAGAAAGGATAATTGGCAGCAGCCGCTGCTCCTGCTTTAGTCAAGCAATTAAATAAGGTACTTTTTCCAACATTGGGAAGGCCTACGATGCCCAGCTTCATATAATTGATCCTCCGTTTCAGCAAACTTCTATAGGAATCTTGTTCTTTTCCTCAAAAGTTTACAAATTATCTATTGGCATATTTTAAGAGTTGATGTATACTTGTACCATTGTAACATAAAATATTGAAATTTCAAGTTTTTCCTTTCCTTGTAAAGACCTTCTTTTAGGTTTTTTGCGATTTTTGGTAAATATACATGAAATTTCAATTGAAAGGAAGGTTTTTTTAATATGCCCGATATTTGGTTTCCCTATTTAGGAATCGAAATTACTGATTTGAGCAAGACCGCCTTCTCCATTGGAAACTTCAGTGTTGCCTGGTATGGCATCATTATTGCTCTTGGAGTGTTGGCAGGTTTATTATTGGCTCGTCACCTAGCTAAAAAGTCCGGTCAGAATCCCGAACTGTATGTTGACTTTTTGATCTACGCTCTGATTTTTTCTATTATTGGAGCTCGCTTGTATTACGTCGCATTTTCTTGGGATCAATACTCCGGTAATTTATCCCAAATCTTCAATCTGCGTAATGGTGGTTTGGCAATCTATGGCGGCGTGATCGGAGCCATTGCTACAGCCTTCGTTTACTGTAAAGTTAAACACTATTCCCTTCGTGAACTTTTGGACACGGCAATGCCCGGTTTGATCCTGGGACAGGCAATCGGTCGCTGGGGCAACTTCTTCAACCAGGAAGCTTTTGGCGGTTATACTGATAATATTTTTGCAATGCGTCTTAATACTGAGACTGCCGCCTACACTACCTGGGATCTTTTAGACCATTCTGTTTCCGCCTCCGGCGTTACCTACATTCAGGTTCATCCCACTTTCTTTTATGAATCGGTATGGTGCTTGTTTATTTTGCTCGTTATGCTATTTGTTTGGAAGCATCGTAAATTCAAAGGTCAGGTTGCCTGCACTTATATGATTGGCTACGGTATCGGTCGTGCATTCATCGAAACTTTGCGTACCGACCAGCTGATCCTTTGGAAAACTTCTGTTCCCGTTTCAGTTCTGGTTTCTGCTGCACTTGTGCTGATCGGCATTATTCTTCTGCTTGTTCTTGCCCATAAGCATAAGGTTGAAGTACAAAAAATCGAATTGGCTGATGTAAGTTTTGCACCGGAAGATGAATCCGATCACAACCTTTTCACCGACCTACTGGACGAAGATCAACAAAGCGACGATACCGAAAGTGATGATACCACTGAAGAAGTCACTGTTACCAAGAAGGCAGATAAAAAGCCTTCCACTGATGATCTTTGGGATTAATCAAAAAAATTAATAAAGGCTGTCTCTGAAAAAGAGGCAGGCAAAAAAATGAAGGTGCTGCCTCTTTTAGAGATAGCACCTTTATTTCATTTCAACAAAAACAAAAAACATTTTCGATCAATTTTTCTGATCATCAAACTTCAAAACGCTCATGAAGGCTGCCTGCGGTACTTCCACATTACCCACCTGACGCATTCTCTTCTTTCCTTCCTTCTGCTTTTCCAGAAGCTTCTTCTTACGGCTGATGTCACCACCGTAACACTTCGCCAATACGTCTTTACGCATTGCTTTTACAGTTTCACGGGCAATTACCTTACCGCCAATGGCTGCCTGAATCGGGATCTCAAACAAGTGACGCGGAATCTCATCTTTCAGTTTTTCCGCAATGCGTCGACCTCTCTCATAGGCCTTACTTTCATGCACGATAAAGGAAAGCGCATCCACCATTTCACGATTAATCAACATATCCAAACGAACCAGCTCAGAACGCTCATATCCTAACAGCTCGTAATCAAAAGAAGCGTATCCGCGGCTGCGTGATTTCAGCGCATCAAAGAAGTCATAAATAATTTCATTCAATGGCAGATGATAAGTCAGCATTGCACGGGTATCCTCAATGTAATCAATACCCTGATACACGCCTCGACGATCCTGACACAGATCCATGATCGTTCCAATATACTCGGTGGGAACCATGATCTCCGCTTTTACAATGGGTTCTTCCATATAGTCGATCTCCGTGGGATCAGGCATATTAGAAGGATTGGACAGCATGATCAGTTCACCATCATGTTTATGAACCTTATAAATAACACCGGGAGCTGTAGTAACCAGATCCAGATTAAACTCACGTTCCAACCGTTCCTGAATGATCTCCATATGAAGCAGACCCAAGAATCCACAGCGGAAACCAAAGCCAAGAGCAATTGATGTTTCCGGTTCAAAGAACAGAGAAGCATCATTCAACTGCATTTTTTCCAACGCATCACGAAGATCAGGATACTTCGCACCATCTGCAGGATACAAACCACAATACACCATAGACTGCACCTGCTTATAACCAGGCAATGCTTCTTTGGCAGGATTCTCTGCATCGGTAACTGTATCACCCACGCGAGTATGACGTACTTCCTTAATGCTGGCAGTAAAATAACCTACTTCACCCACTGAAAGTTCTTCACAGGGCATTAACGTACCGGCACCCATATGGCCAACTTCCACCAGTTCATATTCCTTTTCACTAGCCATCATACGCACGCGCATACCGGCTCGCATAGTTCCTTCTTTAATACGACAAAATACAATAACACCACGATAGGAATCATACAAAGAATCAAAAATCAGAGCCTTCAGGGGTGCCTCCGCATCTCCCTCCGGTGCAGGAATCACTTCCACGATTTTCTCCAGCACATCTTCGATATTAAGACCCACCTTAGCGGAAATTAAAGGTGCTTCCGATGCATCCAAACCAATCACATCTTCCACTTCCTGTTTTACACGTTCCGGATCAGCTGCGGGCAAATCAATCTTATTGATAACCGGCAAAATCTCCAAATTATGCTCCAATGCCAAATACACATTGGCCAAAGTCTGTGCTTCTACACCCTGGGCTGCATCCACAACAAGGATCGCACCCTCACACGCAGCCAAGCTTCTGGAAACTTCATAGTTGAAGTCCACATGACCGGGTGTATCGATCAAATTAAAAATATACTCTTCGCCATCTTGGGCACGATACACCAAACGCACTGCCTGTGCTTTGATCGTTATTCCTCTTTCACGTTCCAGGTCCATATTATCCAGGACCTGATTCTGCATCTCTCGCTCAGTTAACAAACCCGTTTTTTGTATAATACGGTCGGCTAGCGTAGATTTGCCGTGATCAATATGAGCAATGATACTAAAATTACGTATCTTCTGTTGATCTGTCAAAACCGTTAACCTCCTCACAATCATAAGCCTATCGGCTATTATATCATGAGCTTATAGAAAAAAAAAGACTTTTTTCTGATTTCCTAACGGCTTTTTATTCTTCTTGTAAGATCGACATCAAAAGTTCTGCAAAAGGTTCCATAGCTGCTTTGGCTTCCGACAAAGTATTGGTCTGCGCCCCTACTTCCAAAAGCAACGAACGCGGCAGCATATAGGTGCTGTATCTCCAGTTAGATAAATAAAGTGGTCTCATGAATCCCGGATACATCACATCAGCCGCCATTTTCATTTGAAATCCTAACGCAAGTACCGACTCCAAATTTTCATTCGGCAAATACTCTATTTTTTTCAATTCACCATTTTCATCAAAGGTACGGCTCACCCCTGTTACTAACATGATTTCTGCAGCTTCAGTGCCATCGATATTTGTCACCAGTCGTGTGTCTTCTGCCACCCCATCCCGATGCATATCGATCGCCACCCGGATTGAAGGATTTTCTTCCAAAACTTTAGCAATATCCTCTCCCATCCTCGTATAGGCACCATTTACACCCCCCTCATCATATATCGCTTTATGATGCAGCACCGAAACACCATACTGTGTTTCCAAAATTTCTTTCAAATGGTCACCTACATCTAAGATTCCAAACTCTTCCTTGTCGGTATACCCCTCATGAGCATGGGTGTGAAAAATCAAAATCGTTGGATTTTTTTCTGCTTGCAACTCCTCCATGTTTAATGACAGATCCTGCTCCATAAATCTCGTTCCATTTATAAACTCTGGACTTAATCGCATTGACTCCGAGTCATAATTGTATAATCGTACTGTTTTATCATAATTTTGGATCAATTCCTGATCATAATACGATTTGACTGCGGACATATCCAGCATTTTCCCTTCCTCCCGAATCCTCACAAAATGATCTTCCGGAATTCCAGTAAATTTTTCCTGCGTCTTGACAACTTCCACCACCGGATCCACTTCCGCTACCGCTTCCTCTTTCGGTAAGCATTCCCCTTGCGCTTCTTCCCATGGCAGTACCGCATCGATCCACTGCTCCATGAGTTCTTTTGAAACTCTCTCATTTCCAACCACAATCTGCACCTGTTCAAACGGATAGGCCATGTCCATCAGCGATTCAAAAAAAGCCTGACTGCCGCTCTCTTGCATAGAGGACATCGAAGTAAGCAACATTGACACACACAGCCCTAAAAAAACCTTTCGCATCCGTCCACCGCCTTCCTGCATATTCCATACAGCATATGCAGGATTAATACAAATATGCTTTCAATTCTTCTTCTGATAATTGATGCAGTACTCGATTCAAACTACTGGCGATCATCAAACTCAGTCTTTTCATGATCACATCCATATCTTTCGGCGTCGCAAAATATGCCTCTCCGCCCTCATTCTCCGCTAAAGATCCAATATCTACCACCGTAGGTACCCCAACCGCAATCACCGGGATCCCCAGCGTTTGCTGTGATACCTCTCTTCTTCGATTTCCCATTCCTGCTCCCGGCTGTATTCCCGTATTACAAATTTGAATCGTACTAACAAGTCGTTCCATGGTTCCTGCCGCCAATGCATCCACCGCGATTACAGCTTCCGGCTTGATCGTTTTTACCAAACTTTCGATGATCTCTCCTGTTTCAATTCCGGTTTGTCCCATCACTCCCGGCGCCAGCGCCGAAACCTCTGACATTTTCGCTTTCCATTCTTCCGGCATTTGCTCACGGATGTGCCGTGTAACTAAAATCTGTTTTACCACCTGCGGACCCAGTGAATCTGCAGTAACATCTCTGTTCCCCAAACCAACAACAAGTATTTTCTTTCTATTCTTTATCGGTTTTAGAAATTTGGTCCACACCTCCACTAGGCCATTCATGATTCGTTCGTGTATATCCAAACGGTTCTCTCTTAAATGCGGACACTCCAAAGTAACATACATTCCCTTTGGACGTCGTAATCGTTTTTCACCTTCCTCCGTTTTAATATGAACTGTTGATACTGTAATTTCATCTTCTTGATTTTCCTGTTCCCACTCCGCTCCTATCAGTTCTGTTGCAGCGTCTAAACAGTGTTCTATAGGCAGATCTGTTCTCGTCATACTCTCCTCCGAGTCATCTTTCATGATCCACCTTAGTTTTAGCAATTCTGCAAAATCTATACAAAAAAACACCTTTAAAGCCGAAGCTCTAAAGGTGTTTTTACAACAGGTTGGCGTACCTGTTGTTAGTTTCTATTTTTACATAAAAACTTAGGCGATTTTGTTAACCATCTTGGTCAGGCGAGAAACCTTACGAGATGCGGTGTTCTTATGGAATACGCCCTTGCTCTTTGCTTTATCAATAGTGGAGATAGCCTGAGTCAGAGCAGCCTTTGCCAGAACTACGTCCTTAGCCTCACAAGCTGCTACTACCTTTTTGATAGCAGTCTTCACGCTGGATTTAATCATTTTGTTACGAAGAGTTTTGGTACGGATTACCAGAATACGTTTTTTGGCAGATTTAATGTTAGCCATGGATCAATGAAACCTCCTGAGATTCTTATTTTACGTTTTCACGTTGTAAAAATAGAATGGACAAACTAAGACACGATTAGCATTATAACCCGTTTTCCCGCTTTCGTCAATCTATTTTTTACTATTTTTACGTAAAAAAAGTCATTATTTCCGCGGCTTAGCGTACTGCAAAATTACCAAAGTAGCCGCTTCCTCTGCGTCCAATTCACCGGTTTTAGTAGCCACATCCATTTCCAATAATTGATTCAACAATTCCTTCAGTCTTTTCTCACCAAAACGCTTTGCCTGATTCTGATAGTTTCCTGCAGCAAAACTGGGAACCCCCAGTTCTTTTGCCACAGCATTGCGATCTGCACCTAACATCAAACTGGCTTTATACAGTAAGCGGAACTGTCGAATCATCATATAGAAAATTCTTTGCACCGGCTCGTTATCCTGAATCAACTGTCGATAGATCCGATATGCTGCTGCAGGTTGTTGATTCCCCAAATAATCAGTCAATTTAAAAATACTGCTTTCGATCGTAACCGACACAATGCTGTCCACATCCTGTCGCGTGATCACCCCCTGCTCTTTTACATATCCGGTCAGTTTTTCCAGTTCCATTTGGATTCTTACCATATCGTTTCCTGTCAAACTTAAGAAATATGCTGCCGTATTGCGATCCATTTGAATTCCTTTACGTTTTAATTCCTGCCCGATCCAGGCAAGCAATTCAGCTTCTCCCAAACGCTTAAATTCAACCACATAGCCATGCTTTTGTGCCGCTTTATACATTTTTGAGCGTTTATCCACCTTCGATTCAATCCATACCAGGGTGGTGCTATCCGGCACATCCTGCATCCATTCTGACAGTTCGCCAAGCTTTCCAGGCTTAGATTCAAAAGCTCCGCTCTCCTTAACAATCACCACTCGTCGCTCAGCCATAAAAGGAAGCGTTTCAGCACTAATTTGAATTGCTAATGGATCCTGTGGTGCCTGCATTACCTCCAGATTCATCATTTCATCTTCCGGAAGCAGCAAAGCTTTTTTGATTCGCTGTTCATACAATTGTATCAAATACCGTTCTTCACCATACAGAAGGTATAGTCGCCCAATTTGTCCCGTTTGAATTTGTTCTTTTAACCCTTTCAACTCAATCCTTCTTTCCGTTACTCTAGTCTATACTGTCTAACTTTAAGTTGATCTTTTGCTTCTTCAATCCAAATCGCTCCCGATTCAGCAGTCACAAAATAATCAATTTGTTGTTCTTTCATTTTATTAATGGTTTCTTCATGCGGGTGCCCATATCGATTGTTTCGGCCGCAGCTGATAATGGCCGCCTCCGGTCGAACCGCCCTTAAAAACACGTCACTTGTTGAATGTTTCGATCCATGATGGGCCACCTTCAAGACATCCACATCATTCCATCGATTCATAACCTCTTTTTCTGTTTTCTCACCAATATCTCCCGGAAAAAGAAAACGCCAGCCTTCTATCTCCAGTTCTACTACGAGTGAACCTTCATTCGAGTCGTCATGCTGTTTAACAGGTGACAATATATCTATTGAAAAATCCTCTGATTGATATGCATATCCGGCCTTAATCCGTTGCACTTGCCCCCCATAATTCCAAATATTTTCTTCCAATCGGAGTCTGTTTTCGTTTTCCTGCACTTTTTCATCGGCCACCCACAATCTTTTTATGACGAAATCCTTATCATCTGAAAGCAAGCTTACTCCCTCCATATGATCTGAATCGGCATGAGATAAAATAACCCCATCAATCGTCCAAATTCCTCTTTGCATCAAATAGGGTTTGATCACATTTTCATACTCTGGCCCAGCATCCACAAGAAAAACATTCTTGTTCCATTCTATCACAGCACAATCCCCTTGTCCAACATCTAAATACATAATACGCCAAAAATTCGGTCGATATGACGCAACAAAACCTAAAAAAACTCCTAAAGCAAAGATTCTAATTCTTCTAGCCCTTTTGGCTGGTTGACTATAATACAAAGAAGCCAAAATCCATAATCCATAGATAGCCATCATCTGGTGCAAATAAGGTTTTCCCCTTAAGGTAGCGCCGGGCCAGCCGGAAACAACTTCACTTCCTTTTTGAAAGCAAACTAGCAATAGATCCACACAAGCTGCAATCCCTTTTCCCAAAGCAGGATGAATCCCTGAGCCCCCAATTGCCGCTAATGTACCCATCAGCAAAGCCTCCATGGACGGTACGACCCAAAAATTCAATAAAAATCCATACACCGACGCTTCATAGAAGAACCAAAGTGAAAGTGGCGTGGTTGCTAACGAAATTGCTCCCGAAGCGGCCATGTACCGCCGTAATCTATAAGGAATTAATGGAAGACTCATGAAAAGGATTTTCCCATATTTCATACCCAAAATTGCAGCAAAAGATAATGTAAAACCTGCGTCCAGAATATATAAAGGCTGACTAACGAGCAATATGCCTGCTGTAAGAGCCAGGGTATTTAGAGAATCCTCTTCTCGATCAAACAAAGCAGCCGCCATGCGTACACTCGCCATTATCGCTGCTCTCAACGTCGAAACCGACGCACCAACAAACAACGTATATATCCAAAGGAAGACGTTGACTTCTAACTGTGTCGCCTTTGGTTTTTGAAGCCTGCTTAAAACCTTCCTTAATATTTCACCAATTATAGTCAAATGAAGTCCTGAAATTGCAATTATATGGGATATTCCGCCTTTTCGAAATAATTCTGTGGTGCTTTCATCCATAGCTCCGGTTTCCCCCAAAAGCATCGCTTTAATAATTTCTCCATTTTCGCCCTGCCAAATACTTTCAATTTGCCTTGAAAACCAACTGCGCAGAGTTCCTAATAACAGCAACCACGAACTATCTCCTTTTCCTACATATTCCCACTTTGAAACTCTTATATAAAAATCGATCTTTTGAATTCTGGCATATTGCTCAGCATCCCATTGTCCCGGATTCGTTGCCCCCTCCGGCCACCATAGATCTCCTTGTATTTTAATCCATCTCCCACCTTGTATTGCACCCCTATCCTGCTCATCATAAATTAAAATACATTCTACCGTCTCTGATTGTTCAACTTCTTTTTTTAATCGAATTCGTGCTCTACTACTCCCTTTTTTCTCTTGTACACTTAATACAAGACCTTCAAATTCTGTTTTTCCTTCATATCGTTCTCTTAATCTACGTTCTTTTTCCTCCCAGGAAAATAATCGTTCTCCCATTTGAGGCTGCCAAACCAATATCCAGATCAAAAAAACAATATAGATGCAGACCAAAATCACAATTGGCCTCTTTTTCATTGAAACCTCCTTATCAAATTCAAGTAAAAAAGGCTTCCTTTTACACAAGATAAAAGGAAGCCAGACATCCAGTCGGGTTCATTTCTAACCTATTTAACCAAAGACAAATCACTTGTTAGAAAGCTGTCGAGTTTGACATAGGATTTATAATACTCTACTCTTTCTCCTTCAATCAAAAATTGTACATACCGTACTCCGCTTACATTTTGTAATGAATTGACAATGGAATAGATCGTAAGCATTTCACTTTGCTCACCACCAAGATGATTCTTTTGAAATTCAGCACTTAGATCCACATAACAAACATTATCTTTGATAAAAATATCCTGCACCAATGTTCCTTGCGGGATCAACGAAGTATACTCTTCATTTTCCGGTCCACCAATCAAGGCCTTCATAATGGCAGAAGGTAGAGCTTCCGTCATTCCCATAGTCAAAGTTCTTGTTTCTCTTACCAAAGCTGTCCCGTCTTCATTTCCAAAATACAACAAAACACGTACTTCATCGGTATAAAAATCTTGACTGTATTGATTAATGATCAATTTATCATCTGCATAAGAAGTGGTAATTAACTTCATATCTGATACATCATACATATTGGGCGCATAAAACTCGATCTGCTCCGCAATGCCGGCAGAAAAAAGTGTTCTGCTCAAGCCGGCACGCATCACAATTCGTTCCGTCAATGACATATCATAGTAGAGATCCGTCATACAAAAAGCCACTGATTTTCTCTCAAACGATCCAAAATATTCACTCTCCACAACAACTGTTTCCAGCCTTGCCTCTGAAAGAATTCCCTCCGGGATCACAGAATGCATATCTGGATTCAATTTGGAATTAGCTGACACATTTTGAAGATCATTTAATACAATTTCCAACACCTCATTCGGTTCCATGGCAGAAAAGTCATATTCTTTTTCCACTTCAAACAATGACGTAGCAGTGCTATTCGTATAACATACCGGTAGAATCCCCTCTTCCATTCCCTCGTTATTCCGAGCAGCTTCAGCCAAGTACGCTGACTCTGTTAAAGATTCTCCCGATTCTTCCGTAATGTTTTTATTCTTACAAGCCGACATACTCAGAGCCGCTATCAGGATCATCAGAAGACTAAATATGATATTTTGTTTTCTCATTCTTCTTCATCCTCCTGTTCCACAGTCTGGATCAACGGCAATTTGGCTGTAAAGCAGCTGCCCTCACCCACCTGGCTCTCCACCGAAATGGTACCCCTGTGCAGCATTATGATTTGACGGACGATGGAAAGACCCAAACCCGATCCACCGGCCTCACGGTCTCTTGCTTTGTCCACGCGATAAAATCGCTGGAACAACTTAGCAAAATGTGCCTCATCAATACCAATACCGGTATCAGAAACTTGGATTACCGCATTCATATGATCGCTATCGATGGTAACCTTTACTAAGCCACCTTCTTTATTATACTTAACACCGTTTTGAATCAGATTCGACAAAGCCAACGTAAGCTTTGTTTCATCCGCTTCAATTTCTACATCACGAATGCTTTCCAGTACAAGCTCAACATTCTTTTCCTTGGCTAAGGGTTTCAGACGTTTTAATATATCTTCCGTCATATCATTTAGTATGAAAGAACTTACATTTAAAACATTCTCTCCGCCTTCTTCCAAACGTACAAGGGTCAACAGGTCATTTACAATAGAGGTTTGACGATCGATTTCACTATTGATGTCCTGCAAAAACTCTCTATACATTTCTTCCGGCAAACTTTGCTGAAGCAGTAAAGATTCTGTCAAAACTTTAATCGAACTTAAAGGAGTCTTTAACTCATGGGATACATTCGAAACAAATTCTTTTCGGGAATGATCGATAGCAATCAAATCATGGGTTACATCCTGAACCGATTCCACAACTGCTCCGTATTCATCTTTACGGCTCAGTTCATCCGGTATTTCAGCATTTCCCGTTGAAACTTGCTTCATCCAGTTTAGCACCTTTTTGAAGGGCTTCGTGAAGAAGGAGATCACAATAAACATTCCTATACTGACTGCCATGCCCATAGCATATTGCAGAAGCACAACACTTCCCTTAGTTAAAGCCATAGATTGCAAAACAGTATCCACTGTAAAGAAAACATACACCGCACCTTGAATTCGATTACCGGAATAGTTGGTAATTGGAATAGCCAAACGAATCAACGAACCTTCTCGTTCATTCGTAACCGTTCCTGACAAGGCCTTTAAAACATCATCATTCACAATGCATCTTCCGACTTTAGTCTGTGATGAGTCCTGAATCACCATGGCTCTGTCATCCAAAATCATAACGCGGGCATAACTATAAAGACGGCTAAAACTTTCCAGCTCATTGTTCAGAGCCGGCGTAGTTTCACCACCCTCGGCATTTCCGTTTTCAGCAATCAAACGATTGATAGCAATATCACTTGCGAGATAGTTGGCATAGCGACTGATCTCGGCAATTCTTTGGTTGACCCATTGGTTCTCCCATATATTAAACAGTAATTCTCCAAAAATTGCTGAAGAAAGAATATATATACAAACTAAGCATACATACATTTTGGTACGTACACTGCGGTACCAAGATACCTTTTTAAATTGAACAATACCCATTAGCCTTTAAAGAAATAACCTACTCCCCATTTGGTTTGAATGTATAACGGATCACCCGGATTGGGCTCGATTTTTTCACGCAGTCTTCTTACATGCACATCCACAGTACGCACATCACCGGGATAATCATATCCCCACACCACGTCCAGCAATTTCTCACGGCTGTATACTTTTCCAACATTTTTAGACAACAATTCCAACAGATCAAACTCTTTAGCAGTCAAATTAGCCTCTGTTCCGGAAATGAATACACGACGACTGTCATAATCTACTTTTAGATCTCGGAATTCCTGTACATTGGTCTCCTTCTCTACATGGTGACGATAACGTCGCAGAATGGCCTTGATGCGCGCTTTCAATTCCAAAATATTAAAAGGCTTTGTCATATAATCATCGGCTCCGTATTCAAGTCCGAGGATCTTGTCCATATCCTCACCCTTTGCCGTTAACATCAAAATCGGAACCGAAGAAAACTCCCGAACCATCTGACATACCATTACACCGTCCATTTTAGGCAGCATGACATCCAGAATCACAATATCGTATTCCTTCTCTTGAATCATGTTATAGGCTTCTTCACCATCATAAGCAGCATCCACGTCCATACCATCCTGCTCAAGACTGAATTTAATCCCTTTTACAATAAATTTTTCATCATCTACGACCAATACCTTCGTTGCCATGATTGCCTCCTTCTTATTCCACCGTGATTTTATCTTTTAGATCATTAAATTTACTTTCACCAATACCTTTAACCTCCATGATATCCTCAACTTTTTCAAAGGGGCCATTCTCTTCTCGATGCTGAATGATCCGCTCTGCATAAGTTTCGCCAATACCAGGAAGGTTCAATAGTTCTATTTTAGTGGCTAAGTTGATATTGGTCAAGAGGTTTTCCCTATTTTCTCCCGGTGTATTTTCAATATTTGAAAAATTCTCGCCCAATATCGGTACATAGATCCTCTGACCATCCTGAATATAGCCAGCCAAATTGATTTGACTCAAATCAGCCTCTTCCGTTGCCCCTCCGGCAGCTGCAATTGCCTCTCCTACTCTACTCCCCTCCGGCAGATATAGAACTTGATCCGGCACGCTGACTGCCCCGGTTACATGTACACCGTACATAGTAATATTATTTTTACTATTTTGTATTTCAGCCACATCGTTTTCTTCTTTATTTTCTCCCATTTCCTTCTCCGATTCCATCTTCCAGGAAAGATCCGATGTTTCTTGCCATATCACTTCTTCTTGATCTTCATTTTCAAACCACCATAGAGCTCCGGCGAAAATGATCAATCCAAGAATAACAACTTTCGTGAATATGATTTTGCTTATATAAATTTTCCCCACAAATCACCCCTCCTTTTTTCTATTATCCTTTATTCATCCGCAAAAATCCACTTTTTTGAATTTAAAAAATAAAGAAAATTTTTTCTGTTTTGTTGAAAGCGTCACAAATTTGTGATACTATACAGAGTGGACTAAAGACAGTTAATTTGTATGATTTAAGGAAGGCTTACTATGTTAGATCAAACTAAAATTCGTAATATTGCCATTATCGCCCATGTTGACCATGGTAAAACCACTCTGGTAGATGCTTTGTTGGCACAAAGCGGTCTATTTCGTGAAAATCAAGAAGTTGTAGAGCGCGTTATGGACTCCAACGATTTGGAGCGTGAGCGTGGTATTACCATTCTGGCTAAAAATACATCCATGCATTACGATGGATATAAAATTAACATCATCGACACTCCCGGTCATGCCGATTTTGGAGGTGAGGTGGAACGTGCATTAAAAATGGCCAATGGTGTTCTTCTTTTAGTGGATGCCTATGAAGGCTGCATGCCTCAGACTCGTTTTGTATTAAAAAAGGCTCTGGACTTGAATTTGACTCCCATTATTGTAATTAATAAAGTAGACCGTCCCATGGCTCGTCCCGATGAAGTGGAAGAAGAAGTATTGGAACTTCTGTTGGATCTGGGTGCTTCCGACGAACAGCTTGATTCTCCTGTTATTTATGCTTCTGCAAAAGAAGGTTGGGCCTCTACCGATTACCTTGAGGTTGGTACCGATATGAAGCCTTTGTTTAATGCCATTATCGAAAATATTCCCGCTCCCGAAGGCGATGCAGAAGGTGATCTGCAGCTTCTGGTTTCCAACATCGATTATGACGCCTATACCGGTCGTATTGCTGTAGGCCGCATCGATCGCGGTCAGATCCGTGTGGGTGATTCCGCTGTTATCTGCCGCAAAAATGGTACCACCACCAACATTAAACTGACCAACTTGTATGTTTATAATGATATGCAGCGTGTTCCTGCCGAGGCAGCCAGCGTTGGTGAAATTGTAGCTGTTTCCGGTATTAAAGATATTAATATCGGCGAAACCATCTGCTGCCCCACCAACATTGAACCTCTGCCCTTTGTTGCTATTGATGAACCCGTTCTTTCTATGACGTTCACCGTCAATAAGAGTCCTTTCGCCGGCAAGGAAGGCGATTACGTAACTTCTCGCCATCTGCGTGACCGACTGATCAAGGAATTGGAATCCAATATTTCTCTCCGTGTTGAAGAAACTGATTCTCCTGATTCCTTTATTGTATCCGGTCGAGGTGAGCTGCACCTTTCTGTTCTGGTAGAAAACATGAGACGCCAAGGATATGAGTTCGCTGTTTCTAAACCTCAGGTTATTACCAAAATCGTGAATGGTCAGGTATGGGAACCCTACGAGGAATTGGTTGTTGATCTGCCCGATGAATACACCGGTGTACTTATCGAGGGTGCCAGTCTTCGTAAAGCAGAGCTATTGAACATGACTCCCACTCAAGGTGGATACAGCCGTCTGGAATTCTTAATTCCATCCCGTGGTCTGATCGGTTACCGTTCTCAGTTGATGACAGAAACCCGCGGTACTGCCATCATCAACCATGTATTCCATAGCTTTAAACCTTTCAAAGGTGAAATTGCACCTCGTACCCGTGGATCTTTGGTAGCCCATGAATCCGGCGAAGCTGTTACCTATGGCTTGTACAACGCTCAGGAACGCGGTACACTGTTCATCGATGCCGGTGTTCAGGTGTATGAAGGTATGATCGTAGGTGAAAGTTCCCGTGCCGATGATATCGCTGTAAACGTATGTAAAAGAAAACACGCTACCAATATGCGCTCCTCTTCCGCTGATGAAGCTCTTCGTTTAACTCCTCCCCGTGAAATGTCACTGGAAGAATGTCTGGAATTCATCGCCGACGATGAACTGGTGGAAATCACTCCTAAGAGCATCCGTATGAGAAAAGAGATTCTTGACGCCAGTCTTCGAATGAAAGCAAGATACAACGCATCTAAGTAATATTAAGGCCTTTTTCGATACTGCAATATGTGCTCGGAAAAGGCCTGTCTAACTTTTAATTTTGGAGTGTATTTTTATGAATTCATTTACCAAAAATATCACCACCATCAGCCGCTGCGCCAACCAATTTCGTAACGATCTTTTAGAAGGTACCGGCTTAAGAGGTGGACAACATTCTCTCATTACAAATCTTTGTCGCGAACCGGGTATATCTCAGGAACAATTAAGCAAGCTTACCTACATGAATAAAAGTAATGTGGCTCGACAACTGGCTAATTTAGAAGAAAATGGTTTTGTGACACGCAAATATTCCGAAACCGACAAACGGGTCCTGCTTGTGTATCCCACTGAAAAAGCTTTGCAGCTTCTTCCCACTATTGTCGATATTCATCGTGCGTGGCGCTCTTACTTGACTGAAAGTTTTACCGAAGAAGAACTCAATCTTTTTTCTGCTTTACTGGATCGAGCTGCTGAGCGCGCAAAGAATTATGTCGATAATCGCGACAGTAAACTTTCATAAAAAGCACATATAAATCATAGAATATATAATGAGAAAAATCAGCTTAAAAGCTGCTCTGGAAAAGAGGTTATTATGTCTGTTGAAGAACGTTTTTGCCGATCAGCCTACGTACTTGGCGAGGAGGCAATTTCCTTTTTAAACACTCAAACTGTTATTATATTTGGTTTAGGCGGTGTCGGCTCCTATGTAGCCGAAGCGCTGGCCCGAACCGGTGTCGGTCGCTTGATTCTGGTGGATCATGATCGGGTGGCTCGTTCCAACATCAATCGTCAGATCATTGCACTAGAATCTACTGTAGGAATGCTGAAAACTGAAGCTACCAAATCTCGTTTACTGGATATTAACCCTAATCTAAAAATCGAAACTTATCCCATCTTTTTCACCGAAGAAACTGCTGGGCAGCTGCCCCTAAGCGAATGCGACTATCTTGTGGATTGTATCGATACTGTATCTGCTAAACTGTTTTTGGCTGAGTACGCCCATACCAATCAAATTCCCCTTCTTTGCGCCATGGGCGCCGGCAATAAAATCGATCCTACCCGTTTCCAGGTGGCCGATATTTCTAAAACTTCTGTCTGCCCTTTGGCTAAAGTTATGCGAACCGAACTTAGAAAACGCGGCATTTATCACTTGAAGGTCGTATATTCCCAGGAGATCCCTGTTAAATCTCAGGCTCCCGCTGATGGCGAGTTAAAGGGCGGTCGTCCGGCTCCCGGCAGTTTGGCCTTCGTGCCCTCCGCCATGGGTCTGATCATGGCCGGACAGGTAATTCAGGATCTACTGCAGGGAGGTCTTCATGAAAATTCCTAAATTTCGTTCCGATTTGCCCTATCTCACGGCGGCTCCTCTTTTGACCGCCGTTTTTTTGCTGCTCTTTTATGCCTTGGCCAATTATTACCCCTTTGGTACCGGCTTGGTATCTTGGTGCGACATGGATCAGCAGGTCATACCGCTGCTTTTGAATCTAAAAGACATTCTTAGCGGCGAAGGCAGCGCTTTGTACAGCTTTCAAAATGCCGGCGGCATGAATTTCTGGGGCGTGTTTTTCTTTTTCCTAGCTAGCCCTTTTTCGTTTTTAACAGTTTTCGTTCCCAAAAGCCAAATGCTGCTGTTTATGAATATTTTGGTACTTTTAAAACTATCTACCTGTGCCTTCACGGCAAGCTTTTACTTTTTGCGGACCAAATATCGACTTCGACCAGAATTGGCAATTCTTTTTGGTGTATTTTATGCCTTTTCAGGCTACGGACTTATGTTTTATCAGAACATCATTTGGCTGGATATGATGTATCTTTTCCCTTTGCTCCTGCTCTCTTTTGAACATTTATTGCAAAAGCAGAAATCAGCCCCTTATGTGTTGGCACTCAGCACTATGATGGTAGTCAATTATTATATCGGTTACATGGTAGTATTGTTCACACTGCTTTATTTTGGTATTGTCCTTTTTTCTTTATCCGGCGAAAGCCGGAAACAAGCTGCCATTCGTTTCCTGATTGCATCTTTCATTGCCGCCCTGTTAACAGCAGTCGTATGGCTTCCAAGTTTTCTGCAATACCTTTCCTCAGGTCGGGATATCAGTATATTCGATTCGCTCTTACAATCGAATCTGTACACGCACTATGAAACTACCTTAGCTCTGTTACTCCCTTCCTCCGCCGTCATTGCTTTCACCCTTTACGGCTTGACACATCAGCCCCTGCAGCGCAGTCAGCTCAAAGATTATTTAATGCTGGCTTTTCTTCTCGTTCTGCCAATTTTCTTTGAGCCCATCAATAAAATGTGGCATACCGGAAACTATCAAAGTTTTCCTGTGCGCTACGGATTTATGACCATCTTCATGATCATGTCCGTCGCCGCTCAGCTTTTAGCTCGCTCGCCTGAACTGAATCGACCTCAGGCAGCTCATTCTCATCATGGCAAAGCTCCTCTGCTCACCATTCTTGTGTTTATCGGAATCGTTGTTTTCATGATATTCACTTACTTTTATATAAGTAAAAACATCGATACCCTCGCTGCCTATTCCCGCAATCTTTGGGGCAGCTTAGAATCGCTCAAAGGTCTTTTCCTGCTATTTTTGTTGGCCGCTGCATTATACCTTATACTATTGCGCAACCTTCGACACGGTCGACTGGGAATCAAATTATTTACCCTTGGCTGCCTTCTGGTTTTCCTAACCGAAACCTATGCCAACACTCAAGTTTATATGTTTTCTTCCGATTATGACTGGCATTTACAACGGTATCAAAATGCTACGGCGCTCTGCGATTTTTCTCCTAAGGAAGAAGAAAGCGGTGATTTTTATCGCGTCAAACTGCGCCAAAAATATTTTGACGTCAATTTAGTGGGAGGCATTGGTTTCCCTTCCCTGAGCCATTACACTTCCCTAACCTCACAGGATTATATGTTTGCTATGAAAAAACTCGGCTATTCCTCCTACTGGATGGAGGTAGGCGGCTATGGCGGCTCACTCCTCTCCAATGCTGCCCTTTCTGTTGCTTACGATATCCATTGGTTTGAGGATGAACCGTCGGTATTCCGCACGCAGCAATTTCATATTGCCGAAACCCCTTATTATTTACCTCTTGGTATTGCCACCACGGAGTCACTGACTGACACCAACAACTTGGCTTCCCTTTCCCGTATTGATGTCCAAAAACTCTTATATAATAAACTTTTACCAGGCTACGATTCGCCCTTTACGGAATACGAACCCACTCACTCTGAAGGCTGCCTGGTATATACCGATGCCTGGAATCAATATCAAATCGAATTGAAAGACACCTTTCAAGTTGGTCATTTTCGCTATAGCCTCGATATAACCAATCGCCAAACTCTTTATTTCGATTGTTTTGATCGTCTTAGCAACGATCTATCGGAACACATCAATGGTAGCTTTCATATTGTTGTCAATGATTCCTTGATCGAAAGCAAATATCCATCCCAGATCAGCAATGGTCTCATCACGCTGGGCACCTTTGAAAATGAAACCGTGGAGATTGATATTCAGGTTCTGCAAAGTGTTACCTGCAGTTCCTTTGGTGTTTTTAGCCTTGACCATGATCATTTGGGTGCCGCCATCGATTCTGCCGATACCGTCAACCTCAAAGCAGATCCGGGTGCGATCAATGGTACTTTTCATACCGATGCTCCCAAGAGCATCTTTTTATCTATTCCCTATGATAAAGGGTGGACTTTGAAAATCGATGGTAAGGAAGCAGAGTTGTCTCAGGCCTTTCTTGGTTTTACCGCTTTTACTTTGGACCCGGGAACCCACAATATTCAGCTCACCTACCTTCCGCCCGGCTTTGCTTTTGGTCTGACTCTCACCCTTTTTGCTATGGTTCTTTGCCTTTTGATCAAGATCCTTCAAAAGCAGAATTCCAAAATCATCGCATCTGTTATGAACTCGATCCCCTTGCAAAAACTCAGTATTGTTCTGGTAAGAATGCTTTTCCTTATTGTGATTTTGTTGATTTATGTACTACCTTTATGTTTTAACTTATATAATCTTATATTGATATAGCCTTTTTGCTTTTATTATGATATAATATCTACAAAAAAATAAACGAGGCCTTCAATATGTTATTTATGCTGAACCGTCCCTTTCAGGACCATCCCATATATTTTGACCTTCCCGCTGACAGTACGGTGATTCCGGATCTTCCCCATTGGTTCGGCGATGCCTGGCAGGAAGCTCCCGCTACTGTTACGCGCGAAAGCGCGAAACCGCTGTTGACCATCGAACCTGATCAGGACTACCCGCTGGAGGAAATCGTACATTTCGTGTATGAGAACAATAACTGTAAGGAAGGTCATTTCGCTTTCCATGGCGGTGCTGTTACCCAAGGAGAAGATGCCTATCTGTTTCTAGCTTCCACCACCACAGGTAAAACGACTTTGATCACCTATCTGACACAGCTCGGTTACACCTATATGAATGACGACTGTTTCTATTTCAACCTGGAAACCCTTGAGCTTCCCCCCTATACAGCTCCGATTCATGTACGCGAAGGCGGTTTTACCTATCTGCAATCTGCGCTGCCTCGACCTTTAACGGAAACAGAATATCGTCATATGGCGATTCGCGTTGCTCCCCGATATGTGATCTACCCGGAAAACCGCACGACTACAGTGACTCGCCCCAAGGCGATCTTCTTTATCGATCGTACCGACGATCCTTCTGTGCCGGATAGCTGTACTAAAATGAATGGTTTTGAAGCCATGCAGCATTTGATGATGGGAGCTTTAATTCCCTATCAAATGCGTAAAGAATATTTGGAATTTTTCCGCAAGCTGACTCCCTACTGCTATAAGCTTGTATATCACAATGCTGAAACTGTGGCCCATCATTTAACGGAGCTAATTCCGTAACCTTCGGAGGTTTTCATGACAGAACTTTCTCCCAGAACCTTGGCTCTTTTAAAAAGCCTGCAAGGCAAACCCTTTTCGGTTGAAGTACACGGGATCAGTATGAATCCTACTTTGTATGAGGGAGACCGCGTACTTGTACAACGCTTTGACACCTATGCTGAAGGGGATATTCTGGTGTACGACTACGGCAGCGAAGGGCTTTTGATCCATCGTTTTCTTCATTTGGAACATGGACTCTACCATTGCCGCGGCGATAATACCATCCGCATTGAACGAATCAGTCTGAAACGAATCATGGGAAAAGTCATCTCCTTCGAAGACGGCCGTCCTGTTCCCGAGTATCCGACCAATCACTGGAATCCAGGTGAAGCCCCCGATGCACATAAAGCGAAATGAATATCACTCATTGAACAAAATAACTAACCGCTTGAGCACAGTCGCCCAAGCGGTTTCGTTTTGTCTTGTATTTAATTTTAAATCAGCTTTACCTTTCCTTCAAATGCAAGTGTTTTCTCGACCTTGCCGGTAGCAGCCCATTCGCAGCTCCGCACAAACATCTTACGAAACTCCCTGGGCACAAAGCTCAGCATCGTATTTTCTCCCATACCATGACCGGTATAATAGGGCCACACATGTCCCAGCAGCTGATTCACCGTTCTGCCCTGTCCATAGGAACCCACCGTCAGGATCGGTTCCTGTTTTCCGGTTCCGGCTACGCCATGTCTGGAAATAACGGACGCATCGGAATAAGCACTAGCCAGCGTTTCAAAAGGAATATTCCACTTATTTTCACAATTACAAAAGATCTCATCTTTTGTATCAAAATCCTGAATTCCTTTCATGATCGGATGCTCAGGCTTTTCCACCGAAATATGAGCCTCCGCATAATCTCCGTGGAAAGTCTTCTCGCGCCACATAAGACCTGCCATTTTTTCGATTTCATCCCAAGGCTTGAATCCAACCGCTTCCCAATAACAAGGATGGTCTCCGTGTAGGAATACAAATCCTGCACCGTTTGCAACCGCATCCTCCAGAAGCTTTTGCTCCGCTGGCTCATTGAACCGATAATTTCCGCAATTGAACACAATAACCTGAGCCAGATGGATCAAGTCTCCATCGAAATACTCGTCAAAAGTAATTTCACCAATATCGGGATCATCACAAACCATAAGAATATCAAAAGCACCGGAAGCCTTCAAAAGCTTATGGTTGGCTTTTGCCACACGGTGCACATCGTGACCGCCCTTATGTACATCCCCAATCAGATAATGCAGTCTGATTTTTTCATTTATACATTCACTCATTGCGGTAACTCCATCCATTCATCAGGTTTTTGTCTGGCCATTTTGGCTGCATCGATCAACGCCAGTATCTCCAAGGGTTCTTCCTTCGGAACCGGCGAACATTTCGTTCTGAAAAACTCCAGAATCGCTCTCATGGTATTCCCATAAAAATCGCTGCTGTCCAGCCGCTCTCCTTGCT
Organism: Bianqueaceae bacterium; assembly: GCA_045631245.1. GTDB lineage: Bacteria > Bacillota > Clostridia > Lachnospirales > Bianqueaceae > CALWPV01. The sequence continues at coordinate 46,856 of JAZQUJ010000059.1, forward strand.
CGCCATTGGAAACCATAAAGTTGAACTCAGCCCAAGGGTTCGGGGTCTGGGTGAAACTTGCCATACGGCCATCGCCATAGTCCAGAATCAGCTGCGTCACTTTTTCGCCTACGGCGAAACTCTTCACACGTTTTACTCCTGTACCCATAACCGCCACAATGGGTTCAAACTGATGTACTGCATAATTGGAAAGATCATGAGGACCTACCGTAGACATAAAACGGGTGTTACCTTTTTCACGGGACAAATAATCCAGCACACTTTCACAATACCGTTGAGCCGATGCAGTAAACACAGGGGTTCCATGTTCTTTGGCGATTTTGAAAAAGCGTTTGCCGGTGGCCAGATCCGGTGCAAAAGTCTTATCCACAAACACTGGCTTTCCGCACTTTAGGGCTTCCATTACCACTTCTTCTTTCCATTTTGAGTTG
>JAZQUJ010000060.1:0-30754 GCA_045631245.1 Bianqueaceae bacterium
AAGCCGAGCAGAAAGCCGAAGGTAGGTCGGATCAGATATGAAAGACCGCCGCCTGCGGCGAAAATAGGAACGCCAATCAACCCGAGGATCAAGTATACGCTAACACTTAGAAAGCCAAGACGTGGACCGAGAAGAAAGCCAGCCAATAGAGCAAAGAAAAGCTGGAGAGTAAAATGCATGGGAAAGGGTTCGATAGGAATGGAAATTTTGATAAACGCGCCGACGGCAACTAAAGCAGCAAATAAGCTACATAAAACAAGTTTATGAACGTGATGTGTATGATTTGTAGAATTCATTACTGTATTCCTTTGGGAGGTGAAAGTTGGTATGACGTTGTATACGTCAAGATTTTATTTATTGTATCATGACGTGCATTGAAACACAAGGGACACTTCTTGAGGAGTATTCCTATTCTAATGAAATGACAGATTGAATAGTGTATGTGCGTTTTTTTACAAGAAGTAAAAAAAATCCCAAAAATGTGATATTTCTTATAGCATTCTGTACGTGATTCGGTTACAATACAAATATGAAAACGGACAAACTTTTTGAATTTGCACATCATTTGTCACAGCTGTGGGATATGCCCTGTGAAGTATTATTGTTGGGCGATGGAGCTGAAGATCGATGTCATATGCAGGTATACTGTGAACGGCCGTGCGATCGCTATCAGGCCTGTCGATATGGATGTAGTGAAGCTCATCGATGGGGTGGACGATACATTTACTATTGCAGAGAAGGAGCCACGTTTATTGCAGCCTCAGTTTCCAATGAGCGGGGAGAGTTGATCGGTGGGCTGATACTTGGTCCTATGATTATCGGTGATGTAGAAGATTTGATCCAGGAGGGAATGCCATCGGAGCAGAAATCTTTTTTGCGAAGTTTAAAGTGGATCTCCACTGAAAAGGTAAATGCTATGGCGGAGATCATGGCCGCGGTGACACAGTCGATCAGTGAGGCACCCCATACTGTGACAGGAACGGTTCAGTTTGATTATTCGGTTGTAAAGCATGCGGATACAGTTTATAAAATTATGGAATACATAAAAAAGAACTGCCATCGAAAGATTCAGTTGGAAGAACTGGCAAAACTGACTCATTTTAATAAGGCATATTTAAGCCGAATTTTTAAAAAGGAAACTGGTGAAACGCTAAGTAGCTTTATCACCAGAATGAGAGTGGAAGAAGCGCAAAAACTATTGCTTGAAACCGATTTGAGTTTGGCTCAGATCAGCAGTCAGGTAGGTTTTGAAGATCAAAGTTATTTTACAAAGGCATTTAAAGCGGTAGCGGCCATTACACCCGGTCAGCTGCGCGCAGCACATAAAAAGAAATAATTTCATGGAGGAATAAAACTATGGCAATTTTAGAAGAAATCAGCATGTATCTGCAGCAGGGACGTGCACGTAATGTGAAAAAATTGGTGGAGCAGGCTTTGGCGGAAGGTCTGTCCCCTCAGAGTATTTTGGAAGAAGGCTTGATGAGCGGTATGAATATCATTGGCCAGAAATTCAAAGACAATGAAGTTTTTGTGCCTGAGGTTCTGGTTTCTGCACGTGCTATGAACATGGGTATGGATGCTTTGAAGCCCTACTTGATGCAGGAAAATACCAAGCCTGCCGGAAAAGTTGTAATTGGTACTGTAAAGGGTGATTTGCATGATATTGGTAAGAATCTGGTAAAACTGATGCTGGAAAGCAAAGGTTTTGAAGTAATCGATGCCGGCGTAGACGTTTCTGCTGAGCAGTTTGTGGAAAAGGCAATCGAGAATGATGCGAATATTATCAGCTGTTCTGCTTTGCTGACCACCACCATGTTGGAAATGCGTCGTGTCGTAGAGGTAGCCACTGAAAAAGGGATCCGTGATCGTGTGAAGATCATGATCGGCGGTGCTCCTGTAACCCAGAAATATTGTACTGAAATTGGTGCCGATGGATATACTTCTGATGCGGTAAGTGCTGCAGAGATGGCTTTGGAACTGGTGAAATAAAATGGCTGGCACGAGAATATCTGCGCGGGAAAATATGCTCCGTACGATATTTTTCCAAAAACCAGAATATATTCCGGTTGCATATGCAATCAACCATTCTTATTATTTTACAAATGATCCGGAGGATGTGTTGGATTTTCAGGCGCGGCACCCCCTGTTGTTTCCCGGATTTATAAGACCGGAGCGTGGAACTTTCCTGCCAAAGCTGAAAGAACGTCTGCCCTTGGTGGCCAGAAAAGATGAACCCTTTACAGATGATTTTGGCTGTTTGTGGGAGACTTCCATTGATGGAATGACGGGCACGGTTACTAAGCATCCGCTGGTTGATCTGGATCAGTTCGAGCAATATCGTTTTCCTGATCCTGAAATCTGTATGGGAATTGGTCCGGTAAACTGGGAACAGGTACGCGAAAATGTGGAAGCGGCTAAGAAAGCCGGACATTTTACCACAGGAGGGCTCCGTCACGGCCACACATTTCTTCAGCTTAGTGATATTTTTGGGTATCAAAATTTGATGTACGCCATGGCGGATGAAGAGCCGATATTGGATGAGGTCATTCAAGGCGTAGAAGCTTTTAATACTGCTATCATTAAAAAGTATATCGAGTTTGGCGTAGATATGATCACCATTCCCGAGGACCTTGGTATGCAGCAGGGTCCGATGATCACACCGGCTGATTTTCGTCGCTATATTAAGCCTAGCTATCAGCGTATGATGAAGTTGGCCCGCGATGCCGGTAAAATCGTTCATATGCATTCCGATGGCGATATACGCTCGCTGGTGGATGATATTATTGAAGGCGGTTGTCAGGTAATCAACTTGCAGGATCTGGTCAATGGTATTGATTGGATTGCCGAACATTTCCGTGGTAAGACCTGTGTTGAACTGGATGTAGACAGACAGTCTGTAACTTACAGTGGTACGCCAAAAGATATCGATGATTTGATTCGTGAAGAAGTTGAGAAAATCAGTACTCCGGAGGGTGGTTTGATGTTGGTTTATGGTTTATATCCGGGAACACCTTTGGAGAATGCGGAAGCGGTAGCTTGTGCGCTGGAAAAGTATGCACGTCTGGGTAATTGAGTCGAAACAGTTGACGTGCAGAAAATGAGGTAAATGTATGAATGTAAAACAATGGCTTCTGGATGCAAGAAAACAGAAGGATAAAAAACCTATGCCGGTTTTGTCTTATCCGGCGGCTGCACGTCGTGGAATTTTCATTGCGTCTTTGACGGAGAGTGCCAAAGTACAGGCAGATACGATGCTGTATCTGATGAAAGAACTGGATATGCCCATGGCGATTACCAGTATGGATCTAGCGTTGGAAGCATCCTGTTTTGGAGCGCCGGTTAGTCACGAGGGCGTACCTGCGGTCAGCAGCGTGATTTTAGAATCACTGGATGACGTAGAAACTTTAAAAGTTCCGGGTGTTGAGGCCATTATAGAAAAAAGTCCTTATCTTGAGGCAATCCGCATGGTGAAAGCTGAAATGCAGGCAAGCGGTGATGTACGTCCAATTATTGCCGGTATTAGTGGGCCTTTTTCATTGGCAGGTCAGCTGCGCGGGGTAACCGACATTATGATGGACTGCTATGATGATCCTGAACTTTTGGAGGAGCTTGTACAGAAGACCACCGAGTTTTTATGTGTATACGCCAAAATGCTGAAAGAAGCAGGAGCGGATATGCTTTTGCTGGCTGAGCCTTTGGCAGGTGTGGTTTCTCCTGCTATGGCAGCACAGTTTTCTCATCCATTTGTAAAGGAAATGATCGAAAGCGTACAGGATGATTCTTGTGCGGTAATTTACCATAACTGTGGTGCCGGAGTTCCTCGAATGCTGGAGGATCTAACGGAACTGGGAGCCATGATCTACCATTTTGGTAATGCGATTGATTTGTATGAAGCAATTGAAAAAATGCCAAAAACAGTGATCGTTATGGGCAATGTGGATCCAGCAGGAATCGTGGCTCATGGCAGTACCGAAAGTGTACGTCAAGCTGTGGACGCTTTGAAACAAAGCTGCGGCGACTACGAAAACTTCTGGTTATCTACCGGCTGCGATGTACCGCCGGATGCACCATGGGAAAATTTGGTGGAATTCATGAAATAAAAGAAACAAAAGGGGCAAAGAGTGCTGGATTTTCAGCAATTTGCCCCTTGCTTTTTGTACGTCACTGGGATATAATATGGAACAATAACGTGTTGATGAAAGCTACGATCCAGCGAAGTTTTTCAGAGAGCCGATGGTTGGTGTGAATCGGCAGACGGACGGATCTTTCCACTTTCGGAGCAATCGGTGATGAGCCGGAGGGTCGTATCCTTTATCGTACGAATTGAGAGGTTATCGAAAGATAACAATTTGGGTGGCAACGCGGAATCCTTTCGTCCCATATCGGTTTTGGGAGCGATGGGATTTTTTTGTTTTCCAATGAACATCGACAAGGCCAAAACCATGAATATTTTGCCGCTTTGCGGCACATAGAACTGCCCGGAACGGGCCATATTTCCAGAGGAGGAAACAAAAATGTTAGATTTGAAATTTGTCAGAGAAAATCCGGAGATCGTTAAGCAGAATATCCGCAACAAGTTCCAGGATCGCAAACTGCCGATGGTAGATGAGGTGATCGAGCTGGATATCGAAAGCCGTAAAGTGAAGCAGGAGGCTGATGCCCTGCGTGCCAACCGTAACAAGATCTCTAAGCAGATCGGCGGTTTGATGGCGAAGGGCCTGAAGGAAGAGGCTGAACAGGTGAAGAAACAGGTGACTGAGGCGTCTGCACGTTTAGCTGAGCTTGAGCAGAAGGAGACCGAACTGGCTGAAAAAATCCAGAAGATCATGATGACCATTCCCAACATTATCGATCCCAGTGTACCGATCGGTAAAGATGACAGCGAAAACGTGGAACTGGAGCGCTTTGGTGAGCCCGTTGTGCCCGAGTTTGAGGTTCCCTATCACACCGATATTATGGAAAAGCTGCATGGCATCGATCTGGACAGCGCTCGTAAAGTTGCCGGTAACGGTTTCTACTATTTGATGGGTGACATTGCCCGTCTGCATTCTGCAGTGATTTCTTATGCCCGTGATTTCATGATCGACCGCGGTTTTACCTATTGCATTCCGCCTTTCATGATCCGCAGTAACGTGGTGACTGGCGTAATGAGCTTTGATGAAATGGAAGCTATGATGTACAAAATCGAGGGCGAGGACCTGTTCCTGATCGGTACCAGTGAACATTCCATGATCGGTAAGTTCATCGATACCATCGTACCCGAGGAACAGCTGCCTCAGACTCTGACCAGCTATTCTCCCTGCTTCCGTAAGGAGAAGGGTGCTCATGGTCTGGAGGAGCGCGGCGTATACCGTATTCACCAGTTCGAAAAGCAGGAAATGATCGTTGTCTGCAAGCCCGAAGACAGCATGATGTGGTACGAGAAAATGTGGCAGAATACTGTGGATCTGTTCCGCAGCCTGGATATTCCCGTGCGTACTCTGGAGTGCTGCTCCGGTGACCTGGCTGACCTTAAAGTGAAATCCGTAGACGTTGAAGCTTGGTCTCCCCGTCAGAAGAAGTATTTCGAAGTAGGTAGCTGCTCTAACCTGGGTGATGCACAGGCTCGCCGTCTGAAGATTCGTGTAAACGGCGAAAACGGTAAGTACTTTGCTCATACTTTGAATAATACTGTAGTGGCTCCTCCGCGTATGTTGATTGCATTCCTGGAGAACAATCTGCAGGCCGACGGCAGCGTGCGCATTCCTGAAGTACTGCGTCCTTACATGGGCGGTAAGACCGAGATTCGCCCGTAAGCTGTAATTGAGTGTGAATCGAAAAATTTTCAGACCCGCCGAGCGGGAAAATTGATGATTTAGATCGCTTTGAATAACCGATTGTGTAATCCTGAGAATGGATTGCACCGTCGGTTATTTTATTTTGACGGATAGCGGTTATGTGTACGCTTTCGTTTTACGTCTTTTGACACTTGACGTACACGATGATATAATTACTATATCAAAGGGAAAAATTACAGGAGGCGTATAATTTTATGAAAAAGAGAACAAAACTGCGGGATCGAAAATTGCCGACGTATACTCGTGGGGAGGAAATTTTTAACATGACCAGCCATATCGTGGGAGGCGGTATTGCGGTGGTAGTATTGGTGTCGTGCATTCTAATGGGAGCCTTGCGTGGTACTGCATGGTCAGTTGTGGGAGGATCAATCTACGGAACTTCCATGATTTTACTATACACGATGTCCAGCATTTATCATGGTTTAAAACCTGAGATGGCAAAAAAGGTATTTCAGGTGATCGATCATTGTACCATCTATTTATTGATTGCCGGAACATATACGCCGGTTATGCTGTCAGCTATGCGGCCTGTATATCCCGGAATAGCGTGGACCATTTTTGGTGTAATTTGGGGTTGTGCAATATTGGCCATTGTTTTGACGGCTATTGATTTGAAAAAGTACAAAGTTTTTTCAATGATTTGCTATTTGGGAATGGGATGGTGCATTATATTTTTTATTAGACAGACAGCACAGGTGTTGGGTTCCACAGGTACTCTACTTTTAGCAATGGGCGGTGTAGCGTACACAATTGGAGCTGTTTTGTATGGGCTGGGAAAGAAAAAAGCATATATTCATTCTGTATTTCATATCTTTTGTATTATCGGAAGTTTGTTTCATTATTTTATGATTTTGTTCTACGTCATGCCGATTCAATGAAAAATTTTGACGTGCAGAAATATAAGGAAGGTGAAATTATGAGTGCACAGGAGTTTTTGGATCTGTACAAACAAATGGAGGCATTGCTGGACGAAAAATACGGAGAAGCCGTCGGACGGCGCGGCAATGCAGTGACACGTTTTATTAATGAGCCCGCTGGCCGAGAGTACAGAGACGAGTTGGATTTGTGCCGTGAAGTGCGAAATTTGTTAACTCATAATCCTAACATGGATGGTGCTCCGGTAGTTGAACCGGCCCCTGCACTTCTACAAACATTACGAGATGCCATTGCACGTTTGGAAGCACCGCCTACTGTGATGCAATATGCTACACCTACATCTGAGCTTATGATGACAGATCCCAATCAAAAAGCGTATACAGTCATGGAAAACATGGAGAAGCGTGGCTTTTCTCATATACCGATCGTGGTCAATAAGAAATTCATGGGTGTATTTAGTGTTAGTACGTTGTTTTCATATCAGTTGGCATATCCTGAGTGTAAATTCAATATAGATGATGCTCTTATCTCTGATTTTTCGCAGTTTACATCTATTGAAGATCATACCTGTGAACGTTTTTTGTTTATGACGCCTGAGCATACCTATTGGGATGCGCAAAGAGCATTTGAACGAGGAAATGGTATGAAGCATAAACGCTTGGTGGCGATTTTCATTACGAGTGACGGATCTTCAACGGGGAAATTACTTGGAATGTTGACACCGTGGGATATAATTGGAAAAGAATAAGCTGCAAAGAAATAAGCAGTGGCACGCGTAGCGTGAAGATGACCACTGCTTTTGAAATCCGCCCGCAATGCTGCGGGCTTTTTTATTTAATTAGAGAAAAATTATAGCAGCATAAACCAAGTTTTAACAAGTGCTGGTACCTCACGCAGAAAATAGTTGATTTTTAGCAACCAATTAGTAGTAGGTGCTGCTAAAGCGTACACATCGTGACCTAGATTTTTTGCAATCAACTTAGCGCGAAATATATGATATTCACTGGATACAATAGCAACTGTCGAATTTTTATTTTTCGTAGAAATGAGTTGATAAGAAAAAGTAATATTTTCAATTGTGTTAGAGGACTGATCTTCTATAATGATTCGGTTTTGCTGTATTCCTTGGTTTAGCAGATAAGTTTTCATTGCGTCTGCTTCTGAGATATCTTCACCAGCACCTTGACCGCCGCTGACGATCACCATACAGTCAGAATGAGTATGTAAATAATCCGTCGCAGCTTCTAAACGGTCAAGAAGAGATAGAGAAGGGGTGGTTCCATTTACGCCAGCACCAAGAATAATTAAATAGTCGGTATCGGCAGGAAGATCGGAATAGGCAGCAGTAATGATAGGAATTTCAAAAATCAGCAGGAGGGGGCAAATCAGTGCAAGTAAGCCACCAAATAGCTTTCGATGCTTCGAAAATAAAAATATCATGAATGAAAGAAAAATGAAAAGTAAACCTATCATTTGATATCCATAAGAAGCAAAGCAGAAAAAAAGACCAATAAAAAGGAAAATAAGAGAAAAAGGTTTCATAATTCCCTCCTAATTAAAAAAAGAAGGTCAGCTCCACCTGGGAACTGACCTGCACCATAAACAAATTGTTTACAGCGTTGTGATAATTGATTTGTCACGGAAACCAATATCACAAAAAGAGGACTAATGAGAAAAATGTTACAAAGACGGGCGAGGATGCACCCTCGCCCGTGCAATAGAAAAAAACTATAATTACATAAATATTATATGGGTATAGTAAAGAAATGTCAAGCGAAATATAGAAAATCACACTTAATAGAAACAGGTTTTAGTGGATTTGCATATTATAATTTAAAAAGAATATAGGAGTTTGATTTGAATATTGTAGTTGCATGTTTGTACGCTTTGGCGGGTACTCTTTTTACTTTCACGATGACGGCGTGTGGGGCTGCCACAGTTTTTCTCGTACATGAAAATAAAACGGAAAAACTACAAAATATATTTTTGGGATTTGCATCGGGAGTTATGCTGGCTGCATCTGTATGGTCTTTGCTGTTACCAGCGTTAGAGCAGGCTTCCAAATCGATTAACGTGCCATGGGTTCCGATAATGGGTGGCTTTTTAGTGGGAAGTGTCTTCTTTTATGTTTTGGATACAATATCAATTCGATTAACTGAAAATCAAAAAACAACCGCTGATTTGAATGGGGTCAGTAAGTTATTTACTGCTATTACACTTCATAATATACCGGAAGGTATGGCAGTGGGGTTATCATTTGCATTGGCGGTAAAAGATCCTATCAATAATTCAATGGTTGCGGCAGTGGCATTAGCAGCGGCAATTGGCGTACAAAATTTCCCAGAAGGGGCAGCGGTATCTTTGCCGTTGTATCAAGGAGGAACAAGAAAGCGTAACTCTTTTTTTTATGGTAGCCTTTCGGGATGTGTAGAACCGATTGGTGGTGTACTGACAGTATTTCTTGTGGGAACAGTACAGTATTTACTACCCTGGTTGTTATCATTTGCGGCTGGAGCAATGATTTATGTAGTAGTGGATGAATTAATACCGGCTTTCCAAAAAGGAAAAAAAACGAATGCAGGTACTATTGGTGTGATGATAGGATTTTTGATCATGATGACATTGGATGTTGCTCTTGGTTAAAAAAGGGTTTCATTTGAAAGGAATATATGATAAAATAAAACATTCCCTTAAAGGTATGGACACGAGTTATAGGGGAATTGTAAATTGACTTGTGGAACACCTGTTAAAAAGGATAGGAGAAGTGCGCATGGGACGATATAACACAATCATTGTACCTATGAAAAAAAGATATGTTTCTATGTTTTTAAAAATTGAAAAACTAGAGGGAGTGTTTTTGGATGCATCTGCAGGTGGTATTGTTTGGAAAGAAAGGAAAAGAAAAGACAAACAAAAGAAAAATAACGCAGTAAAATATGCGTATTATCAATATTATGATAAAAGAAAACAAAAAGGAAAAAGAAAGATACAACGCTATATTCAAAAAAAAGATATGGGTTGGGCAGTGAAGTGGATTAATGAAAGAAGGAAGAAATGGGATAAATTAAAAAATTTAAAACAGGAAATACAGAAAATTAAGAAGGGATTAGCTGTATTTTCTGTTTCGTTCCAAGATCTTGAGTGGGAAATTAAGTCACAGAAGTTAAAAAAAGGATTGAATAAAGCACGAAAGAGTCCTTTTAAAGAAAGATGCTATTATATGACGGTAAAGGGTGATTTAGTACGTTCGAGAGCAGAACGAAAAATTGCAAATGAATTAAATATAAAAGGGATTGCTTATTTGTATGAAAAAGCACTTATAATTCAAGGAAAAAAGATTTTACCGGATTTTATTATCTTTCTTAATGGAAAAATGATTATTTGGGAACACCTAGGAATGTTAGATATTCCTGAATATGCTGCAAAATGGGAAAGGAAAAAGTTGTTCTATGAATCTATTGGATTTTCAGAAGGATGCAATCTTATCGTAACAACAGACAAATCAATTGATGGTTTGTCAATTGAAAAGCTGCTGGCGAATGTAAAGTAAAAAATTTAAAAAAGAGAAATGTTGAAATGAAATTTCTCTGTATCAAAGGTGCGTCCCGGCTACATGCTGAGGGCTTTTTTTATTGGATGTTTATTGGAGAGAAGATCATATGTCAGTCATAAGAACGATTACAAAATGGATTGACTTTTGTTTTATAGATATATATAATGAGCATATCGATGCATTCGTGATCTCACGTAAATTTTGTAAAAAGGAGAGTTTAAAATGGCAAATATCTTAGATCGTTTTAAAGAAGAAATCGTTGTTAATCAGGATTATACAACCCTTCCTAAACTGAAAATTGGTATTATTGGTACCGGTTGGATTGCAGAGTCCCATATAATTAGTTACAAACGATGCCCTGATATTGAAATCGTTGCCGCTGCGGATTTAGTACCCGGTAAGGCAGAGGCTTTCTGTGAAGCAAATGGTTTGGAAGGTGTTCGTTGCTATCCAGATCATCAGTCGATGTTGGATAACGAAGAACTGGATGCAGTTAGTGTTTGTACATATAATAGAACACATGCAGAATGTACTATTGCTGCCCTGAAAAAAGGCGTACATGTTATGTGTGAAAAGCCGATGTGTGTAACACTGGAAGAAGCTGTTGAAATGAGAAAAGCTGAAAAAGAATCCGGAAAGATTCTTTCCATTGGATTCCAGCCTCGTTTGGATGCTAACATGCAGATGATTAAAAAGATTGTTGATTCCGGTGCGTTGGGTAAGATTTACTATATTCAGACCGGTGGCGGCCGTAGACGCGGCATTCCGACTCCGTATGGTACTACTTTTATTGAAGATAAGACTGCTGGTATTGGAGCATTGGGTGATATTGGCTGTTACAGTTTAGACATGGTTTTGAATGCAATTGGTTATCCTAAACCTCTTACTGTATCTGGTTACAAGTCAGCATTCTTTGGTACTCGTCCGAGCTATTATCCTTCTCATCCTGAATATGCTGAAAAATTTACTGTAGATGATTTTGCTGCCGCATTTATCCGTTTGGAAGGAGACATTATTCTGGACTTCAGAATTGCATGGGCCATGAATTTGGATACTCCTGGTGATACGATCATCATGGGTACAGAAGGTAGTTTAAGAATTCCTTCTACTGAATGTTGGAATGGATCAGTTGGTGGTCCTATGAAGATATATCATGAAGTAGCTGGGGCTCAGGTGGAAACGGAAATTCCGATTATCAGCAGTAATACTGATGATTTGTTCTATAAGAAGATTCGTTCCTTCTTGGATGCAATCAGAACAAATGGTAATGCACCTGTACCGACTGAGCAGATTATTTACAATCAGGCTATTATCGATGGTATTCGTCGTTCTGCTGAAGCAGGTTGCGAAGTTAAAATTGAGGTTCCTGAGGTATAAATTAACAGTTAGTGGGAGAGGAAGAGATTCCTGTCCCACTTTTTATATTGAATTTGTTGTTTGTTTTTGGTATGATAAAAAGAAAAAGCTTGGAGGGGGAAAATGAAAATACACGAATCAGCCGAAAATTATTTAGAAACGATTTTAGTATTAAGTAAAAGAAAACAATTTGTCCGATCTATTGATATAGTAAATGAATTGAACTTTAGCAAACCTAGTGTGAGTGTTGCCATGAAGCATTTAAGAGAAGACGGCTATATAGTAATGGATGCAGATGGGTATATTACTTTGTCAAATATAGGATATGAAATTGCTAATAGAATTTATGAGAGACATCAGCTGATTTCTACCATATTGATTGAAATTGGGGTTGATTCTGAAACTGCAAAAGAAGAAGCCTGCAGGATAGAGCATGATATTAGTCAAGATACGTTTGAAAAACTAAAAAATTGGCTATTGCAGAATAAGATTATTAATAATTGCTAAATAAGACAAAAGCGTTATCATTGTTGAAACAATGAATAACGCTTTTGTCTTATTTAGTAATTATTCAGGAAGGGTTAGTGTGTTTAAATCCATTCCTGTTACTTCATGAATACGTAAAGCAGTTGCCAAAGAGGGAATACTTGTTCCTTGTTCAAGGTTTTTGTAACCTTTTAAAGATAAGTTACAGAGTTCAGCCATGTGTTCTTGGGAATACTGCATTTTTTCGCGATATGTATTCAGGCAATGTGCAGTGTGCTCACGGATATCTTCTTGTATCATTTAAAAACATCTCCTTTCTTGGAAAGTATAAAAAGTAGAAAATAGTTTTCTAAAATATCATTATAATCGATTTTGTAGTAAGAGAAAAGGGAGTGCACTACCTATATTGGGAAAGAACCTTCTAAAATTTCAATAAAAATCGCAAGAATGATTTAAATTATATAATATTATATGAAAAATTAAATACAAGATTGAATGTTCAACGTTCCGTAGCCTTGAGAATTATTGGGGTAGTTTATTCCAAGTTGTCGTGTAGCACAACGGAGTAATTGGGATTGAATGGAAAGCGTATTCATGGTAGTATCATTTCCTTCTACAATACCCCATTGAAGAATTTGTGCAGCGGCTCCGGCTGTTAAAGCTGCTGCAGCGCTTGTTCCTGTAATAGGCCGATAGGTATTACCGAAAGGACCGTATACGTCAACAGCAGGAGCAACAAAAGAAGGACGTATAAAACCGGAACGAGTTGGACCACGACCGGATTGTTCATAAAGACGATTGGTTAAAGGGTCATAGCCACCAACGGTGATAACCCTTGGTCCAGTGCCTGGAACGGTGACAGTGCTATCTGGTGACGGACTTAAAAAGCGAGTATTGGGTTGTCCAAAATTTTGTATAGGAAGCCAAATGTCATAATTTCCGTTTATGGCTCTATCTCCAAACACTTGTATACGCCAAATTCCGGGAGTGGGTGTGTCGAGACGGATATAAGCTTGTGGAGTGATTTGATCATAATAGCGAATAGAAACTCGTGTAGTTTCACCTACAAGAGGAAAACGATTTAAGCGTACAGCAGAGCGAGGAAGACGTTCTACAATATTACCAAGAGGCGATTGCAACGAGAGGCTGAATGAGTCAGGATCATTACCTACAAAATTGAGAAGAACGGAGGTTTCATTTTCTGCAACAAAAAATTCAACAGTATCGTTTGGCGTTAATGTTCCTCTATAGTGTTTACCACGACCAGTTTCATTACCGGCGGGGGTTATAATACATAATCCACGTGCATTAGCTAAACGACTCAGGTATAATTCTACGGGATCAGATCCATCGTGGGCTCCTAGATTTGTTGTTAAAGTAAGTGGTATAACCAAAGGACGATTCAATTGTCCTGCGAGTGTTAGTACATATTGAATGCCTAAAATTACATCTGCGGAGCTATATGCCGGAACTTCGGGAGAAATCCCATAAAAGGCTCTAAGATTATTTTTTGCAGGTTTTAAATTTACACAGATAAGATTGCTGCCAAAGGCTGCTCCTGTAAAATTCGTGGCTGAATCAGGCTGCCCGGCAGCCACACCGGCTACAAATGTTCCGTGCCCCACTGTATCGAAAATAGGAAGACGTACATCTTGATCTAAGGCAGCTTGAATGTTTGAACGAGAGTATATTTGATTTGAATTTTGATCCCAAATGTTTTCAATAATTGTTGTACCATCTGTACGTCTAAACGCAGGATGCATATAGTTAATACCTGAATCAATCACTGCAATCAATACACCCTTTCCTGTCAATGGATTAAGTGTACGTCTTGCTACAGTGGCGATACCGGTAGCTTCTAATGCTAACTGATTCGAAAAATTTTGTGCTAAACCATAAACAGTTGGAATTTGGTTGAAATTAAAGTATGAATATATTGTTGCTGCATCTCCGCCACGCGGGAGTTGATAAAAATTTAAAAATTGCCCGGTACCAAGGGGAAGACGGCATTCATTTATAAAAAAATCTGATGTATTCGCATCAGTAATTAAGTCGATAAATTCTTCACTATTGCGTATATTAACACAATCATCTTTAGATTGAGCAGAAACGGGTATTGGATTTGAAAAAGCGGAAGAAAATGATGTGGCGTATAAGCTTTGGACAAAACATAAGGTTCCATATCCAAAATCGCGGTTAGGATAATTGCGACTAATCTGTCGTTTGGCACCTTTTTGAAGAAATGCTTTTAGCCTTTGACCATACAAGAAACGATCATTACCGCGTAAAATACCCCATTCCATAAGGAGTGCGGCACAGCCGCAAACATAGGGCGCAGCCATGCTGGTACCAGAGAGAGTTTGGTATCCGCCACCGGGCCAACAGGAGACAATATCTACACCTGGCGCTGCCAAATCTGGTTTGGTGGCATTATCAGTTCGAGTAAAGCCACGACCGGAAAAACTAGCAATCGCACCGTTGGAAGAGTTATACGCCGCTACTGAAATGGGATTAAGTGCTGTGGCGGGCATTGTGATGGTTATATCTTCAGATGGAATAAGGAAAAAAGTTTGATTTCGTGCAGTGTTAGATGGGTTCATCCAAATATTACAAGAACCATCTACTATTTCGCCGGCACTTAAAGTTAATGTCCAAATTCCGGAATCTAATGGTGTACCCGTCATTTCAATTAAGATTGAAGAAGATGACGTATAGGGAGAAGGGGGACTATAATAAACTGCAATTTTGGAGTTCATAAGAGTGGTTTTATAAACGATATTTTGAGAAATAATTTGTCCGGTATAAATGCCGTTAGGTGAAGTAATACCAAGAGTCAACTCATCAGAAAAATTTTTCCATACTTGAATTGATAATGAGGATTGTAAAGGTCCAATTTGAAATTCAACAGTGTGAGACTGTCCTCTTTGTAGGATCAAGGCAGAATGGGAACGTGCATTTCCTTGATTACCTGCGGCAACAATAATAGATGTTAACCATCGATTGGACATATCGTCGATATATGTTTCAAAAAGAGAAAAGCCATCGTGTCCGCCATCATTTGTGCCTAAACTTAGATTAATGGAAAGGGGACGGCCTAAAGTAATTGCGGTTTGGATCGCAAATTGAATACCTCGCATGAGAGCGGTGGTTTTGGAAAAACCATAACCATCACTATTTGCTAGTTTGACGATAAGTAATTCAGCTTCTGGTGCCACACCAACATACTGTCCATTTGATGCACGTCCATTACCGGCTGCAATTCCGGCGACGTGTGTGCCATGTCCAATTTGATCCTGCGATGGAACTAAGGAAGGATTACTGATGGCAGAAGTAATGAGCGCCTGAGTGTAAAGACTACCTTGTTGAAAACCGGGTGGGGGTGGCTCGGTACTTCCTGTTTGATCCCACAAAGCAACAATGCGACTGGTACCATCTTCTTGAATAAAATCTGGATGGCGATAGTCGATGCCGGAATCTAAAATTGCAATTAGTGTTCCTCGTCCAAATAGATTGATGTCTGAGAAACTGCGGATGGGTTCAATACAGGCATCCAAAAGTTGAGCATCTGAGTTTAAAAGGAGACCTTTGGGCTTTTCTAAGTATTCAATTTCAGGATACTGTAAAATGGCATCAATTTGTGAAGAAGTTAGTTGCATGATGGCATATTGTTCGGTAAGGATTTCAGGTGGCGGGGCAGATATGTTTTCAGCAATGACTGTCAAGTCGCCATGGTAACGAATGATGATTTCCCAGGAGCGAGTGAGAGGGTCATAGCCTACTTTTAGAGTTTGTGAATTATTAATTTCAGTGTCCGTCAAGGCAAGAGCCATAGTTAGATCAGTATCGACTTGAACCATATAAATCTCCATTAGGCAATAATAATATAGTATATGAAAGGGATAGAAAAGATTTACCGATTTTCTGTTAAATTCAAGGTTGACAGGTGACAAGACAGCAGATATACTGTCATTTATGGACTGTTTTGTGTTAAGGGGACGGATCTTGAATTTTACAACACTTGTATATAGCCGTACAGAAGGGAGAACTTGGATGACGGAGCAGGAGCATTTGGCACTTGCCATGGAACGAGCTAAAATACGTCTACGTCAAGGAATTGGTACGCAAAGTGAGCGGCTGGTACATAGTACATTAAAATATTACTTGGAACCGGATGAGAGCTGTCATGAGATACCAATTGGATCTTACGTGGCGGATATCTTTCAAAAAGAAACGGGACAAATTATCGAAATACAAACAAAAGGTTTTGATCGGTTACGCGATAAACTTGGTTATTTTTTAAAGGATTATCATGTGACTGTGGTGCATCCGATTGTGCGAGAAAAATATTTATGCTGGGTAGACCCTGAAACTGGTGAAGTAGTATCCAGAAGAAAGTCACCAAGAAAAGGACGTGCAACAGATATTCTACCGGAAATCTATCGACTTCCAAAGCTGCAAAATCATCCGAACTTGAGTTTTGCAGCCCTATTAATGGATGTAGAAGAGTTTCGACTGCTGGATGGATGGAACATCGACAAAAAGCGGGGTTCTCATCGTATGGAGCGGTATCCGACAGCAATTGATTCGATTGTTAGGGTGGACGCTCCATCTGACTTTGCAGCTTTGCTGCCGGAACTTCCAATGGAGTTTACCAGAAAAGACTTGGCGAAAGCGATAAAACTCTCGGCTACAACCACGGCCTATGCGGTTCGTGTGTGGGAGCGTGCAGGGAGCATAGTGCAAATTGGAAAAAGTGGACGTCAATATTTATACAAAAGGAGTAATTGAAAATGTATACAGATACGAATTTAACGATGCTGACAGATTTATATCAGTTGACGATGATGCAGGGATATTATAAGTATGGTAAGACGGATAAAATCTCGGTTTTTGATTTGTTTTTCCGTGAGAATCCTTTCCATGCGGCTTTTTCGGTTACGGCAGGATTGGATCAGTTGATTGAATATATTAAAAATCTGCATTTTAGTTATGATGATATTGCGTATCTGGAGAGTACGGGAATATTTGAAGAGGATTTCTTGAAGTATTTGCGTGGTTTTAGATTTTCCGGTGAAATATACGCCATTCCGGAGGGGAGTGTTGTGTTCCCTGGTGAGCCATTGGTGCGAGTGAAGGCTCCGTTGATCGAGGCACAGCTGATTGAGACAACGATGTTATGTTTGATCAATCATCAAAGTTTGATTGCAACTAAATCGGTGCGTGTAAATTGGGCGGCGAAAGGTGATCCGGTTATGGAATTTGGACTTCGCAGAGCCCAGGGACCCGATGCAGGAACTTTGGGTGCACGTGCAGCTATCATTGGCGGCTGTATAGGTACGTCTAATGTTTGGTGTGCACAAAAATTTGGAGTTTCACCGAGAGGAACCCATGCTCATAGTTGGGTTATGAGTTTTGATAGTGAGATCGAAGCATTTCGGGCGTATGCGAAATTGTTCCCTGATATGTGTATTTTGTTGGTGGACACATACGATACGTTAGGATCGGGCGTGCCTAATGCAATTAAGGTGTTTAAAGAAATGAAAGAAGCCGGAATCCAGTCGAAGATGTATGGTATACGTTTGGATAGCGGTGATTTGGCGTATCTTTCAAAAGAAGCTAAGAAGATGCTTGATGAAGCCGGTTTTGAGGATGCGATCATTTCGGCTTCCAGTGATCTGGATGAATTTTTGATTCGAGATTTGAAACTGCAGGGGTCTAAAATCAGCCTGTGGGGAGTGGGCACGAAGATGATCACCGCTCAGGATAATCCGTCTTTTGGTGGCGTATACAAATTGGCGGCTGAAGAAACAGAAAATGGAACGTTAAAGGCCAAAATCAAGTTGTCTGATAATCCTGCGAAAGTGACGAATCCGGGATATAAAAAGATCCTTCGAATTTATGATAAGGCAACGGGCATGATGAAGGCGGATTTGATTGCTTTGGAAGAAGAAGTATATAATGAAAATGAAGAATTGACGATTTTTGATCCGAATAACACTTGGAAACGTATGACATTTAAAGCCGGAAGTTATACGCTTCGCGAGATGTTGGTGCCGATTTTCATTGATGGTAAGTGTGTTTACAATAGTCCTAGTGTAAATCAAATTCGTGATTACTGCAAAACCGAAGTTGAAAAACTTTGGCCGGAAAGCCGTCGTTTGGTGAACGCTCAAACGATTCCGGTGGATCTGTCACAGCGTCTATATGATTTGAAGCATGAGATGCTGCAGCAGTATGGCAAGGAAAGATAAATTTGTTTGTTGATGACTACGTAAAACAGTCCGCATGAAAGCTGCTTGTGTAAGAGCGGCGTTCATACGGACTGTTCTTTTATTTTTGGAAATTTATATGCAATAAAGATTCAGATCCCAACAGGGAAGGCAGGGGTGACGGCGCATATATATTTTATAATCAGGCTGTAATTCATGAATTAGCAATGGCAGGTGATACAGATCCTCACTGCGATGATAACAGGCGACGTTCAATTTGGGCATATATGTTTTGAGCGTATACGCTCCGCCATGAAGAGCTGCCGCTTCGGAACCTTCCACATCCATTTTAATATAGGAAAAGGGAGTGTTAAGTTCATCGATGGATACCATTTGGATCGGAGTGTCGCCGCCTCGGTTGCTGCCGCGCCCGCGCCCCGTTTTCATGTACGCTATTTCATTTCGATCGGATACGCCATAGGGGAGCGCGAGGGTATTTTTTAATGTTGACGTATACGCTTCCAGTTTTTTATATGTTCGAGGATCGGGCTCTAAGGCGGTTATTGAAGCATATTGACCGCCGCAGGCGGAAAGAAATTCAGCGACTGTGTCACCACGATAGGCTCCAAGATCCAAATAACGTTCATCGAGTCCAATAGGAATCAATCGATCAAATACTTCCTCTTTGGAAGATGTGGCAGACAATAGAGGACTAAGTTTTCCGGTAAGTTTGTACTCAAGAACATCACGGAAAACTTGGCGTGAAGTAGCGTCGGCAAGAAAAGTGTACGCCTGCATAAGTTCGTCTTTATGTTGACGTGCAAAAGAAAAATCAAATAGTTGATCACCGTAGACCGGAACATCGGGAACATAAAGCGGATGACGCAGATCCATTTGACGTACACGCTCTAAAATCTCGGGTAAGTGTGATCCGAAAGCTACTACGATAATGAAATCAGAATATTGTTTTTCAAGAGCAGATAGTGTGGTGACTTGATGTCCGCGAAACATTTGACCCCGATAAAAGTCGTCGCTAACAAAAATGGCAGTCAGCGGAATCCCTAAAGTTTCCATGACGTTGATAATTTTATCGGCACCGTCACCGGTACCATACATAACAATGGGAAGGTCTGTATGAGTTAAAGTGTCCCAAACGGTTTGCACGTCAAAAAGATGAGAAAGCATAAAAATAAACCTTTCTTTCAAAAATAAAGTATGATATACTATATGTGGCTTCAGTCGAAGCATATTGACAGGATTGAAAAGGAGAAATCAAATGAGCGATCAGGAAAGAGAAGAGATGAGCATCATTGCGCTGACCGATGAGCAGGGTAATGAAGTTGAATTCGAATTATTAGATGTTGTTCCTTATAACGGTCAGGAGTATATCGCTATTATTCCCGTGGTAGAAGATGAAGAAGAAAGCCAGATGGTACAGCTGTACCGCATCGTTCCCGATGAGGACGGCGAATCTGAGACTTACATGGGTCTGGAGAGCGAAGAAGAACTGGATGCCGTATATGATGAGTTCCAGAAACGCAACGCTGAACTGTTTAACTTTGAAGATTAATTAAAAGAAAGCTCTTGCCAGAGATGAGGCAAGAGCTTTTTTACCTGTTAAGGATTTGTACGAATATTAGTAAAAACTGAAAGATCCGTCCCTCTGACACAGTTACATATTATCAAGTTATTGTATGTACGTCAAGATATTTGGAAAATGAAGTTGACGTGCAGAGAAAGCAATCCATGTATTATGGGAATAGGCGGATATGGTGGAAATTTAGAGGCAAAGGAGTATATGATAGCGATGGAAAAAAGTGTTTGTCAAAGAGACGATGGAAAAGTATACGTCTTGTTTGATTTGGACGGCACATTGACGGATCCAAAAGAAGGAATCACAAAATGCGTTCAATATGCTTTAGCAGCATTTGGAATTGATGAACCAAATTTAGACAATTTAACCTGTTTTATTGGGCCTCCGTTGCTGCAGTCGTTTGTAAAATATTATGAATTGACTGAAGAGGAAGCAGAGAGAGCAGTAGCAAAATATCGTGAACGCTTTTCTACTATTGGCATTTTTGAAAACAAGGTATTTGAAGGTGTACATGAAATGCTGGAAAAGCTACGGGAAAATGGGAAAGTGATCTGTCTGGCTACATCAAAACCGGAGATATACGCCAAGAAAATCATAGAAAAGTATGGCGTATACGAATATTTCGACATCCTAGTGGGCAGTGAACTGGATGGACGTCGTACAAACAAGGCAGAGGTCATTGAAGAGGTGTTGCGACAGGTAGCTATGAAAGCAGAAAATGGTGAGGAGAGCGTTAACGCTCAATCGATTCAAGATATTTGTCAAAAGGCGATTATGGTGGGTGACCGTCATCATGACATTGATGGAGCGAAAGCATGCAACATGGAAAGTATCGGTGTACGCTTTGGATATGCGAAGCCGGACGAACTGGAAGCAGCAGGAGCGACGTACATTGTTGACACGATAAAAGAGTTGGAAACTTTGATAATGCAACTGTAAAAGAAGAGAGTATAAAACGTACAAAAAAGATAAATTGTAAGACTTTTACAAAATGTTCAAAGATTCTACGTTTTAGCTTCATATTCAAGGTATAGGATGACTATGGAAGGGAATTTTCATATTAGATAATGCATTTAAGATGAAGTATTATATGCAAATAATATGTGTACGTCAAATAATCCCTAAAAAATAGGAAACGGAGAGAAAAATGCAGGAAGTTAAAACGCCTAAAAAACCATTTATCTTTTATTTGGTCATTGTAATGGCAGTTATGATGCTACTGAATATGTTTGTATTTCCCAGTTTGATGTCACCGGAATTCAAAGAAGTGGATTACGGCGAATTTTTGAAAATGGCAAAAGAAGGAGAACTGGGAGAGGTACAGGTAACGGATACCGAAATTAAATTTTCCGATAATAATGATCCGGTGAGCTATTATACAACCGGACGAATGGAAGATCCATTTTTGGTGGATCGTTTAGAGCAAGCCGGAATACTTAAATACGGAGCTCCCATTGTGGAGCAGATGTCGCCGCTTCTCAGTATTTTGCTGACATGGATCTTGCCGATGGTCATGTTCATTGTGATTGGTCAGTTACTGATGCGTTTCGTTATGAAAAAAATGGGGCCCGGAGGTATGGGTGGTGGCGGTGACTTCATGTCCTTTGGTAAAAGTAATGCTAAAGTGTACGTTCAATCCACCGATGGCATCCGATTTAAAGATGTAGCCGGTGAAGATGAAGCTAAGGAACTGTTGACTGAAATCGTAGATTATCTGCATAATCCGCAGCGATATGCGGAGATCGGTGCTCAAATCCCCAAAGGTGCTCTGCTGGTAGGCCCTCCCGGTACCGGTAAAACACTACTTGCCAAGGCTGTAGCCGGTGAAGCAAATGTACCGTTCTTTTCTATTTCCGGTTCGGAATTTGTGGAGATGTTCGTTGGTATGGGTGCAGCGAAGGTAAGAGATCTGTTCAAACAGGCCAACGAAAAAGCACCCTGTATCGTCTTCATCGATGAGATCGATACCATTGGCAAAAAACGTGATACCGCAGCCAACATCGGCGGCAACGATGAACGAGAACAAACCTTGAACCAGCTTCTGACAGAAATGGATGGCTTTAACGCTAGCAAGGGTGTCATCATTCTCGCGGCGACCAACCGACCGGACTCACTCGATCCGGCCCTTTTGCGCCCTGGGCGCTTTGACCGTCGTATTCCGGTAGAACTGCCGGATCTGGCAGGGCGTGAAGCGATTTTAAAAGTGCACGCCAAAAAGGTGAAAGTAGCCGACAGAGTGGATTTCGGGGCCATTGCTAAAATGGCGGCGGGTGCATCCGGTGCGGAACTGGCCAACATGGTCAATGAAGCAGCACTGCGCGCAGTGCGAGCCGGCCGGAAATTTGTGACGCAATCGGACTTGGAAGAAAGCGTAGAAGTCGTGATCGCCGGATACCAGAAAAAGAATGCGATTTTGTCGGATCATGAAAAAATGGTGGTGGCCTATCATGAAATCGGCCATGCTTTGGTGGCCGCACTGCAAAGCCATTCGGCGCCGGTGACCAAGATCACCATCATTCCTCGAACCTCCGGTGCGCTGGGCTACACCATGCAGGTGGAGCAGGATGATCATAATCTGATGTCGAAGGAAGAGATCGAAAATAAAATCGCGACGTATACCGGAGGCCGTGTGGCGGAGGATCTGATGTTCCACAATGTGACAACCGGAGCGGCCAACGACATCGAAATGGCTACCAAATTGGCCCGTGCCATGGTGACTCGCTTTGGTATGACTGAGGAATTTGGCATGGTAGCGCTGGAAACCATGAGCAACCAGTATTTGGGCGGTGATGCCGCGCTGGCTTGCTCGCCGGAAATTGCAGCGGAAGTTGACCGAAAAGTGATTGCAGTAGTAAAGGAACAGTATGCAAAAGCGGAAAACCTGCTGCGCACACACATGAAGGAGCTCAACTCGCTGGCCCAGTATTTGTATCAGTACGAGACCATTACCGGCGATGAATTCATGGATGTACTGAAGGATAGTTTGGAGCCGATCGAACCGCAAATTTAATTTTGATGTAGCTCCAAGAACCACTTGAAAAAGTAACGATCAACGTGTATTATTATGGTGTTTATTTTTAACTGACAAACATTTTTGCCGGAAAGGGCGATGGCCCGATAGGCAAGGGGAGGAAATGAAATGTCAATTATAATTACAGGTGATTCCACCATCGATCTGTCGCCTGAGCTGAAGCAGCAGTACGGCGTGCAGACCGTACCGCTCTACGTGAACATGGGCGATCAGTCCTATCGCGACGGCGTAGATATGCAGCCCGATGATATTTATGCATACGTGGCCAAAACCGGTGAGCTGCCGAAAACTTCGGCTCCCAGTATTCAGGATTATATCGATTTCTTTACAGGAATGCGCAAAAAGTACGATGAGGTGATCCACTTCAGCCTCAGCAGTGAGCTGTCGGTATCCCATCAAAATGCCCGCCTGGCGGCGGAAGAGGTTGGCGGCATCCGCGTAATCGATTCGCGCAACTTGTCAACGGGAACAGGACTTCTGGTGCTGGAGGCCTGCGACCGGGCGATGGCCGGCATGGATGCGGAAGGCATTTGCCGAGAAATCGAAGAGCTGATACCTAAAGTCGAAGCCAGTTTCATTCTGAATCGGTTGGACTTTTTAGCAAAAGGCGGCCGCTGTTCGTCCTTGGTGGCGCTGGGCGCCAATATGCTGAAACTGCGCCCCGTGATCATGGTGCAGGATGGTAAAATGGATGTGGGCAAGAAGTATCGCGGTGCTTACGATAAATGTGTTGAGAAGTATGTGGAGGGCCAGTTGGCCGGCCGCGATGATATCCGTGGCAATCGTATTTTTGTGACCCATACTAAGTGCCGTCCCGAGACCATTGAACTGGTAAAGGCAAAGGTGGCGGAGCTGCAGCAGTTCGATGAAGTGCTGGAAACCACCGCCGGTGGAACCATTACCAATCACTGCGGCGAAGAAACGCTGGGCGTTTTGTTTATTCGTAAGTAATTTACGGGAAGCTGTCAGGTCGATGACAATGAGGTTTGAATAATTCCATTGCTTGCAGCAGAATGAAATGCTATAATAAATGCAGTACAAATGTGGCGCACACAAATGTACTGCATTTTTTATTGCGAAAGGTCCGTCCCCGGCGAGGGCGGAAAAGGCTGATACATATGAGTTTTAATAAAAGTAAACTACGAGAGATCATTCAAAAAGAAAAGGTGTTGATCATTGCGGCGATCGCGGCGGTGGTATCCATGTTTTTTGTGCCGCCCACCATGGCGTACATAGATTATATCGATGTGAGAGTCTTATGTTTATTGTTTAGTTTGATGGCGGTGGTGGCCGGTTTTCAAAGCTGCCGCGTGTTTGAGGCGCTGGCTCAAAAGATGTTGGCCGGTGAGAAGAAGCTGCGAACAATCGGATGGGTTTTGGTGGCTCTTCCCTTTTTCACATCTATGTTGATCACCAATGACGTGGCGTTGATCACCTTTGTGCCGTTTACAATGTTGGTACTCAAAATGGTAGGCGGCGAAAAGGAAGCGGCTCTGATTGTGGTGCTGCAAACGGTGGCTGCCAATTTAGGCAGTATGGCCACACCCTTTGGAAATCCGCAGAATTTGTATCTGTACGCTAACTATAATATGTCGGGTGCAGATTTTTTCGAAACGGTGCTGCCCTTGGCGGCGGTGAGCTTGGCTGCATTGTGGCTTTGCGGTTTCCTGGTGTCCGGTCGCAGTATTCAAGTGAGCTTCAGTGGAAAGGCGTACATTGAAAATAAAGGAAAACTTGGCGTATACGCCATTCTGTTTGTACTTTGCTTGTTGGCGGTGCTCCGCATTGCGCCTTATGGAATCGTAACGGCAGTGGTAGCGATCGCTTTACTGGCGCTGGATCGTAAGCTGCTTCTAAAGGTAGATTATGCACTGCTTTTGACTTTCATATGTTTTTTCATTTTCGCCGGTAATATGGGTGAAATTTCGGCAGTACAAAATTTCCTGGCGGGCATCATGGAAAAGAACGCGCTGCTCACCTCTGCTCTGGCCAGCCAGGTGATCAGCAATGTGCCCGCAGCAGTGCTTCTTTCTGAGTTTACCGAAAATGGGCGTACCCTTCTGGCTGGCGTCAACATCGGCGGATTGGGTACACCGATCGCTTCACTTGCCAGCTTGATTTCGCTAAAACTATACGCTGCCGATGCAGGGACCGCCACAGGCGGAACCGGACGTTACATGAAGCTCTTTATGATGTTTAACGTGGTCGGATTATTCCTGCTTTTGGGATTCCAAATGCTGATCGGATGACGTGTACGTCAAATTTTTCTTCTAAAAAAGTTGACGTACACAAATAGTGACAACCTAAATGATGTACATAAAAGGAGAATATCGTATGGGTTTTAATTTTGCCATTATGGGTGCCGGTAACATTGCCGGAAAATTTGTAGATGCTGCTCGTCGTGTGGAGGGTTGCGATGTGGTAGCTGTAGCCAGTAAATCAATGGAGCGTGCAGAAAAATTTGCACGTCAATTTTCGGTCCAGCGTTATTATGACTCATACGAAGCTATGCTGAAGGACGGCAATATCGACTGTGTCTATATTGCCACAACGCCTAATTTCCACTATGAATTATCCAAACTTTGTTTGACGTACAACGTTCCGGTGTTATGCGAAAAAGCCATGTTCATGAACCGCAAAGAGGCAAAAGATATATTTAACGAGTCAAAAATAAAAGGCATATTTGTAATGGAAGCGATGTGGAGCCGCTTCCTTCCGGCAGTACAAAAGGCAAAACAATGGCTGGAAGAAGGGCGAATCGGAAAACCGACGTACATCAACTGCGTAATCAGCTATGCTTTTGATCCGGTGAAAAACAGCCGCAATTTTGATCCGGCTTTGGGAGGTGGCGCAGCCTTTGACTTAACTGTGTACTCCTATGAGTTGACCGATTATTTTTGGGGCCGTGAACGTGCACGTCTTTCTGTCAATGCAGGTTGGGCTGAAACGGGCATTGACCTGTGGAACCATGTGAATCTTAGCTACGGTGAAAACAATGAAAAGATGGCCAGCTTATATTCCGGATGCACTGCCATGGCGGATGAACGCATCGAAATTGCCGGAAGCAGAGGTCGCATTGTTGTGCCTTATCCGCATCATGGCGATCGTGCCTATTTATTTGACGTGGCCCAAAATCAAAAAGTAGAATTCATTGACGTACAAACAAAAAACGGCTTCGTCTATGAGATCGAAGAAGCCGTTCAATGTATTCAAAAAGGGAAAATCGAAAGTGAAGTTGTGCCCCACGAGCTTACGCTGCGCTGCAGCGAATTGTTCGATGCAATTTATGCACAAAAATCGTGTACGTCAAAGTAACGCAACAACAGAATTAACGTTGATCTCCTTTGCACTTAAGTAAACGCTGCAGAGGCTTTGTCAAAAACGCAAATTTAGTTTCCACCAGGACCACGGCGAAGAACATCAGCAGACAGCCAAGGATCATGCGTGCAGTCAATACTTCCTGCAGGAAAATGACAGAGAACAACACACCAAACACCGACTCAAAGGACAGCAGAAGAGAAGCTGTACTTGGGGCGGTGTATTTTTGTCCCACATTTTGCAGCAGGAAGCCCAGCATAGTACTCATTAGGCCCAGATACAACATGCCCGTCACGATCTGTGGCTGAAAAGCGGCAGCGGGAAAGCCGCCGTCATAGATCGGCGCAAAAATCCAGGAAAATACAGCCGCAAACACCATCTGCATCACCGTCAAAATGATTGGATCCTGGGTTTCGGTGTATCGATCAATATAAACAATATGTGCGGCGTAGATAAAACCACAAATAATAGTCAGCACATCGCCGATATTAATACCGCTGCCGCCACCCTGAAGCGATAAAAGACCAATGCCCACAATGGCGATCAGCGCCGCCGTCACAGCATAACCGCTGGGGCGCTTTCGGTTAATGATCCAGTGCAAAAACGGCACAATGATCACATAGATCGTCGTCAAAAAAGCATTTTTGCCGGCAGTGGTATACTGACAGCCAATGGTCTGTACGGCGTGCGCCGTAAAAAGGAAGGTGCCCAGCACGGCCCCGCTGATCCAGTCGCGCCGTGTCAGGTGTCGCAGCTTCGGAAGCATGATCAGCGTCAGCGCAGCTGCCGCAAGGGTGAAACGAAAAGCCAGCATATAAATAGGGGGAATTAAATCAAGTGAGCTTTTGACTACCACAAAAGCGAAGCCCCAAATGATGGCGGCCAACATAAGTCCAAAAGAAGATAGAAGTCGAATTTTATTAGAATACATAGCATACTCCTGTAAAAAAGATGACGTACACAAAACGAGCGGTAGGTCCGTCCCACCGACACACATTATGACAAACTCTAAACAGTATAACACATTTGAAAAAATGTCGCAATATTACACTTGACACAGGTTTTCAATTGGACAATAATATAAGTAGTTATTTTTATATCAAGTTACATAATAAAGGAAGTTATATACATGTTGATCGGACAGTTTTGGGGAACCAGCGCCGCGGAAGGAATTCCGTCCCCTTATTGCAGATGCGAAAACTGCCAGCAGGCGCGCAGAGAAAAAGGTAAATACCAACGAAAACGGTCCAGTTTTCGCGTAAGCGATTCTATGATCATTGATTTGGGTGCAGATGCAGTCATACAAAGCATGGAATATGGAGATTTGACCGACATTAACCATGTGCTGATTACTCATACCCATGAAGATCACTTAAATCAGCATATGTTGATGGAAGCCTTCTGGGGAAGCGAATATCGAAAAGGAACGATCCACTATTATTTAACGGAAGATGCGTATCATATTGTGGACCGGTGGCGTTCCAATGATTGGATCCTGAAGGGCATGGTGCCCAGCTGGGAAGAAAAAAACATTGTGCAGTTTCATAAACTGACCTATGGTCAGCGTATCGAGATCGATGGAATCAAAGTGACTCCTTTTAAAGGAAATCATAAAGGCAATATGAAAGAAACCTCGGCCATGTATTTGCTGGAATTTCCGGATGGGCGTACACTTTTTTACGGATTGGACAGCGGTCCCTATTTTCCGGAAACGCTCGAGGCCTTAAAAAATGTGTACGTCAACATTTATATCAGTGAAGCGACAGGCGGCACAATGCCTATGGCTCCGGAAAGTACCCATATGAATCTGCAAGGCGTATACGATTTGGCGTGCACGCTTTTTGAACAGGGAACCATCGACGAAAACAGTATTTTATATTTAACTCATATCAATCATCGCACCGGCCATGATCAAATGTTAGATGGCGTACAGCGATTAAACTTTCCGATACAAACAGTGGTAGCCTATGATGGGCTTACAATTTTATAATGTACGTCAAGATGTATATCGTCGGAAAATATGACGGTGCACGTCAAGATGCACGTCACGGTGCACGTCAAGATGCACGTCACCGTGCACGCCAAGTGTGAAAATGACGTGGTTGAACAGGAGAATGAATCAATGAGAGACGGAAAAGGAAAAAATAAGAAAAAGAAATGGATCAAAAGACGACATGCAGTAATCATGAATCTGGCGCGTCCTTTTTTCAATGCGTTTTTACGAGTGAAATGTGGAGTGAAAGTACATAAATTTCGTGAAGAAAATAATCGCCAATATTTGATCGTCATGAACCATCAGACGGTGTTTGATCAGTTCTTTGTGGGTATTGCCTTTAAAAAACCGGTATATTACATTGCAACGGAAGATATCTTCTCCAATGGGTTCATTTCCAAACTTTTGACTTGGGCGGTGAATCCGATCCCAATCAAAAAGCAAACACTGGATATGAGAGCTATCATGAACTGCATTCAAGTGGCTAAGGAGGGCGGCACCATTGCATTGGCCCCGGAGGGAAATCGCACGTACAGTGGAAAAACAGCGTACATCAAACCATCTATTGCAAAGCTTGTGCGTAAACTGGGTCTGCCGCTTGCTATCTTTCGTATCGAAGATGGATATGGCGTACAACCCAGATGGTGTAATCAGGTGCGTAAAGGAAAAATGAGTGCCAAGGTGACCCGTGTGGTGGAGCCGGAAGAAATCAAAACTCTGTCCGATGATGAGCTTTATGAAATCATTCGTTCGGAACTGGATGTGAATGAGGCTTGTGCGGGCGGCCCGTTCAAGGGAAAGCACTTAGCGGAATATTTGGAAAGAGCGATCTACGTTTGTCCGGTTTGCGGCCTGGCCGCACATGAAAGCCATGGCAATTTCATTGAGTGTACGAAATGTCATAATAAGGTACAGTATCTGCCCAGTCGTGAGCTGCAGGGCGTGAAGGGGGAGTTTCCGTTCCGGTTTGTGGCGGACTGGTATGAATATCAGTATAGTGTGGTGAATCAGTTGGATCCGGCGCAGCATCGGGAGGAGCCGCTGTTTCGAGATCGAGCCAGTCTGTCGGAGGTGATCTTATATAAGAAGAAACAGCCGATCCATGATGAAATTGGAGTGGCTCTTTATGGCGATCGTATCGTGATTGGTGAGGGTACCGGCGACGAACTGATGATGCCCTTCGATGAGGTATCTTCGGTGGCGGTACTGGGACGCAACAAGTTGAATATTTATTTTGGCGATAAGGTGTATCAGGTGAAGGGGGACAAACGATTTAATGCTTTGAAATATGTAAACCTGTATCACCGTTATATGAATGTGAAGGAGGGGAACCCGGATGGAGAATTTTTGGGATTATAGTGTTTGGGGTTCACTCAACATTATTGCCGTGCTTTTGCTGAGTCTTTTGCTGGGAAACATGATCAAAAAAGCTGTGCCGATTTTGCGGGCATCTTTGATTCCTACGGCGGTAATTGGCGGCTGTGTGATCTTAATATTTGAAGGTATATATAAACTGATCACCGGAGACGTGATGTTTGAAACTGCTTTTTTTGGAGAAAACGGAACGGCTACGTTGGAAGTGATTACATATCATGCGCTGGCACTGGGCTTTATTGCATCGGCATTGAAAGACAGCGGCAGTAAGCTGACGAAACAGCGGAATATCGAGATTTTCAATACCGGCGTGACCACGGTAGCAACATATTTGATGCAGGCTATTATAGGCTTCGGCATCACTATGATTGCCTGTCTGGTGATCGATGGATTTTTCCCGGCGGCGGGTGTGCTATTGCCTTTCGGGTTTGGTCAGGGAACCGGCCAGGCTCTTAATTATGGTAATATTTACGAAGTGGAATATGGATTTGCCGGCGGAAAAAGTTTTGGCCTTACCGTGGCGGCGCTGGGCTTTATCAGTGCGGCGCTGGGCGGTGTAATACGACTGGCGTATTTGAAGAGTAAAAATCGGATTAAAGCGGATGCGGGAACGATCCATTTTGCAGCAGAAGATGTGGAAGCTAAAGATGAAATTCCCATGATGGAAAGCGTTGATAAGCTGACTATTCAGGTGGCGCTTGTAATTGCTTGTTATTTCTTGACCTTCTGGCTGATGAAGCTGCTGGGCAGTTTCATCCCGGGTATGAGATCGGTAATCTTTGGTTTTAACTTCCTGCTGGGTGTACTGACGGCTACGATCATGAAGACTGTATTAAAATTCATGAAGAAAAAGGGAATCACCCGACATAAGTACACCAATGGTTTTCTGCTGACCCGTGCCAGTAATTTCTTTTTTGACATCATGGTTGTGGCGGGTATCGCTGCGATCCGGCTGAGTATTCTGCAGCAGTACTGGGGCATCCTACTAATTTTGGGTATTGCAGGTCTTTTGAGTACCTTTGGTTACAACTATTATGTAGCTAAGAAACTGTGTCCGACATATAAAGAAGAACAGTTTCTGGCTATGTACGGAATGCTGACGGGCACCGCCAGTACCGGAATCATGC
>JAZQUJ010000061.1:0-9868 GCA_045631245.1 Bianqueaceae bacterium
GCCGTTCGTTTGGCGCGAACAGGTGATATATTACCACACCTGACCGCGCCTTGTCAACGCTTTTTTTGTCCTTTTTTTACTTTATCTCTTATGGTCTATTCCGCACAATGCATTAGCGCTTTTATTATGCAAGTTGCACTATAGATTATTCAATTATCATCTCAAAGAACTGATTCGGTCCTTCACAGCCTGTAAAACCTACATAGAACTCTTCCGGAAAATCTTCATTTTCACATACAATCTCATGCCCGTTGACTACAGATATAATTCTGCCTTTTTCAAAAGTCACGTTGATCTCGATCAATTCATTCTCCAGAATTACGAATTCTTCAAACGCTATCTTTTTAGTTTTAATGGGGCGTTCCGTATTAGACGGATCCGGTGTAATGTGCCATATATTGCATCCATTCTCATAAGCCACCACTTCAAAATGCAGTCCATATAATTTACTTCCATCATCATTGGACGATATATCATTACTAAATACTAAAAGCGGTGCTCCGAATTTTCCAAAGGAGCATTTCACCGATACTTTTGCGCCTACGGCGCATTTTTCTTTACAAATGACGCTTACATAGGCAAAGTCGTCCGGCGTTTCTTCCTTAAAATTGGTAACACAATTCACCTGCTGTTCAAATTGAATATGTTCTTTGCAAATCGGTGAATATGCGTAGTCAAACTCTTTTAATGTTTCAGCCTGATTAAAAATGTATTTTTTCATATTTTTTCCTCTCATACAGTATATTTTTCCCGCCATTCGTTCTGCTTTGCTGTGGCTTCCGCGTGATACTCTCGATAATTCATGAGATCAAATTCCTTTTTGATGCGTTCCATCGGCCATTCCGGATCCTTCGAAGAAATGGTGAAAACATTCGCTTCCGATAAGGTGTGGATCTCAACTTTATCACCCAAAACACGGCGCACATCCTCAATCTTTTTGAACTGACGATCAATATGAAATACCTCTGTCTGCAAATCGATATCAGCGATGGCGCAAGTATCCCAACGGGCCGATTCGGCCACAGTCCGTCCCAACGGATCAATGATCCGGGCATGATAGGTGCGTACCGAGGAGATCACCCAGTACATATGGATGGCTGCATAAGACTCCAGCAAATTACCTCCATCATAGGCCGATGCCCATATCACAGCCTGAGCACCCTTCTTTTCCAATTCAGCCCACAGATCACGCCACCCAATATCGAAACAAGTGGCAAAGCCAATGCGACCAAATTCTGTATCCACCACACACACCTTAGAACCCGGTACCACACGGCGGTCTTCACATTCCTCGAACACCGTATGCATTTTACGATACTTTGCAGCAATTTCACCCTGCTTATTCAACATCACTGTTGTATTATATCGTTTATCTTCATCCGTCTCATGGGGCTCGTACCAATTATATACGATATAGCTACCGATTTCCTGTGCTGCTTTTCCAAACGCCGTTAGCGCAACCTCAAAAAAAGGATTCCATTGATTCATATCAAAAGGCGGCATCCTAAACAGCACCTCCGGAAATACGATCAGATCCGGCTTCTGCCTTTTTAGATTATAGCATTGTTCCAGCGACCAATCCAGCATTTCCTGCTGCGACTTTCTCATATGAAAACTTTCATTGATTCCCAGTGTGATTACTTTCATATCCGCTGCACCTCCGCTTCATCTAACAACCGATTATACTTTTGAAGAAGCACCGCCGGATCCGAATACAATTCACGAATTTCCGGCCGCCAGGGTGATTCCCATTCCAGCGAAAAATACCCTTCATATTTTGCATCTTTCAGAAGTTGCAACAGTTCTTTTAAAGGCATTGTTCCCGCGCCTAGATCAGTGTGTACAAATTCACACAGATCCGCATCATCGCCAGGTCTTCCGTCCTTCCAATGCACATGAGCCAAACAGCCCTTTAAAATCTGCAAAGACTCTTCCGGTGTCTCTTTAAATTCAACTGAATGCATTACATCCCACAGGATCTTCAGGTTAGGCATATCAACCAAGTCCAGCATTCTCTTCGCCTCCGCGGCAGAAGAAAGATCACTGTGGGTTTCCAGCCAAATTTCAACATTCTTTTCTCGAGCATAAACGCAGATCCTCCTAAGGCTTTCTGCGATTCCTTCCCAATCATTTTCAACCTTATCCGTAAAACGTTTTCGATGAGCGCCGGCAAACACCCGAACTGCGCTCGTTCCAATGTCGGAAGCAACATCGATGCAAAGTTTTGCATCCTCAATCACGGCTTCATCGCAACAAAGCACCGAGATACTTGCCGCAATATCGGTCACGATCAAACCCTCCGACGGCCATTTTCGGATCAAGGCATACACTTCATCGTTTTTGTGCCACGCACGAATCTTTTCCATATCCAGGCGAAGTTCAACACCGTCCATGCTGGCATCTTTCGCCAATCGAAAAATATCTTCTATATTATATGATAGGCAGCACAGCGTGCTGAAGGCTCGTTTCATGTTGTCCTCCTTAGCTATTATGAGTGGTCATGCGAGCTGCCTGATCGGCCATGATTTGATACCGAAGTGGCTGCCCCTGCGCATAGCGCAAAACCTCCTCACAAATCGTTCTGCCAATGCCACTGCGGCGATCAATGGTCGGTCCGCCCTGGTGCGGCACAAGGTATGCATTATCGAGGGTACGCAGCGGACTTTCCGCCGGGAGCGGTTCTACAGTGTATACATCAAGAATCGCGCGGATATTTTGCCTTTTTAGCGCCTCGATCAAATCTTCTTCCACTACAATGGCCCCACGAGCGGAATTTACAAAGATCGCGCCTTCCTGCATCATTTCAAAATATTTCTTTCCGATCAGCCCTTTGGTATGAGGAGTCAAGGAGGCATGTACTGAAATCACAGAACAGTTATGGAAGATATCCTCCAAATCAGTTTGAACTGCATTTACCTCGTTCAAAAAAGTTTGATCGATCTGATAGGTGTCATACACCTTCAATTTAACACGAAAAGGCTTCAAAAACCGCATCAAATTGCGTGCCACTGCTCCAACTCCCACAATACCGATTTGTCGTTCAAACAAGCCGGCAGTGGGGTTCTTTCCTTCGACCTTCCAATATCCGGGCTTCTTCATGTTAGCTACATCGTCGGGAATATGGCGCAATGCTGACAGCATATAGGCCAAGGCTCCTTCAGCGGTGGATTCCGCGTATAATTCATTACCACTGACCACCGTGATCCCATTTTCATAGGCGGTTTGATCCACCAAGTCACCCACGCTGCCACCGGTATGCGCTACTAGCTTTAATTTGCTTTCCTTGGTCAGCAGGCCAGCTTTGCCCAGATGGGGTGTACCCCAGCCGGTAACCAGTGCATCACACTCCTTCGCTGCTTCTGCCAGTTCTTGATTGGTATAATTTCTTTCCATCGGATTATAGCTTACATCAAAATGCTGCTCCAGAAAGTTCTTTGTCTCTTCATTCAAAAAAGAATCTTTCACTGCTCCAACCGGTATAGTCACCAAAAGTTTTAACATGGACGAATCTCCTTGTTTATCATTCGATTTCATAGTAACATTATAAATTCTTTGATGTTATTTCTCAACACCATTCTTTATATTTTCTCTTTTGTTTCGACAAAAAAACTCCCTCCGCTTTTACACGGAAGGAGTTTTAAGAACAACTTTTTTTATTAAGCCATCAGGGTGATCATCAGCTGAGAAGCCAATACGATCAATACCAGAGCGATGGGATAAGTAGATGCATAAGCACCTGCTACGTCATCGGTTTCAGCGGTGTTGATCAGAGTACCCAGTGCAGGAGTGGAAGTCATACCACCGGTAATGGAGCCCAGTGCATTCAGAAGGCTCAGCTTCAGAACATACTTAGCAAACAGGAAGCCAACCAGCATGGGTACGATGGTCATGATAGCGCCACCGATCAGACCGTAAACAACGATCATAGCACCCAGCTCAGACTTGCCGATTTCACTTACCAAAGATACGCCGCCGCTTACGCCTGCGCCGATCAGGAACAACATCAAACCAAATTCGCGGAATACCTTTGCAGTGCTCTCAGTTACTTTCAGGGAGAACTTACCAACATTACCCAGGTGACCGAAGATCAAGCTCATGATCAGAGTACCACCGGTGGTACCCAAGCTGAAGCAAGGACCAGCGTAACCCTGGCCGGTCAACGGAATGGTGATGGAACCCAATGCCAAACCGAAGATGACAGCCAGTGCAAAGGGAGTCAGACCAAAGGGATCGCAAGCGAACAAACCGGTCTTTTCTTTAACCTTTTCTTCTGCACCGATCTTCAGCAGTTCACGTTCTTTCTTCATGTCTGCTTTCAGGATTCTGGGCATCAGCTGTACAAACAGAACTACACCGATTACACCAAAGGGATATGCAATTGCATGACCCAAAGTGATAATATCAGTTGCATGACCAATGCTCTCAGCTGCTTCCAATGCTGCGGAGAAACCGGGAGTGGTGGTCAGAGAACCGGACAGAACACCTGCGGAGAACTCAGGACCGATACCAGGGATCAAAGCAAAGATCACTGCAGTACCTGCGCCTGCCAGAATGATCACAGCACCCAGCAGAACGAAAGATTTTGCATTTTTCTTCAGATTCTTGAAGAAGTTAGGACCGGCAATGAAACCTACAGAGGTAACGAACATTACCAGACCGATATTCTGAGCGATCTTGGAATAATATCCATTCAAAGTTGCAGAAGAATCTGCCATGAAGAAGCTGCTCAGAACCGGAATCTCAGCCAAACCGGGCAGAGTACACAGGTAACCGAAAAGAATTGCTACCAAGAATACGCCTGCGGTACCCAAAGAGATACCTTTGATAGAAACACTACCCAGCAAATAGCCCAGTGCAGCTACGACAAAAATACCTGCAAGAAGTGCTGTAGTAGTAGACACCTTAAAGGTGCTGGCAGCGCCATTGGCGTCGGCAGCTGCGCTGCCGCACCAAATAGCCAGTGCTCCAACGATCACGATAGCAATCGCGATCCACAGGAACTTTTTATTATTCTTTTGTGTCTTGCTCATTATAATTTACGCCCCCAATTAAATATCTTTCTGCTTGGTGTAGTTAGGCAGCAGTTTGGGAGATACGATGGAGCTGTCGATACCGGCTGCATCCATTTCAGCAGCGAAAGCATCTACATGAGCCAAGGTCAGCTCGCCAACAGTTACGTTCTTAGCCTTAGCAGAAGCCTGCTGACCGGCATTTCTACCGAATACGATGATATCCAGCAGAGAGTTACCCATCAGACGGTTACGGCCATGGATACCACCAACAGCCTCACCGGCTACATACAGATTCTCGATACCGGTCTGACCATCAGCGCTGATATCCAGACCACCATTCTGATAGTGCAGAGTGGGGTATACCAGGATGGGCTCTTTACGAATATCGATACCATATTTGCCGAACATTCTCATCATAGCGGGAATTCTCTTTTCGATGGTACCTTCACCATGCAGTTCTTCGATCAGAGGAGTATCCAACCATACAGCCAGGCCGTCACCGGTCTCCAGACCGCCGCCCTGCTCCAGACACTCTTTGATGATAGAAGCAGCTTCTACGTCACGAGTTTCCAGAGGATGTACGAAAGCAATACCATCTTTATTCAGAACCTGTGCACCCAGAGAACGAACTTTCTCGGTTACCAGAGCACCAAGGATCTGAGAGGGGTAAGCTGCACCGGTAGGATGATACTGCAGAGTATCAGCATACAACAGCTTAGCGCCTGCACGATAACCCAGGATCAAGCCATCAGCGGTAGCACCATAGTGATTAGAAGTGGGGAAGCCCTGATAATGCAGACGACCAGCACCACCGGTAGCGATGATAACAGTTTTAGCTCTTGCAATCAGGATGTCACCGGTCTCGATATTCAACAGAACAGCACCGGCTACCTTACCTTCGGTATCTTTGATCAATTCAATAGCTGCGGTGAAGTCTACAACCGGAATACCACGGTTCAGAACTTCGTCACGCAGGGTACGCATGATTTCTGCACCAGAATAGTCCTTAGCAGCATGCATTCTCTTACGAGAGGTACCGCCACCATGAGTAGTGATCATAGTACCATCTTCTTCTTTATCGAACATTACGCCCAGTTCATTCAGCCATTTGATAGCTTCAGGACCTTCGGTAACCAGCTTTTTCAGCAGTTCGGGCTTATTGGTATAGTGACCACCACCCAAAGCATCCAAATAATGGATTGCAGGAGAGTCATTTTCTTTATCAGCAGCCTGAATACCACCTTCAGCCATCATGGTGTTAGCATCACCGATACGCAGCTTGGTAACGATCATTACGTTAGCACCGTTCTCGTGAGCTTCGATTGCAGCAGCAGAACCTGCACCACCACCACCGATTACCAATACATCTACATCATAATCGATCTTGTTCAGATCAACTTCCAGCTCTTTTACACGGCTGTTAGCCTGCAGCAGAGCAGCCAACTCGGTGGGAACTTTCTCACCTTTGTTAGGACCAACCTGCAGGATCTCAAAACCTTCCTGCTTGTAGTCAGGATGGAACTGGCTCAGTACAGCTTCTTTCTGCTCAGCGGTCAAACGCTCAGGCAGTACGCCCACACGTGCAGGACGAGTTGCTTCCACCTTTTTGATGGATTCTAACATTTCATTTACTGTATACATCGTAGGCCCTCCTTATTTCTCGATCTCGCGGGTATTGTACAGTTCTTTGATCTCTTCGATCGGCTTCTGCATCAGATCTTCCAGCATCTGATTGAAATCGCCATTTTCGATTTCTTTCACGCGGTTGGTCAAATGAGCGCTTTCGGGCATCAGGTACTTACCGGTCAGACGTCTGGACAGGATAGCAACCTGAGGATGAGAGATCTTAGCGGGACAACGAGAAGAGCAAACACCGCACATAATGCAGTCGAAGGACTCTTCTGCACACTTCTCAAACTCACCTCTCTGAGCATATGCAATGTACTGCATAACATTCAGGCTCTGAGTACAAGCTTTAGTACAAGCGTTACATCCAATACAGCTATAAATTTCAGGATACAGCTGCATCATGATCTGCTCGTTGGGAGTTACCTTATTGATGTCATATACTTCCTTGATCAGCGGGAAGTAAGGCAGAGTTGCCACATACATGTTGTCTTCAACCTTGGTCTGGCAAGCCAAGCATGCATGCAGATCACGGTCACCTTTGATTCTGTAAATGGTAGCACATGCACCACAGAATCCGTTACGGCAGCCACAGCCACGAACCAGCTGATAGCCTGCGTACTCCATGGCACCCATAATGGTCAGATGAGAGGGAACGGAATACTTTTTACCGAACAAAAATACATTTACCATTTCTTGCATAATTTTATGTCCTCGCTTTATTAATATTCGTTAGGCAGTTCGTCAAGCTGATCACAGCGGAATACCGGACCATCTTTGCAGACATACTTATCACCAATGTTACAACGACCACATTTACCAATACCGCACTTCATGCGAAGCTCCATAGTGGTGTAAACCTGAGTCTTTTCAAAGCCCAGTTCCTGCAGACCGGCCAAGGTGAACTTGATCATGATCGGAGGACCACAGATGATAGCGGTTTTGTTGGTATCGAAGTTCAGTTCCTTAACATAGTTAGGAACGAAACCTACATGGCCATCCCAGCCTTCCTGAGGACGGTCGATGGTCAGATGTACATTGATACCGTCTTCCTGGCACCACTCGTTGATGATTTCCTGATAATCTACCAGATCATCCATGGAACGAGAACCATATACGATATCAATCTTGCCATAACGATCACGATAGTGACGGCAATAGTTAATTACAGAACGCAGAGGTGCAAGACCGATACCACCGGCGATGAACAACAGGTCTTTTCCGGCAAACTCGGTGTCAACCGGGAAAGGATTACCGTAAGGTCCACGGATGGTAATCTGCTGACCAACTTCCATCTGATGAAGCCAATCGGTCAGGCAGCCGCACTTCTTAATACTGAATTCTTTGTATTCTGTGTTAGTGGGAGAAGATGTAATAGAGAACATAGCCTCGCCAACACCGGGAATGGAAAGCATTGCACACTGACCGGGACGATGGTCAAAGGGAATACCTCCATCCAAGGAATTAACACGGAAGGTCTTAACATCGGGGGTATCGATTCTTACATCAGTTACCACGCCAATGATCGGAATTAAACTCTCACTCATTGCTTTCTCCTCCCAATGCTTTAATTACTTTAACAATATTCATAGAGATCGGGCATTTAGCCAAGCAGCGACCACAGCCTACGCAGGAATACATACCATCATTATTGGAGGGGAAGTATACCAGCTTATGCATGAAACGCTGACGGAAACGCTCTACCTGAGACTTACGGGAATTACCGTGAGCCATCAAAGTGAAATCGGAGTACATGCAGGAATCCCAGCAGCGATAGCGCTGAACGCCATTACCATTATCGTAATCGCGAACGTCGTAGCACTGGCAGGTGGGGCATACGAAGGTACAGGTGCCGCAGCCCAGGCATGCCTCAGACAGTTCTGCCCATTTGGGAGAATTGAATTTCTCCAGCAGATGCTCGCCATCAAAGCCCTCCAGATTCAGATCTTTCAAAGGCAGCTTATCCATGATAGCATGAATAGCTTCTTTGTGAGCTTCTACTCTCTCTTCACACTTCTCGCAAGCTTCTTCCATTACAGGAGCAACAGCTGCGCTGAAAGCTTCACCCTTTTCGGTGTTGGCTTTCCAGAACAAAGTGTCATCTACGATCCAGCAGGAAATGTCGCCTGCAGGATTAGCAGCATCGATTCCGAAGGCACCACAGAAGCAGGTTTCCTCGGGCTCGTTACAAGCCATGGTGATCACCACACCGTTTTCACGGCGGCTCTGATAGAAAGTATCCACAGGATCAGCCAAGAACACTTTATCCAGAACTTCAAAGCTCTTAGCATCACAGGCACGAACGCCAAATACAGCAAAGGGCATTACCGGATCACGATTCTCTTCGATGGAAATGGTCTTACCTTCCATTTTGAACTTCATCATGTTTTCAGTCTGAGGGAAGAAAAGATCTTTTGCAGATTTCAGAGTGTTCAGCTTATCCAGACGAACTTTTTCATTTTCATTCCAGGGATAAAACTCAACCTGATCATTCTTTTCAATGGGCAGGTAAAGAACCTTGCTCTCTGCCATTTTAGCAAAAAGCTCAGGCAAACGATCAATAGCAATTCTTAACATGATTATTTACCGCCTCTCTCATGAACGATGCTGGGCTCAACATCATCCTTGGTATATTCGGTCAAAGCGCCCTTGGAATCCAAATCTTCACCGGCCTGATACTCACCGTAGAATTCATTAATATCCTTAATGAACTTACGGTTCAGCAGGTGCAGCGGAATACCCTGAGGACATACTCTGGAGCACTCACCACAGTCGGCACAACGTCCGGCTACGTGGAAAGCACGAATAATATGGAACATATTCTCTTCAAAATCATCAGCATTTGCCTTTGCAGCAACACCGGATTTCGGATTATCGAAGATACACTGCAGGCAGGAGCAAGCAGGACATACGTTACGGCAAGCATTGCAGCGGATGCATTTAGAAAGCTCACCTCTCCAGAACTCGAAACGCTCTTCAGCGGTCATAGCTTCCAGCTTAGCAACCATGTCGAAACGATCCTGGGGCTCACGCTCAGGCAGGTCGCATTCGATCACTTCATCAGCAGCCACATGTTTGCTGCCTTTGCAGCAATAGCAGCGATCCAGCAGTACTTCTTCACGCTCTACGGTTTTGGTACCGTACAGAGTTTCAATTACCAGCTGGTTGCCTTCTTCTTTAATACTCTGAATACCTTTAATTCCCAGAGCTTTGATCTTCTCGATATCCAA
>JAZQUJ010000062.1:0-11255 GCA_045631245.1 Bianqueaceae bacterium
TTCATAAGTCATTTCTTTGGTGGTTGCCACATAACCGGACCACATGGTGTTCTCATCGGTGGTATCATAAGTAATAGTAACAGTATCACCATTCTTCAGACCATCCCACTGGCTTACGCTGAAGTAGTAAGTTTCAACATATTCATTGCCGCCTACATATTCATAGTCCACGCTGCCATAGGGAGAGATACCACTAAAGGTTACATTCAAACCTTCGAAGGGATCTACCTCTGCTACGGATTCCAAACCACCTGCTGTAATGGTCACGGTCTCACCAACAAACTCAATATCCACTTCATTAGCGATTTCATTGTCGTATGTAATAGTTGCCGTGATTACATCACCGTTGGCAATATTGGCTTCCTTATCCAAGGTCAACTCAATAGTATCCATGGCCGTAGCAACAGTAATGCCGCCCTTTAACAGATCGGTGTAGTCTTCCAAATCGGAATAATCAAAGTTTCTTTTGCCCTTAGCTTGCATAATTTCTGCATACAGGCCCCATTCGTCCAAATAAACATCTGCAGTTGCATATCCATCGAAACCGGAATAATCGATGTTTACATATTTACTAACATCAACCTTCTTAGGCTGCAGAATAATGATCACTACAATGATGATCGCAATCAACAGTGCTGCGCCGCCTGCCATCAGACCAAGGAACAATTTGTTTTTCAGCAGAGGTTTTTTCTCCTTAGGCTGCTGAGGTGCCACGGGTGCTCCATTCAGAGGCTGACCGGTCATAGGATCAAAGCTACCAGGAGCCATTTGAGGCTGAACCGGCATTTGGGGCTGGGGTTCTGCAGCTTCCGACTGAATCTGGGGCTGCATTTCAGGAACCGGAGGTATTTCGGGCTGAACCTGAACTTCCGGCTGTACTTCAGGTCGTACTTCAGGCTGATCTACTACCTGAACTTCCGGCTCTACTGCTTTTACTTCTTCTTTCGTTGCCAAAGCAGTATTACAATTAGGACACACGGCGGTGCCGTCCGGCAACTTAGTGCCGCATTGGGTACAATACATAATTGAAATCCCCTTTCATTTTATTTTCTTATGTTGAATTTATTGACCGCGTCATCTGCGCGGAAAGTACATAGTTATAAAAATATACGGGTCTTTTTACAATGTCAAATTGGGATTCGCATTCAGCGAAAGATCCGCACTTTCGCCCTGCTCATACTCATAATAGGCTGCACAGGCGATCATGGCCGCATTATCGGTACAGAAAATGAACTCCGGCCGACAAAAATCGTAGCCGTTTTTGATGCAGGCCGCTTCCAGTGCTTCACGCAGAGGCTTGTTCGCCGAAACACCGCCGGCAATGGCCACACGCTTTACACCCATTTCCTTGGCCGCCTGCATGGTCTTGGTTACCAGAACCTCCACCACCGCTGCCTGAAAGGATGCTGCCACATCTTCCGGCACAATGGCTTCCCCTTTCATTTCCTGCTGATTCAAATAGTTCAGCACCGCCGACTTCAGGCCGCTGAAGCTGAAGGAATAGCCTTCCTCTTCCAAACAGGGTCTGGGGAAATGGATCGCCTCCGGATTTCCTTTTTCCGCAGCTTTTTGGATCTGCGGACCACCGGGATATCCAAGCCCAATCGCACGGGATACTTTATCGAAGGCTTCACCCGCTGCATCATCTCTGGTTTTACCCAAAATCCGATAGTTTTGATAATCATCCACCATTACAATGTGAGTGTGTCCACCGGACACCACCAAGCACAAAAAGGGCGGTTCCCATTCTTTGTTCGTTATGTAGTTGGCCGCAATGTGGCCCTTCATATGATGCACGCCCAGCAGCGGCTTATGCAGGCTATAGGCCAAAGCTTTCGCCTCCGCCACGCCCACCAACAGGGCTCCCACCAAACCAGGACCGTAGGTCACCGCAATGGCGTCGATATCGTCCCAGCCCATGTTCGCTTCTTCCAGCGCCTGCATAATGACTCCGTCGATATTCTCGATATGTTTTCTGGATGCGATCTCCGGCACCACACCGCCATACACCTTGTGCAGAGCGATCTGGGAAGAAATCACGTTGGACAGCACCTCTCGGCCGTTTCTTACCACTGCAGCTGCTGTCTCATCGCAGCTGCTCTCAATTCCTAAAATCACAGGATATTTCATAGGATCACCTTCATAATCTTTTCCACTCGTTTCCCACAAACTTTCGCGAAGCGAAATTTGCATGAATAAGCTGCATTCAGCTTATTCATTGTCTTCACGAAACTTAAACTCTTTTGTCATACGATCCTTACCCACCTTGGTATTGGGGAAGATCGCCGTTGCCTCACTCAAATACTGACGCGGGTTCGGCATGGCCGGACTGAAATGTGTCAGCCACAGTTCGGAGACCCCCGCCTCCTTGGCCATCTGCGCCGCCTCCTGATAGGACATATGCTTATGTTCCTTTGCCTTGTCCTGCTTATCAGGCTCGCCATACATTCCCTCACAAATGAACAGGTCAGCATTTTGCGCCGCACGCACGATGGATTCCTTCGGTCTGGAGTCGGTACAGTAGGTGAGTTTTAAACCTTTACGGGCCTCGCCCAAAACCATTGATGGTTCATATATGGTTCCATCCGCTTCAGTGACGGTCTCACCATTTTGCAAGCGGCGCCAGTACGGCAAGGGAATGCCGGCTTCCTTGGCCCGCTGTGGATCAAACTTGG
The DNA here is from genome assembly GCA_045631245.1 of Bianqueaceae bacterium. Taxonomy (GTDB): domain Bacteria; phylum Bacillota; class Clostridia; order Lachnospirales; family Bianqueaceae; genus CALWPV01. The sequence continues at coordinate 2,676 of JAZQUJ010000062.1, forward strand.
GCTGACGTTTTACTTCAACACTGTAGCCCACACAGGGAATGCCGTGATCGGCCTGACACGGCCGTACAAACAACTCGCCTAGCTGCAGCTCCTGCTGTTCCTGGATCTGTTCACGGGTCAGCTCCACATATTCAATGGGAAACGGAAGGCCCGGAGCAATCAAAAGAAGGCCCTCCACGATCTTTCTTAGACCTCGGGGACCGATCAGGGTAAGGGGCTCTGTGCGCTCACAGTTACCGATAGTAAGCAATAAACCGGGCAGACCACTGATGTGATCGCCATGGTAATGAGTAAACAAAATATAATCGATGGCTTTGAAGCTCCAGCCGGTCTCACGCATGGTGACCTGGGTACCTTCGCCGCAGTCGATCAAAACGGTAGTTCCGTTGTAACGTATTAAACAAGAAGTCAGCCAGCGTCCCGGAAGCGGCATCATGCCGCCGGTGCCCAGCAAACAAATATCGAACATTCTATTTGACAGTTCCTTTCTATCCCTTTTCAGGTCGTCGTTTGTAAAACATAGACTTCTCTTTATTGTACCCGTTTATGAATGTTTTGTCAAAGCTTTCCTGTCGACATTTTGCGGCTTTGCCGCTGTTTTTATCAATCTATCTCGTAAATTTCTTCGTTGTCGGCCACCTGCGGCGCAAACTTGAAAGTTTCGATCCATTTCGCATAGCAGCTTTGGCACAAATCGATCTCGTGTACTTCGCCATCGTAGGGGGAATCATAACCCCATTCCTGACGAATGCTTACGTACTCCGGGTACGGATGCTGCTTTGTAATTTGGATCTCCTGACCACAGCAATTACAAATAATACGATCGGGCACTTGTTTTTGCACTTGGATTGTTTTGTACTGTTTCATCTACATACCCTCTTTCTGGAGACAGCTTGAATTTTCGAATGATGCTTTGCCCCTGCGGCCATGACCGCTTTCGTGCTTGGCGCGGCGAATATGTGTTATGGGGACGGATCGCTATTTGGCAATTGTCCCGATGCTGCTCCTATGTACTGCCCTTTGCGTAATGATCTCTTTTGCTTAGCTGCAAGCCTCGATACTTCACTTTATGCTCACAGATGTGTCACTATGACACATTATACTACTCTTTTTCTGCCCTGTACAGAAGTAATATTTGGTAAAAGGGACGGACCTAGCCCCTTGACTTTCCCAGGCAAATACGCTATAATCCATCTATTGGCTATGAAGATGTTACGAGAAATATAGTTTTTCGGGAAGCAACGCTTCTTAAGTAGTTTGCCGGACCATTCCTTTCAGAGAATCGCGCCTTGGCTGTGAGCGCGTAGGAACCTTGCAGATGAATTTCAGCATTGGAGCCATGAACTGAATAACAAAGCGCAGATATGTTGTTAGGATATCTGAATTTGGGTGGTACCGCGGGTTAGCTCGTCCCATAATGATTCTGTATGAATGATTATGGGGCTTTTTTATTACCCCGATTCATACAACGCAAATTTAAATAGAAAGCAGGAAAAAGCAATGCAGGAATTGAATGAGAAACTCTCTGCGATTCAGCAGGAAATTATCGACGGCATGGAAGCTTTGGAAAGCTCCAAGGCCGTGTATGAGTTCAAAAAATCCTTCATGGATAACAAAACCGGCAAAATCGGTGCATTAATGAAGGAAATGAAAAACATCTCTCCTCAAGACAGAGCCGCTTATGGTAAGAGCGTCAATGTTTTGAAGGAATGGGCACTGGCACAGTTTGCTGAGCTGGATGAAAAAATGAAGGTGAAAGAGCTTAAACAGCGCTATGAAGCTGAAAAGATCGACATCACCATGCCCGCTGAGACTGTGGAGCCCGGTAATCTGCATCCGATTACCTTAATTCGTAATCAGCTGATCGACATCTTCGCCTCCATGGGCTTCGAAGTGTTCGAAGGCACCGAAATTGAAAATGACTACTATAACTTTACCGCACTGAATACCCCTCAGGACCATCCGGCCCGTGACATGCAGGATACCTTCTACCTGTCACCCGAGTTCCTGCTGCGTACTCAGACCTCTGCCGGTCAGATCCACGTTATGGAGAATAGCAAGCCTCCGATCAAGATCCTGTCTCCCGGTAAGGTATTCCGTTCCGACGATGATGCGACCCATTCTCCCATGTTCCATCAGATGGAAGGTCTGGTTGTTGACAAGGGAATCACCCTGTGCGACCTGAAGGGTATGCTGGATGTTCTGGTGCAGAAGATCTTCGGCGAAGGCACCACCACTCGTCTGCGTCCCTCTTACTTCCCCTTCACCGAGCCCTCTGTAGAAGTTGATGTAAGCTGCTTCGAATGCGGCGGCAAAGGCTGTAAGCTGTGCAAAGGCACCGGTTGGATCGAGGTTTTGGGTGCCGGTATCGTAAACAAGAAGGTTCTGGAGAACTGCGGTATTGACTCTGAGGAGTACAGTGGACTGGCCTTTGGTATTGGTATTGAGCGTCTGGCTATGTTGAAGTATGGTATCAATAACATCAAGATGTTCTTCGAATCTGATGTGCGCGTATTGAACCAGTTGAAAGACTGATAACGGAGGTATATATAAGATGTTAGTTCCCTTGAGTTGGCTGAGAGAATATGTCGATATTGACGTTGAGCCTAAAGTATTGGAAAAAAGACTGTTCGACTGTGGTTTTGAAGTAGAAGAATCCTGGGAGATCGGTAAAGATATTAGCGGTGTTGTTGTTGGTCTGGTGGAAGAATGCGAACCCATTCCGGAAACTCACCTGCATGTTTGTAAAGTAAATGTAGGCCAGGGTGAAAGCCTGCAGATCTGCTGCGGTGCCGATAATGTTTGCGCCGGCGGCAAATTCCCCGTGGCTTTAGTGGGTGCTTCTGTATACGCAACTGCTAAAGATCATAAGACCATCGAAGGTGTTATGAAGATCAAGAAAGGCAAACTGCGCGGCTATGAGTCCCATGGTATGCTGTGCTCCGGTGTTGAGCTTGGTCTGACCGAGAACCTGTATCCCGGTGCCGGTTACAACGGTCTGCTGGTTCTGCCTGAAGATGCTGAGATCGGTGCTGATGTTAAGCCTTTGCTGGGTCTGGACGATTGGATGTTCGACATCTCCATCTATGCAAACCGTGCAGACTGCCAGAGCATTTTCGGTATTGCCCGTGAAGTGGCTGCTGCTCTTGGTAAAGAGCTGAAGACTCCCGCTTTGGATTACACCGAAACCGCTGTTGCTAAAGAAGGTTTCACCGTTACCGTAGATGCTCCCGATCTGTGTCCTCGCTACATGGCTCACTATGTATATGATGTAAAGATCGGTGAATCTCCCGCTTGGATGAAACGCCGTCTGGCTCTGGTGGGTATCGATTCCATCTCCAACGTTGTTGATATTACCAACTATGTATTGAAGGAAATGGGTCAGCCCATGCACGCCTTCGATTATAACTATTTAGAGGGTAATGCGATCAATGTACGCCGCGCTCATGACGGCGAGAAGATCGTGACTTTGGACAGCAAAGAATTCACTCTGGATAACTCCAACCTGGTGATCTGCGACGGTGTAAAACCTGTTGCTCTGGCCGGTATCATGGGTGGTTTGAATTCTGAGATTCTGGACACCACCACCGAGGTGATGTTCGAGTGCGCTAAGTTCGCCCGAGACAACATCCGTAAGAGCTCCCGTGCTCATGGTCAGGTGACCGATTCCAGTTCCCGTTATGCTAAGGGCGTGGATGAGTATGCCACCGTTATGGCTCTGAAGCGTGCCCTGCATCTGATCGAAGAGCTGGGCTGTGGTAAAGTTTCCTGTACTCACTGTGATGTGAACACCGGCAACTCCGTAGAACCTCGTGAAATGAAAGTCAGCATCAATAAAGTAAACGCTGTACTGGGTATCGAAGTTCCCACCGAAGATATCGTTCGTATTTTGACCAGCCTGTATATGAATCCTGTTGTAAATGGCGATGAGCTGACTCTGCAGATTCCCGCCTTCCGTGAGGACATGGAAAACTATCCGGATGTTGCTGAGGAAGTCATCCGTATGTACGGTTACGATCATGTAATCTCCACCTTCATGCCCACCGCTAAGGTTACCACCGGTGGTTTGAATCCGAAGCAGAAAGCTGAGCTTCGCCTGAAACGCGCCCTGTGTGCTGCCGGTGCTCATGAATGCATCCACTACTCCTTCTTCTCTCCCGCTGATCTGGATCTGCTGGGTTATGCTGAAGATGCTCCCGAGCGCGTGGCTATTCCGCTGATGAACCCCATCAATGAAGGTTTGTCCATCATGAGAACCACTCTGGCTGCTTCCATGATCCATTCCATCGCCCGCAACCAGAAGAGAGGCAACATGGAAGGCCGTCTGTTCGAAATGAGCAGCATTTTCGTTCCCAAGGCTCTGCCTTTGACTGAGTACCCCAAGGAACAGAGCATGCTCTGCGCCGGTGTTTGGGGCGATAAGGAATCCTTCTTCACCCTGAAGGGTCTGGCTGAAACCGTGGCTGAGAACCTGGATGTGAAATTCACCTACGAGCGCTGTGAACTGCCCTACCTGCATCCCTTCCAGACCGCTGCCATCATCTGCAACGGTGAAAAGGTTGGCTATTTGGGTAAAATCTCCTATCCGGTTCAGGAAGCAGAAGATATGCGTAATTCCGGTTACATTATGGAACTCGACATGGAAGCACTGCAGCAGTACTACACCAACGTAAAGAAGTTCGTACCCCTGCCTCAGTTCGCAGAAGAAAAACGTGACCTGGCTCTGGTTATGAACAAGTCTATAACTAATGGTGAAGTTGAGGATGTCATCAAGGAAGCTTGCAGCTATGTAACCAAGGTTACTCTCTTCGACGTATACGAAGGCAAGCCGATTCCGGAAGACAAGAAGAGCATGGCTTACACCATCGTTTTCACTCCCAAAGCTGAAGAGTTCACCGCCAAGGCTGTGGACGAAATGGTTGAGACCATTTTGAGAAAGCTGGGTAAGAAGCTGGAAATTGAGATCCGCGCTTAAATTTGTTTATCTTATAACACCATAAAGTTTTATAAACCCATCTGCGACGATTTAGCATGTTTAAGGTTGCTTAAATCGCAGCAGATGGGTTTGTTCTTATGTTTACTTTGCTGAATATTCACATTGCCATCTTAGCATAATTATGCTATAATCATGCCAGAAAGGAGTGATTAATTATGCCTTTGATTATCCCAATTAAAGATCTTCGTAATACCACTGAAATATCAAATCTTGCTCATAAAGAACAGGAACCCATTTTCGTTACCAAAAACGGATATAGTGATTTGGTGGTTATGAGTAGTGAACTTTATGATAGAATTACTCAAGTCCATCGTATTGATCAAGCAATTTTGGAATCTGAACAGGAACTTTTGGATGGTGCTGAAGCCATAGATGCCGAACTGGCCTTTGCTGCATTGGAGAAAAAACATTTTGGATAAGTATACCGTTAAGATCAATCCCAAAGCATTTCGCGACCTTGACATCATCTTTGAATATATCGCACACGAAAAACTTTCGCCGGAAAATGCTTTAGAACAAATTAGCCGCATCAAAAAAGCAATTCTTGGATTAAGTTTTTTTCCACAAGCTCACCAAGAACGACTTGAAGGACGCTTTACTCGCAAAGGATACCGTCAACTTCTCATCGATAACTATATAATTATCTTCCGTGTCGATGAAACTACTAAAACCGTATACGTTGTCACAATACAATACTATAGACGACTGATTTAATGTTTTAGCCCCAAACGTTACTCAACGTTTGGGGCTATCTTCATGTTCAAATTTACAATCTAATCCTCTTCCAAACCTCTTCTATTTCACACTTAGCCCCCTCGAACTTTGGCCAGGCATCTACTTCATCATCATTTTTCCTCGGAATTATGTGAATATGAAAATGTGGTACCGACTGTCCTGAGCTTTCATCACTGGCATTTAACAAATTAACACCTTGATAACCGCAATTTTCCACGCAATGATCGGATACCCTTTTCACCGTCACCATCAAGTGGTTCAAAATATCTAAGTCGCAATCCAAAATATTCTTCACATGCTTTTTCGGTACTGCCAACATGTGACCATCTACATCCCCTGCAATATCCATGAAGACGAGCGTATGCTCATCTTCATAGACTTTCATGCCAGGAATCTCTCCTGCTACAATTTTGCAAAATACACACATATTTAAACCTCCATCTCCATGTTTCGTCTGTAGGTTGCAAACCCCACCGACTCATAAAAAGCCAGGGCTCCTTCATTGAACTCCCACATGTTCAGTTCGACACGCTCAAAGCCCTTTGCCTTAGCATCCTGCTTAATAAAATCAAACATTTCTGTGGCCACCCCCTGCCGCCGAAAGGCAGCATCCACGCAAAACTCATCCACATTGTAGAATCGACGAGCATATGAGTAGGGACCTTCTGGTTTATCCACATACTGCACACAGGCAAAGCCGCAAACGATGTCATCCCGCTCCGCCACAATCACATCCATATTGTCACTTTCAAAGATCTTATACAGAAAATCCTGCAGCTCCTGATTAAAACCGGGCTTGAAAATATCCGGTCGGCCTTCCACATGCAAATCATTCACCTGTCGTCTTAATTCATTCACTCTTGAAAGATCTTCCCGTTTAGCATATCGTATCATCTTTCAAAATCCTTTCTATTATAAATGTACTCTTACAAATTTCTTTTTACCACGACGAAGAATAATACCTTCTCCTATCAGGGAAGCTTTTTCCACTTTGTATCCAAGCTCCGTCACTTTGACACCGTTCACTTCTACTCCGCCTTGTTCGATGTTGCGGCGTGCCTCGGAACGGGAAGCAGCAAGATCTGCCTTCTGCATTAATGTAATCACGTCTACACAACCATCCACGAAAACATCTTCTGATACTTCCACACTCGGGATATTTTCCATGTTAGCGCCATCTGCAAAAAGTGCTTTGGCTGCTTCTTGAGCTTTGATTGCTTCTTCTTCACCGTGTACGTCACGCGTCAGTTCAAACGCCAAAATCTCTTTCGCCTGATTCAGCTGACTACCTTCCCAGCCTTCCATATCAGCTATCTGCTCCAGCGGCAGGAATGTAAGGCATTTCAACAGCTTAATCACATCTGCATCATTCACATTGCGCCAGTACTGGTAGAATTCAAAGGGCGTCGTTTTATTAGGATCCAACCATACTGCCCCCTTCGCTGTCTTTCCCATCTTCTTACCATCACTGGTCATCAGCAAATTAGCGGTCATCGCATATGCGTTGGCTCCCAACTTTCTGCGAATCAACTCCGTACCCCCCAGCATATTAGACCACTGATCATCGCCGCCACACTGCATATTGCACCCAAATTTTTGAAATAACATATAAAAGTCGTAACTCTGCATGATCATGTAATTAAATTCCAGGAAGCTAAGACCACGCTCCATACGCTGCTTGTAGCACTCTGCTGTCAGCATTCGATTCACCGAAAAACAGGCACCCACCTCTCGCAAAAAGCTCACATAATTCAAATGCATTAGCCAATCCGCATTATTCACCAAAAGTGCCTTGTCATCAGAAAAGTCAATAAACTTCTCAATCTGTTTTTTGATGCACTCCACATTTTGTTGTACCTTCTCTTCAGTCATCACCTGTCGCAGATCGGTTCGTCCCGAAGGATCACCCACCATGCCGGTACCGCCTCCCACTAATGCGATGGGTTTGTTTCCAGCTCGCTGCAAATGCTTCATTAATACCAATTGCAGGAAATGTCCCACCGTCAAGCTGTCTGCCGTGGGATCAAACCCAATATAAAAAACGGCTTTTCCATTGTCGATGAGATCATAAATTTCTTGCTCATCTGTCATCTGCGCGATAAACCCCCGCGCCATCAGTTCCTCAGATAGTTTCATAATCAATAAACCTCCATTATTTTCCGCCCTTTGACGGAATATTATTTCTGAACCACCCAACGGAAAAAACCTAACAAAAAAGGCCCGTCCTAATTAAAGGACGAGCCTGTTACTCGTGTTACCACCTTTATTCACAAAAAGCTTGCACTTTCTGCCTCATCAGGTACGGCGCTAAAACGCGATACCCTTGCACCTTTTTACGGCGTGCTTCTCCGTCGCAGCCTACTTGGAAATCCTTTTGAGGTTTCAAACTCCTTTCGGTGCGCAGCTCAAAGATGTATTCACAACGGATATCCATGCGCCTCTCACCAACCGGCAACTCTCTGTAAGCCTTCTCCATTGCTACTCTTTCTTGTCATAGCCTTTTCGATTGCGGTATTCAGTTGTTTGGGAGTATAGCATTCTGCCGCTCCCTTGTCAAGCAGAAATTCTTACTTTGCCTGATTCTTCAATCGCTTATCCGACTTCACCGCCAAGCGGGTGCCGATGCTCTGAAAAATCTGCACCAAAAGGATCAATAGGATTACCGCCACCAGCATGATCATGTATTTGTAACGGTAATAGCCATAGTTGATGGCGATCTTACCCAGACCGCCGCCACCAATAATACCACTCATAGCGGTATAACCTAAAATGGTGGTGATAGCAATGGTCGCATTGGACAGCAGCGAAGGCACACTCTCCGGAATCATCACCTTCGTAATGAAGTCGGA
>JAZQUJ010000063.1:0-6342 GCA_045631245.1 Bianqueaceae bacterium
CGGACGTGTATTTCAATAAAGAATGGAACCTGCGATGTCGGGAAGCCTTTTATAAGCAGTTTCCCCAGGCAAAAGGGCGTAAAATTCTGCTATGGGCACCAACGTTCAGAGGAAAGGCGGTTTCGCCGGATGCGCTGGATAATGAGAGCATGGTGCAGCTGCAGGCTAAACTGGGCGAGGAATGGCTGGTGCTGATCAAGCATCATCCCCATGACGATGCAATTTTAAAGGCGTCGCGGTATCAGTCCAATTGCAGCCTTCCTTCGGAACAGCTGCTGCCGGTGGTGGATCTTTTGATCACCGATTATTCCACCACAGTGCTGGATTATTTGGCTTACGACAAACCCTTTATTTTATATGCGCCGGATCTGGAAGCTTACGAAGCAAAACGGGGATTTTTTGTAGATTATCGAAGCTTGACCCGCAACATGACTACCGATGCCGCCTGCCTGGATGCAATGGTGCGCCGGGTATATGGCGAGTGGCAGGCAGGGGACCGGGAGGATATCCGGCGGTGCCGGAAACTGATCACGGCGGCCTGCGATGGCGGAGCAACGGCAAGAATCTGGGACTATTTACATAATACAGACATAAAACAGAAATGAGGTAAAAGATATGTCACATGTGGATGCACTGGCAACTTGGTCAAATGCATGTGAACAGATCGGCATTCGATGGTTTTTATATAGAGAGACCCTGCTGTGTGCCGAAGGACTTGGGAAAATATCATCAGATATAGACTGTGGTCAAATCGCTGTTTTGGCGCAGGATCTGGGAAATATATTGAAAAAAGTATGGCCGCTCCTTCCGGAAAAGTGGAATTTGAGCGTGCAGAAAACGATTGTGGATCAACAGCCTCTTACGGTTATGGTCGATGAAAAACCTGTGCTGCAGATCGATGTGCTTTGGCCCATCGAAGCACCGGAGCGTTTGGGAAGATTAAAAAGCAAGTTGGATCGGCTTTGCAGAAAAACTAGAAAAATAGAGCGAAACAGAAAGCTTTTATGGGCTTTTCTGTCGAACCCTAATAAAAATTATTTTGGATCGGCCTATGAGAAGGCAGGGAAAAGAGCCTTTGATGAGATCGTCCGATTGGCGGGCGCGGAAAATAAGGATGCCTGCTATTACACGGATGTGCTGACGAATAAAAATGACGAATTGCTGGAAAAAAGTTGGTTGGCTGCAGATGCGGCCGTTACCTGCCAGGAAGGAAAGTATCCTGTTTTTGCCGGATGCCGGGCGTATTTGGAGCAGTGCTACGGCGATTACCTGGGTGGACTGACGGATGAGATCGGCGTTGGTCTGACTTTGGAAGAAAAGGAAGAACTGAAGAAGCATCAGGAAAGATGCAAAGAAGCGCTGGCTTTTCTGCAGGAACTGGCTTTACAATATAAATTAGAATATTACCTGTTGGCAGGCAGTGTGCTTGGCTGCGCGCGGGACGGTGGTTTCATTCCATGGGATGACGACATCGATGTGGGAATCCGAGTTGAAAAACTGGAACAGTTTGAGGCTTTGGTGAAGGAACAGTTGCCGCTTCGTTTGCCGAAGGGATTTGAACTGATGCAGCCGGGAGCGAATCATCCGTATCCTCGAATGTTTTCGAAGATCTGCTACGAAGGCAGATGCTGTATCGATCTGTGGCCTTTGGTTCCAACCTATACAGGCGGAATGAGAGCTAAGTTTACCTGGTACTTTGCGAAAATTATTACGAAGGCGCATTATTATAAAATCGGCTATAAAGTGACTAGATTTTTGAAAATTGTAAAGCCTATGTGCCTGGTGCTAAGCGATAAGCAGGTTATGGCGCTGGCAAAACGGAATGAATTCCGATATGCAAAGAAAAAAACAGATGCATATATTAATCTGTACAGCATATATAAAAGAGAAAAAGAAACGATCAAAAGAAAATGGCTGGACACGCCTGCTACGCTGAAATTTGATGGGCTTGAAGTGCCGGTGGTGGGTTGTACCGATGAATATTTAAAACATATGTATGGGGATTATATGATAAAACCCGCAGCATGGAAGCGGGCTTCGCGCCATGTGGAGCGGTTTTCCGGTAAATGATGTGTTTTACAATGGATCTGTCGGCGGATCCCTTCATAATTAGATCAACTTGAAAAAGAAAAGGAATGTGTTATGTTTAAGCGTTTGTATGCAGATATAAAAAAATATTATCGTTATTCGATCGTAGCGGCCAAATCGCAGTTGAAGGTAGAGGTTGCAGGTTCATATTTGAACTGGATCTGGTGGATCTTGGAACCGTTTTGCTTTATGCTCATTTATTCGTTTATTTTTGGATATGTGTTTAAGTCCAGTGAGCAGTATTTTACGGTGTATATCTTCATTGGTCTTTCGATATGGACATTTTTTAATAAGATGCTGCAGGGCAGTGTCAAAATCGTAAAAGCCAATAAGGCGATCGTGGATAAGGTGTATTTTCCAAAATATATATTGATTTTGACCAAGATTTGGGTAAACGGTTTCAAAATGTTGATTTCCTTCGGCATCGTGGTTTTGATGATGATTTTCTATCAAATTCCGATCACCTTTAATGTGCTGTATGTGGGAGTGATCTTCCTGATTTTGGCGATGCTGACCTTTGGAATCAGCTGTTTCATTATGCATTACGGTGTGTATGTCAATGACCTTTCCAATGTGGTGTCCATCGTACTGCGTATGATGTTTTATTTGACCGGTATCTTCTACAATTTGGAAAAGAGGGTGCCTGAATTCGGAACGATTTTGAATCGATACAATCCGGTTGCATTTTTGATTACCAGTACGCGACAGGCCTTGATTTATGGACAGACCCCCGGCAGAAAAATATTGTTGCTTTGGTTTGTGATCAGTCTGATCCTCTGTATTTTAGGTGTACGTAAAGTATATAAAGAAGAAAACAGTTATGTTAAGTCAATTTAATGGATATTATGGGACAGATGAGGATGGTAATGTATGAGTGAATATGCAATTGAAGTCGAGAACCTAAGTATTGAATATAAGGGTTTAAAAGCCTTTTCCATCAAGCAGCACTTTTTTAAAGGAAAGCGTAAAAAAGCGCAGGTGGTGGAAGCAGTAAAGAATGTCAGCTTCAAGGTAAAAAAAGGAGAAATTCTGGGTATCGTAGGGAAAAACGGCAGTGGTAAATCCACAATGCTCCGTGCGATCGCCGGTATTTTCTCTCCGAATAGCGGAAGTGTGGATCTGCATGGTAATTCAATATCGCTGCTTGCCATTGGTGTGGGTTTGCAGAAGGAACTTTCCGGTCGTGAAAATATTATGCTGACCGGTATGCTGCTGGGCTTTTCTGAAAAACAGATCAATGAGCAGATGGAGGCGATCATTGAGTTTTCGGAACTGGGCAAGTTTATTGATGCGCCGGTTCGTACCTATTCCAGCGGTATGTATTCTAAATTGGCGTTTTCCATCAGTGCGATCCTGGAAACCGATATTCTGTTGATCGACGAAGTACTGAGTGTAGGTGATACCAAGTTCAAAAAGAAAAGCTATAAGAGAATGAAAGAACTGATCACTGATGAAAACAGAACGGTTATCATTGTTTCTCACGATATGAAAACGGTGGCGGATCTGTGCACTAAGGTGCTGTGGATCAACGATGGTGAGTTTGTTCAGTACGGGGAAACGAAAGAGGTTCTGGCTGCGTACGAAAAATTTATGGCATAAAAAACGGAGGTCAGATTTCTCAAACTACAGTGGTGTGTTTGAGAAATCTGACCTCCTTCTTGTTAATAAGTCGACTGAGTACTATCGTTTGGCTGAGGTTGGAGATTCAGCCAAGCGGCTGTTTTATTTTACTTTCGGGAAAAGGCCCGCTTTTTTCATGGCGGGACGCAGTACCATGTACAATGCTACGGCCACAATGGTGGAGGTAACAGCGTTGATAGCAGTGGCAGTAATGTTCCAGGCCAAGGTCAGTTCAGCGGCGGGTCGACCCAGGATGAGCAGTTTGTAGTAGTAGCCCACCAAAGGATCGAAGATCACGTTGAACAAAAGACCGGCAATGGAAGAGAGCAGGGTGTAACGGAAAATATGTTTCGTATCTTCTGTTTTATTGATTTTACCGATACGATGGGCCACCAAACCGGTGATCAGACCGATGCACAGTTTCAAAATGAAGGTCTTCGGTGCATAGGTGATGTATTTGGGGTCGAACAGATCACCAATGGTCATGCCCAGAGCACCACCTAATCCACCCAAAGGACCGCCCAAAAGCAGAGCACCCAGTACGCAAACAGCGTTACCCAAATGGATGGAAGTCTGGTCGCCGCCGGGCAGCGGGATCTTGATCTGTAAAAATGTGAATACCACGTAAGAAAGTGCAGCGATCAAACCGCAAAGTACAACACGCATCAGTTGATCACTATGTTTTGTTTTTGCCATGATTCAAAACTCCTAATTCATATTCATATAAAAAACCTGTTACGAGGTTTCAAGTCGTAACAGGTTTTATTATACATAGAACTGGCAATATGAAAAGTATCAGTTATATAATAATTTATATAACCAGATTACAAGGCGTATTTTGAATTGAATTTGTCCAGAGCCAAAGCAGCGGCTATACCCACAGCTAAGCAGATTACATTAACAACGGCACTTCCGAGGGAGGTTACGAAACTTTCCACAGGAACGATCATCACGGTGGCGGCAATTACGACACCAACAATAGCATGGAAAGAAACGGAATAATGATGCTTGAATAAGGAATCCACAGCTTTGGCAAACAGGATCACGGTGGCCAGTGCGCCAAGGCCGGCGGGAATCAAAATACCAAAATCAAAGCCGCTGATGCCGTCCACAAAGGGTTGATACAGGCCTAGAGGCATCAGCAGAGTGGAAAAGCTCATGCCGGGGGCGATCACGCTCAGGGCCAAACAGAAACCGCAGAATAAGTACCAGAAGAAATTGGGGGCGATCTCCACGGAAAGAACCTTCAACCCAATCAGCAGGGCGAAGATCAGAGCGGCAGCAATCAGCAGGGCTGCATAGGATTTGGTGCTGCGGCCTTCCTGACCGGCTTCGCGCCACAAAGAGGGCAGCATGCCGCCGATGAGGCCAATGAACAAACATACAGAGGGGGCAGGATAGCGTTCCAGTACAAAGGAAAGCAGACCAGCAATGCCCAAAAAGCCGATTACGATACCGATGATCACCGGCAGCAGCTTAGGCAGGTGAGTCTTCATTTTGCGGAAGGGATCCGCCAGAAATTCCATTAAGATCGTATAAATACCAAATACCACGCACAGCACACCACCGGAAATGCCCGGCAGCACAGCGCCTAAGCCGATCAGAGCGCCCTGCAGAATGCGCAGTGCAAAGGGGGAAGATGCAGTATTGTTACTCGTGTTTTTGCTCATTTGACTTGTCACCTCGTCTATTTTTTAGGTACTCCTAATAATATATGAAAGAAACCGATTTGTCACGCATATTTCCATAAAAAGTATTGAAAATCACGATCAATTTAGTATAATGGTATTAGTATGGCGCATTATGTTGACTTCCTGATGTGCCGATCGCTTGAAGGTCTTGGCCGCCCGGCGGCCGGACTGAAATGAAACCATATTTAAAGGAGATTAAACCCATGGACAAGATTAAAGTAGCTGTTATCGGTTGCGGTACCATTGCTAACTCTGCTCACATTCCGGCTTACATGAAAAATGAAAAAGCTGAGATCAAGTATTTCTGTGACATCATTCCCGAGCGTGCTCACGCTGCTGTAGAAAAGTACGGCTGCGGTATTGCCATCGAGGATTATCATGTAGCTCTGAATGACCCTGAGGTTCAGGCTGTTTCCGTATGTACCCCCAACTATATGCATATGCAGATTTCCTGTGACGCTATGCGTGCAGGCAAGGACGTTCTGTGTGAGAAGCCCGCTGCTCGTACCTATGCTGAGGCTCAGGAGATGCAGAAAGTTCAGCACGAGACCGGCCGTATCCTGAACATCGGTGTTGTTAACCGTTTCAACGACAGCGTTAACCGCATCAAAGACATCATCGACAGCGGCGAGCTGGGCGAGCTGTACAGCATTTATGTAAGCTTCCGTGCACATCGTTCCATTCCCGGTATCGGCGGCGCTTTCACCACCAAGGCTATCGCAGGCGGCGGCGTTTTGATCGACTGGGGTGTTCACTACCTGGATATCGTTATGTACTGCTCCGGCGATCCCAAGCCTCTGACCGTTTCCGGTGAGACCTTCTGCAAGCTGGGTAAGGACATTCCTAACTATGTATACGAGAACATGTGGTCCGAAATGACCCGCGATGTAAACGGTACCTACGACGTAGATGACTCCGTAGTTGGTATCATCCGTACCGAAGG
>JAZQUJ010000064.1:0-10482 GCA_045631245.1 Bianqueaceae bacterium
CGAGGTGCCACCCAGATTTGAACTGGGGATAGAGGTGTTGCAGACCTTTGCCTTACCGCTTGGCTATGGCACCAAAGTGACCCGTGGGAGAATCGAACTCCCGTTACCGCCGTGAAAGGGCGATGTCTTAACCGCTTGACCAACGGGCCATATATCTAAGCTCCTACAGGAGCGTTGTTTTCCTGTGAAGCGAGGACTAGTATAACACAGTATATATAGAACTGTCAATACTTATTTTAAAAAATTTTTAATTTTTTTTGATTTTTTTGAAATCCGGGCAGCAAGCTTCTCTTGCCTGCTGCCCGGTCCTAATTTTACCCTAAATCATTACACTCAATCGCGCTGATATACGACTTTACCTTCCACCATGGTCAGCTGCACCTGTACATCTCCATTAAACAAAGTGACATCTGCATCAAAACCGGGCTTCAGTTCACCCTTATCTTGCAGCTTCATAACCGCAGCAGGAGTCTTAGTCGCCATCTTGATCACATCGGTCAAGGGAAGACCTGCATAATTTACCGCTGTGCGGATCAAACGGTCATAAGTGGCCACGCTGCCCGCAAAGGCCTGACGATCAGGCATCCAGGCTACTCCCTTTTCCACCACAACCAACGTGCCGGTGTCTTTCGCACCCAACATGCACTCCGTGCCCTCCGGAAGTCCTGCGCCACGCATGGAGTCCGAAACCAAGATCATGCGATCCGGCCCCTTCACCTTGTAGATCAACTGCAAAAGCTCCGCCGGCAGATGAATGCTGTCGCAGATTGCCTCCGTATACACATCGTCCTGCAGGAAGCAGCCCTCCACCGTACCCGCATGACGATAGCCGTTGATGCGGTGCACCACCGACATACCGGAATACAGATGTGTAGCAATGGTGTAACCAGCTTCAGCTGCCGCTTTCACCTCTGCTGCGGATGCATCGGTATGAGCCATTCCTGCCACAATGCCGCGAGGCTTTAAAAATCCGGGCATATCCAAGCCGCCGGGCAGTTCCGGAGCCGCATCGATACGGGCAATAAAAGGATACTCCTCTACGAGTTTTTCATATTCACGATCGCAGGGTTTTGCAAGCTTATCCGGAGGCTGTGCTCCCGCTTGAGCCGGATTAAAATATGGACCCTCCAAATGGATGCCAAGGAACTTAGCACCGCCGGCATTCTCCAAATCCGCTGCCGCAAAGGAATCCAAAGATTTACGAACCTCAGCGAAAGGCGCACTCATGGTAGTCGGGAATACACCGGTGACACCATGCTCCGCATAGGCCTGCAGAGCACCGGCAATTTTATCGCTCTCTGCATCCATAAAGTCATAACCGCCGATACCATGGGTATGCAGTTCGATCCAGCCTGCGCTGGCATAGGCTCCCTTCGCATCGATCAACTGATCATAACCAGTAGTATCGATCTGTTTCATCGGACACACTTTTTCGATTTTTCCATCCTGAATCAAAACCCCATGATCGGGCAGAATTTCATTTCCGCGGATCACTGCCGCGTTGATAATTGCAGTTTTCATTGTTTCACGTCTCCTCTTTCGATTCACGCTGAATTTACGAATCATTTCTGCCGTCATTTTATCATAAAGCATAGCAAAAAACAACCCACTTCCCCCTCGGCTTCACTGGACAAACGCTGCTCTTTATGCTAGTATGACACTATCACTTTTTTTGGAGGCACAATCATGGATGTAACCAAACGATTTTTACAATATGTCACCGTGGATACCACATCCGATCCGGATTCCACCACTTTCCCCAGTACCGCTGATAAGCAGCTGCCCTTCGCCGATGTCCTTGTTGAAGAAATGAAGGCTATCGGTATTACCGATGCCTGTCGCGACGAATACGGCTACGTCATGGGTACCATTCCGTCCACCATCGACAACTTCAGCGGCCCCACCCTCGGCTTCATCGCCCACATGGATACCGCCTGCGATGCTTCCGGTGCCAACATCAAGCCCCGCATCCTCGAAAACTACGACTGCGGCGACATCGTGCTGAACGCCGAAAAGAACATCGTAATGCGCACCGCCGAGTTCGAATCTCTGCTAAACTACGAAGGCAAGACCCTCATCGTGACCGACGGCACCACTCTGCTGGGCGGCGACGATAAGGCCGGCATAGCCGAAATTTTGACGGCGGCTGAGTTTCTGATCCAGCATCCCGAGGTCGCACATGGTCCCATCCGCATCGGTTTTACACCCGACGAAGAAGTTGGACAAGGCGTAAAATACTTCGACGTGGCCAAATTCGGCGCCGACTACGCCTACACCATCGACGGTGGCGAAATCGGTGAACTGGAATACGAAAACTTTAATGCTGCCAGCGCGGTGATCGATATCACAGGCTTGAGCATCCATCCCGGTTCTGCGAAAAACAAAATGATCAATGCCATCAATGTTGGTTTTGAACTGCATAATATGCTGCCCGTTTTCGAACGTCCGGAATTCACCGAAGGCCGCGAAGGATTTTCTCACCTGATCGGTTTTGACGGCGGTGTGGAACACACTCGCATGCAGTACATCATCCGCGATCACAGTGCAGAACTCTATGAAAAGAAGAAAGCTTTGATCAAGAGTGCTTGTGATTTCATGAACGTGAAATACGGCGAAGGTACCGTTCAACTGACCCTCACCGATTCCTACCGCAACATGCGCGAAATGATCGAGCCCCATATGTTCCTGGTGGACTATGTTTCCGAAGTATATAAGGAACTGGATATTGAAGGTCACATCATTCCCTGCCGCGGCGGCACCGACGGCGCTCGTTTGTCCTTTATGGGTCTGCCCTGCCCCAACCTGGGCACCGGCTGCCACAACTGCCATGGCCACTTTGAGTATGCGGTGGTAGAGAGCATGGAATTAATGGTCGATGTAATTATCAAACTGGCCCAGAAATTTGTAAAATAAGAATTTTCTGTGATCACAATCCTTGTCACAGGTAGACAAAAAAGCAACTGCTCTATGAAGAACCTACCAACTTGTTGGTAATACCACTGTAGTTCAACATAGAGCAGTTGCTTTTATTTTAATTTTTCAAACTATGAATCGGTGCAGGTACACGTCCGCCTCTGCGAATGAACTTCGCAGGAGAGGCCGTATTCACTCTCATGATGGGTGCGCTGCCCAGCAGGCCGCCAAATTCTACCATCTCACCCACGCCCTTGCCCTCTACGGGGATCAGACGTACAGCGGTGGTCTTGGTGTTGGCCACGCCAATGGAGATCTCATCGGCAATGATACCGGAGATGACTTCAGCGGTGGTGTCACCGGGAATAGCGATCATATCCAGGCCAACAGAGCAAACTGCCGTCATGGCTTCAAGTTTTTCCAGGATCAGACTGCCGTTTTTCGCAGCTGCGATCATACCGGCGTCCTCAGAAACAGGAATGAAAGCACCGGACAGGCCACCTACGTGACTGGAGGCCATTACGCCGCCCTTTTTCACTGCATCGTTCAACAGTGCCAGACAAGCTGTGGTACCGGCACAGCCGCAGGTTTCCAGGCCCATTTCTTCCAAAATATAAGCTACGCTGTCACCCACTGCAGGGGTAGGAGCCAGAGAAAGATCCACAATACCAAAGGGTACATCCAACATTTTGGAAGCCTCTGCGCCCACCAGCTGACCCATACGGGTGATCTTGAAGGCGGTACGTTTAATCAGATCAGCTAATTCGGTGATATTACAATCGCCGGCTCTCTGAATGGCCGCTGCCACTACACCGGGGCCAGATACACCCACATTAATCACACGGTCAGGTTCCCCGATACCATGGAAGGCACCTGCCATGAAGGGATTATCGTTGGGTACATTAGCAAAAATAACAAGTTTAGCACAGCCGATGCAATCACGATCGGCAGTCAGGTGAGCTGCCTGTTTCACAATGCGGCCCATCTGCGCCACAGCATCCATGTTGATACCAGCTTTGGTGGAAGCTACATTTACACTGGAGCAAACCAGTTCAGTTTCAGCCAGTGCCTGAGGAATACTTTCGATCAGGGCATTCGCACCGTTGACATAGCCCTTCTCCACCAGTGCGCTATAGCCGCCGATGAAGTTGATGCCCAAAGTATGTGCCGCTCTATCCAATGTATGAGCGATCTTCACATAGTCTTCGCTGCTTCGGTTACCGCCCACCAAGGAGATAGGGGTAACCGATACACGCTTGTTAATGATCGGAATATCGTATTTCTTTTCAATGGTCTCACCGGTGATCACCAGTTTTTCCGCACTCTTGGTGATCTTATCGTAAATCTTGGTGCACAGGGTATCTAAACTATCCGATGTGCAGTCCAACAAGGAAATACCCATGGTAATGGTTCGAATATCCAGATTCTCACCATTGATCATGTTTATGGTTTCCATGATTTCTTCATGATTAATTTTGATCATATTCTTTCAAACCTTACTTTCTTTTGTATCCGGCTTTCTATCCAAATCAGATCTTGTGCATGGAATTAAAAATATCTTCATGCATGGTGTGGATCACCAAGCCGCGTTCCTGTCCCAACGCCTTCATAGCATCGGAAAATTCAGAGAAAGGAGTTTCCATGTTCTCCATCTCCACCAACATGATCATCACGAAATAATCTTTCAGAACCGTCTGGGATACATCGGAAATATTGACTTTAAACTTTTTGCACTCCTGACTTACGTCAGCAATGATACCTACATAGTCTTTACCGGTTACTGCAATTACTGCCTGCATTTTTATTTCTCCTCTGTGTTTTATTGCATTCTTTGACGTACTGCCTCATAGGTCAAAATTCCTGCGGCCATGGCGGCGTTCAGCGACTCCGCTCTGCCGGGCATGGGGATCTTGACCAGGGCATCAGCCGCCGCCGTGGCTTCGGCCGAAAGGCCGGCTCCTTCATTTCCGATAAGAATGGCAACGGGTTGTTTCATATCTTGCTCGAAGTGATAGCATTTACCTTGCAAATGCGCTGCCAGAAGCTGTATGTTATGGCGATGCAAAACATCCACCACAGCCTGTACCGATTCCACATGGCATACGGGCAGGTGCATCAAGGAGCCCATGGTGGAACGAACCACCTTGGCGCTATATATATCAGCGGTTCCACGGGTGCAGATCACTGCGGTTGCTCCGGCACTGTCCGCCGTACGCAGTATGGTACCCACATTACCGGGGTCTTGCAAATTTTCCAAAACTAAAATCAACGGTGCTGTTTTTGCATTTTTCAGCACCTGCAGCAATTCAAAACTCTGGCGTTTTACCACCGCCAAAATTCCCTGCGGAGTCTCCGTATCTGCCAGACGGGCAAACAAGGGAGCTGCTAAGGTATACACCGGTGTCTCCTCTTTCAGGTTTTTCAACACCGACTGTACATAGGCACGATCGCTTTTAATAAGTTCCTCCGAGATCCAAAGGCTTTCCATCTGCCAATCACCGGCCTGCAGCACTTCATCCACTGCGCGAATTCCTTCTACTAAAAACACGCCGGCTTTACGAGCTTCTCGGGCATTATTATACTTTACGGTTTGTTTGAAAGTGCCATTCTGTGCACTTGTAATCTGTTTGATCTTCATCTTGATCCATCCAAAATATAATTATCCAAAACAGCGTCACAAGGCGCTGCTCGATTTACACGGAAAATATAAAAGAGGAATAATCGTAAGATCATTCCTCTTTTTTGTTTAATTATTCACCTACATAGGGCATCAGAGCCAGGTGTCTAGCACGCTTTACAGCGATGGTCAGATCACGCTGATGCTCGGCGCAGGTACCAGTGATACGACGGGGAAGGATCTTACCTCTCTCGGATACGTATCTTCTCAATTTGGCAACATCTTTGTAGTTGATGGTTTCTGCAGTGTTAGCACAGAAAACACATACTTTCTTTCTACGTCTCATGCCGCCTCTTTTTCTCTGGGGCGCGGTATTCTCAGACATCGTCATTACCTCCTTATGCGAAATTAGAAGGGCAGGTCTTCATCGCCTTCGATCTCATTATCGATCGGCATAAATCCATCCGGCTGCTGATTGTAAGCCGGAGCCTGCTGCTGCGGAGCGTTTCCGTATCCACGGCCGGCAGGAGCAAAATCAGAGTTTCCGCCACCGTAACCGCCCTGACCGCGACCTTCAAAAGAAGAACGGCTCTCAGCAAAATGCTGCTCGGTTACAACAACGTCGGTACTCCATCTCTTATTTCCGTCTTTATCAGTAAAGCTGCTAATGCGCAGTTCACCAACAACGGCGACCATCATACCCTTTTTGAAATACTTACCGGCAAACTCACCACGATTGCCAAAAGCAACCACATTAATGAAGTCAGCATCAGGCTCACCGTCTCTCTTATAGGAACGGTTTACCGCCAGGCTATAACGGGCAACAGCTGTGCCCTGTGCACCTTGGCTATAGCGAACTTCAGGATCTCTGGTAAGTCTACCCATCAAAATTACTTTGTTCATAACAAAACCCCTTTCGGTTATGCCTTATTCGCCTTCTCTAACGATCAGGTAACGGAGCACGGTTTCGTTCATAAGACGCAGGCTCTTTTCCAGCTCAACTGCCATGCTGGGAACTGCATCTACTTTGATGAAGTAGTAATAACCTTCGCTCTGTTTGCGGATCTCGTAAGCCAGTCTGCGCTTACCCCACTCATCCACTTCAGTAACGACACCTTCATACTTAGCAATGTAGCCTTTAACCTGTTCCAAAACAGCCAGTCTTTCTTCGTCAGTCAGAGTAGAAGAAATAACTACAGCAACTTCGTATTTGTTCATCGTGTACACCTCCTTTTGGTCTATGGCCCTTGCCACGCCTTGCCCTACCATTTGGCAAGACTACGCAAGAACAAGGATTAAATCCGAGAACAGATTATACCACCACTCACGGACAAAGTCAAGTAAAATCTGTAGATTTTTCCTGAATTGAAAAGAGGATGCAGACTGTGCATCCTCTCAATGATTTGACTCGTTCAATTAGTTGTAAGTGGAGATTCTTCTATTTGCTTCTGCAATATCCAAAGAGGGTCTCTTCTGCATTGCCAGAGCTTCATCGATATCAAAATCCACATACTTGCCATCGCGATAAGCAACTACACGGTTGTTCTCACCAGCAGCCAGCAGATCAACTGCATATACACCCATCATAGATGCATGCTTGATATCCAGAGCAGTGGGAGCACCACCACGCTGTACATGGCCCAGAATGGTAGCACGAGAATCAATACCGGTTACTTCCTGAATCTGTTTTGCCAGCTGAGTACACTTACCAACACCTTCAGCTACTACGATAATATTGTGGTTCTTGCCGCAGGTACGGTTGTGTTTAATTACATCCAGAATATAATTGAAATCATGGGTTGCAGGATCTTCAGGAATCAAAATTGCATCTGCACCGCCACCAATACCGGCCCACAGAGCGATCTCACCACAGTGACGACCCATAACTTCGATTACAGAACAACGCTCATGAGAAGCAGATGTATCACGCAGACGCAGGATTGCTTCCAGGGCAATGTTTACAGCACTGTCAAAACCGATGGTATATTCGCTGCAAGCGATGTCACGGTCAATGGTAGCAGGTACGCCAACTACATTGATGCCACGCTGAGACAGCTTCTGAGCACCCTGCCAAGATCCGTCACCACCAATTACAACCAAACCATCAATACCAAATTCATTACATTTATCGGTTGCCTTCTGATAAGCAGCATTTCTCTTTTCAATATCGGGATCGATAAACTCGGGGCAACGAGCGGTATACAAAATGGTACCACCTTTATTAATGATGTTACCGGCAGACTTCGCATCCATATCGAATACTTCACTGTTCATCAAACCACTGAAGCCTCTGCTAATTCCTTTAACTTTCAATCCTTTATTTAAGGCGCTTCTTACAACTGCGCGAACACAGGCATTCATACCCTGAGAGTCGCCACCACTTGTCATAACACCAATTGTGCGAATTTCTTTCGCCATAATCTATATCTCCCTTCAATTTCGCAATTCTGCGCCAGTGTATTTTTCATATTCGGACTAATTTTACAGTATCTTCCTTAAAATTTCAAGTAGTAAATGAGTTTTCGACAACAAAAAAATACAAATTGTCACACAAAACCTCACAGCACCACGTTGGAATCACCTAAAAGCTGCCTTAATTTCAGCAAAGTTCCCTCTGACGCAGCAGTAAAATACTGACTTGGAGCCTTCATTTTCAGCTTTTCCGCTTCCAAATATATGCGTATTTCATAGTTTCCGGGATCTGCCTGCAAAATTTGACACACCTGAGCTTGCAATGCTGCCCACTGATCCTTGGTGGCAAACCGCAGCCACAGTGGTTTCTGTTTCGCCGATGCTACTGGATCCATCGGTGTTGCTGCCTGCATCGCTGTTGCCGACCTCTCGGCTCGTTGTTCCGGCTTCATCTGACGACCACCCTGACCATAACGTTTAGGAGTTTGATGGATCTCATCGGCATTTTCAAAAGAGGCTATAAAGTCACACAAAAGCTTACTGTCCTCTTCCTCTTCATAGCTGACCTTACCCTTTACAAAGATCCTGCTGTCTTCCTCCAACAAGCTTCGATACTGCTCATATCGATTCGGAAACACCAGCACCTCCACGCTGCCGTACAAATCCTCCAACGTGATAAAGGCCATCATTTTATTATTCTTTGTAGATTTTATGGTTTTATCCATAATTAAGCCGCCAACAATCACTTCCTGACCATCGATCAGCTTACTCTTTCCTTCTCCAAAACCACCATCCACCTCTTCTTCTGCAAATTGAAAATCAGAAGCATAATTAGTGATATGTTTTCGCCACAGTTCTTCATCGCTGGCCAGTGGATGTCCGGTCAAGTATAATCCCAAAACTTCCTTTTCATAGGAAAGACGAAGTGAATCAGGAAATTCCGGCACATTTGGCAATGGATCCGGTTCTGTCACAGAACTGTGCTCTGTTTCCTGCATCGTTCCGCCCATATCGAACAGATCCATCTGACCACTGATCATATTCTTCTTCCACTGCACGGCCGCATTCATGATCAACGGATAGGCTTGCAAATACTGGCTGCGAGTCCCCCCCATCGAGTCAAAGGCACCTGCTTTGATCAAGTTTTCCATGGCGCGTTTATTCAGATCCAGTTCCTGCATACGCCGACAAAAATCGGTCATGTTTTTAAAAGGTCCATTCGCCTTGCGTTCCGCTACCATACGTTCCACCAGACTCTTACCTACATTTTTAATAGAAGAAAGACCATAGCGGATCTTTTTGACACCATCCACCATCGATACCGAAAATCCGCTGTACCCCTCATTAATATCCGGAGGCAGAAGTTCGATATTCAGCGATTTCAAGCTTTGAATGTAACTGATCACCTTACCCGGATGATCGATCACCGATGTCAAAATCGATGCCATAAATTCCACCGGATAGTGATACCGCAGCCACGCCGTTTGATAAGCCACCACCGCATAGGCTGCCGCATGGGATTTATTAAATGCGTACTTTGCAAAATCCGTCATTTCATCGAAAATAGACTCAGCCACATTCTGCGGAATCCCTTTACTAATACAGCCGGCTACCCCCTCTTCCGGGTTGCCGAACACAAAGTTTTTCCGCTCCTGTGCCATTACATCGCCCTTTTTCTTGGACATGGCACGACGCACCAAATCGCTTCGACCCATGGTATAACCCGCCAGATCCCGCACGATCTGCATTACCTGTTCCTGATATACGATACAACCGTAAGTCGTATTCAAAATGGGTTCCAGCATAGCTGTTTTATATTGTATGTTATTAGGATCCTTTTTGCCCGCCAAATACTTCGGAATAAAATCCATTGGACCCGGACGATACAGTGAAATACCCGCAATAATATCCTCCAGATTTTCCGGTTTCAATTCGCGCATGAAAGATGTCATGCCTGCACTTTCCAGCTGGAACACGCCATCGGTTTTACCCGCTCCGATCATCTGATACACATCGGAATCATCCATGTCAATGGCATCGATATCGATCTGTTTTCCTTCCACAGCTTCAATAATATCCACCGCATCTTGGATCACCGTCAGAGTGCGCAGACCCAAAAAGTCCATTTTAAGCAGACCCAGTTCCTCCAATGTATTCATGGTAAACTGTGTGGTCACGTTACCATCGTTGGCACTCAGCGGTACATATTCCATGGTAGCCGTTCGGGAAATCAATACACCTGCCGCATGGGTAGACGTATGACGAGGCAATCCCTCCAGACGCTTGGACATATCGATCAACTTGCGAATGGTGGCATCCTCATCGCACACTTCCTTCAGCTCTGGGTTCTTCTCCAAAGCCTGCTCGATAGTCATATTCAATTCTGCCGGAATCATTTTAGCGATTCGATCTACTTCACTATAGGAAAGATCCATAGCACGTCCCACATCTCGGATAACCAGACGCGCCGCCATAGTACCAAAGGTCACGATCTGCGCCACCTGATCCTTGCCATATTTCTCCACCACATAATCGATCAC
>JAZQUJ010000065.1:0-31130 GCA_045631245.1 Bianqueaceae bacterium
CCCGTACACCGGCAGGTCAATCCGCTATGCAGTATTTGGAAGGACGAAAGGTGACGGAGGAGTTTCGCAGAAAGTTTGGTTTGGGATATGCGCCTGTCAGCCGGGACGGTTTGGCAGCGTATTTAATGAAAAAGGGATATACCACCGATGAACTTCTGGGAGCGGGACTTCTTTCGGGAAAAGATGGACGGGTATACGACCGATTCTTTAATCGCTTGATGTTTCCAATATTTGACTCCGCGGGAAGGCCCATCGCCTTTGGCGGTCGTGTCATGGGACAGGGTGAGCCTAAGTATTTGAACTCACCGGAAAGTGAGATCTTTAACAAAAGGCGTAACTTATATGGTATGTCGTTGGCAAAGAAGAGCAGACGCAGCTATATTTTGATTGTAGAGGGATATATGGATGTGCTTTCACTGCATCAGGCCGGATTTGACAATGCGGTGGCAAGCTTGGGAACCGCACTGACAAAAGAACAAAGTATGCTGATCAAACGTTATGCCGATCAGGTTGTTCTGTGTTATGACAGCGATGGCGCAGGCACCAATGCGGCGCGGCGTGCGATTCCAATTTTGGAGGAAGCGGGTCTGAAGGTGAAAGTGATCCGGGTGCCCGGTTCGAAGGATCCCGATGAATTTATCAAAGCAAACGGGGCAGAAGCCTTTGAAAAGGTCATCGAAGAGGCCATGGATCCGGTGGATTTTGAAATGATGGTTCTAATGAATCAACATGGAAACGATACCGTTGAGGGGCAGGTGCAGACCCTGCACGATATGGCCAAGCGTCTTTCACAGATCCAAAATGATATGGAGCGAGAGCTTCATATTCGAGATGTGGCTCAAAAAATGAGGGTTTCCGAGGTAAGCTTAAAGGCGGAAGTGGAAGAACTCAGAAGAACAGAAGGATTGTTGGACTATCGAAGCAATCAGCGAAGACGCGTGAGCGAGGGAGCGCAGGTAATCACAGCCGGCAATGCGAAACGTCAGCTTTTGGCGGCGATGATCCAGATGCCTAAACTGTATTCGGCGGTGAGTCGATGGGTGAGCGAAAAGGATTTTCAGACGGAAGATGAAAATGAGTTTTATCAGACGGTAGCTGAATTTGTTTTTAAGAAGCTGAAAAGTGGCGAGAAACCTCAGTTAGCGGATGTGATCAGCTGCTTTGATACTGCGGAGCAGCAGGAAAAGGTGTCGGCTCTGGCCTCTTTTGAACTTCCCGAGGAAAGAAATGATTTGGAAAAGTTCCTGACAGAAACCGTTCGTACGCTTAAAACGGAAAGCATTGATGAGGCGATCCGAAGCGGAAGCGATTTGGAAACGCTGCAGGAAGCGATCAATCAAAAACGAGCTCTGCAAACACTTAAGTTGATCATTCCCGGTTAAGCGATCGGGATGAAAATATAACACTTTATATGAAATACTAAACCTGATGAAACAGGTTTTAAGGAAAGGAATATACTATGCAGCCAAGTGATGCACAAATCAAATTCCGCGAAAAACTGAAATTTTTGGTGGAAGTTGCAAAGAAAAAGAAAAATGTACTGGAGTATAATGAAGTAGTTGAAGCTTTTGCTGAAATGAATCTGGCTCCGGAAGCGATTGAGAAGGTGTATGACTTTTTAGAGGGTCATGGCATCGATATCATTGGTTTTATTGAAGATGCGCCCGAAGAGGAAGAAATTGACCTGACTCTGCCGGAGGGAATCCGTATTGACGACCCCGTGCGTATGTATTTGAAGGAAATCGGTAAGGTACCGCTTCTTTCTGCCGATGAAGAAATTGAGCTGGCGCAGAGAATGGAAGATGGTGATGAGGCTGCCAAAAAGCGTTTGGCAGAGGCCAATCTGCGTTTGGTTGTCAGCATTGCAAAGCGTTATGTGGGCCGCGGTATGCTGTTCCTGGACCTGATTCAGGAAGGTAATTTGGGTCTGATCAAGGCTGTTGAAAAATTTGATTACCGAAAAGGTTATAAATTTAGTACGTATGCGACCTGGTGGATCCGTCAGGCGATTACCCGTGCCATTGCAGATCAGGCAAGAACCATTCGAATTCCTGTTCATATGGTTGAAACGATTAATAAATTGATTCGTGTATCCCGTCAGCTGCTGCAGGAACTGGGACGTGATCCCTCGCCCGAGGAGATTGCGGAGGAACTGGAGATGCCGGTGGGTAAGGTTCGTGAAATCTTGAAGATCGCTCAGGAACCGGTTTCTTTGGAGACTCCCATTGGTGAGGAAGAAGATAGCCATCTGGGTGATTTTATTCCGGATACCGAGATGATGATCCCTGCTGATGCCGCTGCCTTTACGCTGCTCAAAGAACAGCTCCTGGAGGTGCTCAGCACTCTGACCGATCGTGAACAGAAGGTACTGCGTTTGCGTTTCGGCCTGGATGATGGTCGTGCTCGTACTCTGGAAGAAGTGGGTTCTAAGTTTGGTGTTACCCGTGAGCGTATTCGTCAGATTGAGGCTAAGGCGCTGCGCAAACTGCGTCATCCCAGCCGCAGCAAAAAGCTGAAAGATTTCTTGGAGTAAAATACGATACAATGGAACTTTCCATTCGATTAGAAGCCATTGCCGGTTGTATCAAACCGGGAATTGCAATTGCGGATATAGGAACAGATCACGGATATTTGCCTATAGAACTGATTCGACGGGGAATCAGCCCTAAAGCGCTGGCCTGCGATGTACGTAAAGGGCCCTTAGAACGGGCGCAGCAGCATATTGGAGAAGCCGGTCTTACGAGCTGGGTGGAAACCCGTTTGTCCAACGGTTTTGAAAAGGTGGAAGAAGCCGAGGTCAGTGGCTGTGTGATCGCCGGTATGGGCGGAATGCTGGTCAAAGAGATTTTAGAATCAGAGAGCCGAAGAGAGAAAAATGTACTGCGCGGTATGCAGCAGCTCATTCTGCAGCCTCAATCCGATTGGGAGGCTGTAAGAAGAACCGTACATAAGCTCTCCTTTCAAATCGTGGACGAGATCATGCTGATCGATCGTGATAAATATTATTGGATCCTGGTTTGTGAACCGGGTATTCAGATGTATGAGTCAGATTGGCAGTATAAATTCGGGCGTTTGTTGCCTGAAAAGCAGGATCCGGTTCTGCATGGATATTTGCTGCATAAATATAATAAGAATGCTTCACTGCTGAACAGTTTGAAGAAGGGTGAAGGTGAGACCGTGCTGCAGCGTCAAATTGAGCTTCAAGCGGAGCAGAATCAGCTGGAGGAGGTGCTGGCATTATGGAATTAACGGTCAAAGATATTGCTGCTTTTATGGAAGAGTGGGCCCCCCTTTCCTATGCGGAGAACTATGATAATGTAGGTCTTCTGATCGGTCATGAAGATCAGCCTGTTACAAGCATTATGGTTGCGGTGGATGCCAGTGAGGAAGTCATGAATCAGGCGGTGGAGAAAAAAGTGGATCTGCTTTTGACTCATCATCCTCTGATTTTTCGTCCGGTAAAGAAAATCGTACAAAATGACCGAACCGGCAGACGGCTGCTGCAACTGATTGAAAATAAAATCGCTTTATACAGTGCTCATACAAATTTAGATTCCGCTCCCGGCGGAAATAACGACAGAGCTGCGCAGCAGTTGGGTCTTGTGGACATACAGGCAGTGGCTCAGGAGGGCGAAAAAGCGTGCCTGCGAATCGGTCGTTTGCCCAATCCTCTCACGTTGGGGGAATTGGCTGAGCAGACTTTGAAAAAATATCGACTTCCGTATATTCGAATTGTGGGAAATAACGATCAGATTGTGTCGAAGGTGGCGTTTTGCGCCGGCAGTGGAATGGATTTTATGCCGCTTGCTATAAAAGAGGGGGCTGATGCCTTTATTACCGGGGACATTACCTATCATAAAGCCGATGAGGCTATGGCTGCTGGCCTTGGGCTGATCGATGCCACTCATTTTGGAACGGATATGCTTTCCGTAAAGTGGGTCGCAGAAGAACTGCGGCATATGGCTCAGGAAAAAGATGTCGACTTGGTCGTTTGGGAGGCAGAAGAGGCCGATATATATCAGACCCTGTAAAAGTAATAGATATTATAGGTCACAAGGTTTGAAAGTGAGACAAATTTAGCGTAAAGGAGGGAAACATATGATACGGATCCGTTTTAATGACGAGCAACCGCATTTGTATCCAAAGGGAACAACATGGGTGCAGATCGCGGGAAATTTAGAAGCGAATCAGCATGTTCCTTCGCCGATCATGGCAGTGGAAAGCGGACATCAGCTGCACGAGCTCAGTGAATCCATTAAACAGGACTGCGAAGGTCGTTGGGTCTATTTATCAGATCTAGAAGGATACCGTATCTATGTGCGTACCCTAACTTACTTGTTTATTACCTGTGCTCAACGGGTATTGGGACAGAATAAACGTGTGATCATGCTTCATTCGCTGGGCGGTAACTTGTACAGTGAGATTCGTTTTGGAGATGAGACCCTTGCAATCAGTGAAGCACAGATCAAAGCTATTAAAGAGGAAATGAAGCAGATGGTGGAAAAGAATGAGCCGATTCATAAAACGGCTTATCTTTTATCAGATGCCCTTATGTATTTTGAAAAGGATAGGCGATTTGATAAGCTTAGTCTGCTGCATTATCGAACCAGTTCCAATGTGAATTTATATGAACTGGGGGAGGAAAAAGATTATTTTTAC
This sequence comes from Bianqueaceae bacterium, assembly GCA_045631245.1. Taxonomy (GTDB): domain Bacteria; phylum Bacillota; class Clostridia; order Lachnospirales; family Bianqueaceae; genus CALWPV01. The sequence goes on from JAZQUJ010000065.1 coordinate 4,660, forward strand.
GGTGGCATGCTTCCTTCGGTGGGAAAGCTGCTTTGGTTTGATCTGCAGCCTTATGAAGAGGGGATCGTGTTGATCACACCGCAGCGCACGCTGCCTCATACCCTGCGAAGTTTTGCGCCCCAACCGAAACTTTTCAGTGTATTTCAGCAATCTAAAAAGTGGAGCCGTATTTTAGAGGTTTCCCATGTGGGAGCTCTAAACGATTGTATTGCTGCGGGTAAAATCGAAAACCTTATCCAAATCTCGGAAGCCCTTCATGCAAAGCATATTGCGGAAATTGCTTCCCGCGTAGCGGAAAATAGGCGAATCAAATTGATTCTTGTGGCAGGTCCCTCATCTTCGGGTAAAACTACATTTGCGCAAAAGCTTTCCATTCAGCTTCAGGCTGAAGGATTCAGACCGCACTTGATTTCCATGGATAATTATTTTATTGATCGAGACCGGGTTCCCTTTGGCCCGGATGGACTGCAGGATTTTGAATCGGTGGACGCGGTGGATGCGGAACTGTTTAATTCACATATGCAACAGTTGCTGCAGGGGGATGCGGTAGAGTTGCCCACTTACAATTTTAAATCGGGTAAACGGGAGTATAATGGTGAGGTACTGAAGCTTCGGGAGGAGGATGTGCTGATCGTTGAGGGGATCCATTGTTTGAACGAGATATTGAGTGCGAGTGTTCCAAAGGAACACAAATTTAAAATTTATATCAGTGCGATCACCATGCTGAACATTGACGATCATAATCGGATTCCCACCACAGACGGGCGTCTGCTGCGTCGTATGGTACGGGATCATCAGCATAGAGCTACATCGGCAGCGGATACGATCAAACGGTGGCCTTCGGTGCGAAATGGGGAAGAACGGAATATTTTCCCGTTTCAAGAAGAGGCTGATGTAATATTTAACTCGGCTCATATATATGAATTGGCTATACTAAAGACATATGCAGAACCCTTGCTGTATAACATACAAAAAGAAGAACCGGAGTATGGTGAAGCCAGACGGTTGATCAAATTTTTAAATTATTTTCTGAGTGTGAGCTCGGAATTTGTACCTGAAATGTCTATAATCAGAGAGTTTATCGGAGGGGGAATTTATAGACAATGAAAATGGAGAAAAGGAATAACGTACAGATAGAGTCAGGAGGATGTTTGTTCGATGGAAACTGAATTGAAGCAAACGTTACAGGAAGAAGCACAAGTGCTGCAGGAGGTGCAGCAGATCATTCAGGAGCAGATGGAAGAGCGAATGAAGGATCTGGGCACTTTGAAGCAGGAAATTGTGGATTATCGTAAATTTTTATTTGAGGAAATTCCGCAGAAAAAACAGTATTTGCTGAATCAGGATGATCCGGTGAAAGAGGCGAACTATACCGCGACATATCAGCGCGTTCAGCAGCTGAGTCGCATGTATTATAATCCGTATTTTGGTTTGATCGATTATGTGGATCATGTGGCTGACGATGAAGAAGCATGCTATTACATCGGAAAAACAGGCTTATCTAAAGAGGGTGAACCTATTATTCTGGATTGGCGTACACCGGCGGCTTCTCTGTTTTATCAGCAGCGCTTGGGAGAGATGATCTATCGTGCTCCGGCCGGAGATCGAAATGTGGATTTGAAACGCCGCCGCCAGTATATAATTAAAAACGGAATTCTGAAGGGAATGTTCGATTCCGAAATCGATATTAAGGACGATATTCTGCAGATGGTACTATCCGGAAGCAGCGGAAGCCGTTTGAAGGAAGTAATTTCTACCATTCAAAAGGAACAGGATGATATTATTCGTGAACCTTTGGAGAATAATGTATTCTTGAATGGTGTAGCCGGCTGCGGTAAGACCACGATTGTACTGCATCGTATTGCATATTTGTTGTTTAATTATCGGAACCAGATCAAAAATAATATTTTGATCATTGGACCGAACCAGCTGTTTATGGATTATATTTCCGATGTACTGCCGGATCTGGGTGAACAGGAAGGAACTTTCCAGTATACTGTAAAGGAACTGGCAATGCGTCTTCTGCATCCAAAGCGTGACGTTTTAAAGACACGCGATTATTATGAGCGTATGTTGACCGGTAAGGATAAGAGTTTTATGCAGGAGGCACAATATAAATCCTCCATGGCCTTTAAGAACGATTTGGATAAGGCGTTCAAAGAACTGGAAGAACAGCAGCGGGCAGAGGAGGATCTGGTATTCCAAAATCAAGTGATCATGTCCGCAGAAGAGCGTAATCAAATGTTCTACAAGACTCAGGTACGTTTGCCTTATATCCGTCGTTGCGAAAAGATCAAGCGAATGATCCGTGCCCGTGTGCGTGACCTGCGTAATGATACTGTGCGTCGATTGAAAGCCGCTTATCGTCAGAAGATTCAGGAAGCAAAAAAGAAATCGGATTATTATCTGGTGAATGACCTGGAAATGGAACAGGTTGAAGTAATTCATCAGTATTTTAAAGAAGTGTATATGTTCACCAAGAGTCTGCGAGATCTGTATAAAATGCCCGAGATGGAAGCATGGTATGCTAATGCAGTGCAGAAACCGGAGGACAAGCTCTGGACTGAAGATGATTTGGTGGGTCTGCTATACGTGAAAACCAAGATGGAAGGAAAAGGTTGCTATCCAATCCGTCACTTGGTAATTGATGAAGCGCAGGATATTTCTGCTTTTGGTTTCTATGTACTGAAGCAGATGACCGGTGCGGAGAGTTATACTATTGTGGGCGATAAACGTCAGAAAATCAAAGGTAGTGCCCATAACAGTATGATGGATAATTGGGAAAAGATCCTTTCCACCGCGGAGCGGCAAAAAATTCATTATTTTGAAATGGATCTTAGCTACCGCAGCACAAAGGAGATTATTGAATATGCCCGAAAGCTTCTCAAGAGAGATAATCAGATGAGAGCCGTGGACAGAAGCGGTGAACCGGTTAAGCATTTTACTTTCCAAATGCCGGATGAGCTGACAAATCGAATTGTGGAGGAAGCAAAGATCATGAAGGAGGCTGGCATGGAACGATGTGCGATTCTGTGCCAAACCATTGCGGAGGCCAGAACGATTGCTGCACTGCTCAAGGACAAGCTGGAGTGTCAGTTAGTCAGCACGGAAAAAGATGCCACCGAAGCGGAGATGCTGATCATGCCGGTATATTTTGCAAAGGGTCTGGAGTTCGATGGTGTTATTGCTGTTGAGGCTTCCAAGCCTAAGGAAGATGGCTTACTTTCTTATATTCTTTGTAGCCGTGCCCTGCATCGATTAGTACACATTACAGCGGCCGAACAATAAATTTAAATGTAATTCATTTGATGAGAAAATTAATCGAAAATGCGTCCTGAAGATACTGTAATAGTACCGGAAGGTCGCATTTTTCTTTGCCTTTTTCATATAATGTAATAGATCGTTTGGGAGATTGACATGGTTTTGTTTTCAGAGCTCATGAATAAAGATGTGATCAATATACGTGATGGTAGTCGATTAGGGCATATTCAGGATTTAAAGGTCAAAGCGGGGAGCGGCGAGATTTGCATGGTAATGGTTCCGGGTCCATCTAAGGCAATGGATTTTTTCGGTGGAAGTCAGGGGGAGTATTGGATTGAATGGTGTCAAATTTGCAAAATCGGAACCGATATTATTTTAGTGGATATTGAGCTTTCAAGATGTTTAAAGGAAAAAAATGAAAAGCCAAAAAGGGGGCTTTTTAAAATATTTTGAAAAAATGCTATACTTTTAAGAGAAAATCCGCTATAATACAATATACTAATATATTATTTGAAAGAAGGATGCGAAATGGCGGATACGCAGACAGAGAAACAAAAGATTAAAGTTGTCCATACAGCGTTGGATGAAGTTTGTTTTGGTGACGATAGTGAAGACGGATATGGACGTAAAGAAAGAGTAACGAAGACTCTGCCACCCGAGGTAACTTCGAAAATGCTCTATAAAGATGTTGTCAGAATTGCCTGGCCTTCCTTTGTGGAGTTGATTTTGACCCAGCTTGCTTCAATGGTGGATCTTATGATGGTGGGATCGTTAGGAGCTTGGGCTTTGACGGCTGTTGGTTTAACGACTCAACCGAAGTTTCTTTTGATGACTATGTTTACGGCTATGAATGTGGGTGCTACGGCCATGGTAGCTCGTTACCGTGGATCCGGTGAACGGGATAAAGCTAACATGGTTATGCGGCAGGCAATATTGTTGACATTTGTATTATCCAGCTTGGCATCCATATTAGGATACATATTTGCAGAGCCCTTGGTTGTTTTCATGGGAGCACAGGAAAAGGATGTATTGGAGGGCGCTGTTACATATTTGCGTATACAAATGATCGGCTTTGTGTTCATGGCTCTTACCACCACTGTAACTGCAGTACTGCGTGGTGTGGGAGATTCCCGTACGGCTATGATCTACAACATGACAGCGAATGTTGTGAATGTTATTTTGAACTATTTATTGATTTTCGGTAATTTGGGATTCCCGGAAATGGGTGTTGCAGGCGCATCGCTAGCTACGATCATTGGTCAGTTTGTGGCATTTGTTTATGCATATTTTTATGTAATGAGCGGAAAACGTTATTTACACCTTCGACTGCGTGATGGATTTAAACCGATATGGAGTGAGCTGAAAAAGATATTCCAAATCGGCTTCCCGGCTTTGATTGAACAGTGTGTAATGCGTGCCGGTATGATCATCTATGCGAAAACCGTGGCTTCCCTGGGTACCGTTGCCTATGCGACTCATCAGGTATGTATGAATATTCAGGCATTATCCTTTATGAGTGGACAGGCTTTCGCGGTGTCGGCGACCTCTTTGGTGGGACAGAGTCTGGGCAAAAAGAGACCCGATATGGCTCAGGCCTATTGCAGTCGTACTCGACGAATCGGTTTTTGTGTGGCAATATTCATTGCTTTGACATTCTTCTTCTTCGGGGGCCCCATTGTTGGTCTTTATAATGAGGAGAAGGAAATTGTTGAAACCGGTGCAAAGATTTTGATGATCGTAGCCTTTACCCAGCCGTTCCAAACCTCACAGTTTATCGTGGCCGGTGGCTTGCGAGGGGCCGGTGATACGAAAGCTACGGCAATCGTCACCTTTATTACTGTATTGCTGGTTCGTCCGGGCTTTGCAATCTTTTCTATCTATGTTCTGGATTGGGGATTGTATGGTGCCTGGGTTGCCATGGCGTTGGATCAGATCCTGCGTACAACTTTGATCTTTGCTCGATATAATTCCGGTAAATGGAAACAGATAAAAGTGAAGGATAATGCAGCAAAAGCTGCCAAATAACTTGATGAAAAAAGGTATCCTATAATCTACGATGCACTCGTAGTTATAGGATACTTTAATTTTTATGGAAAATAGGACAAAACATGTGCATACAGTTTCATAAAAAGCATGAAAGAAGCTGTACTATGATTTGGGTTATTACTAGGCAAAAACTCGAAATGAGTCTTTGTATTTTTCTTTTGTTATGTGCCTGTATATTCGCAGTATATGATGGAAAAGGTATGAAGTCAGAGATATCAGCTGTCAGCAGTACTGGAGTGAGAGAATTGCCAATTTACAGTGTAGAAACAGAGGAAAAAAGATTGGCACTTTCTTTTGATGCAGCAGACGGTGCAGAGGACTTGGACGCCCTTTTAGGTGTTTTGTCATCACACGATGTGAAAGCTACATTCTTTCTTTGTGGCTGCTGGATACGAAATCATTCACGAGATGCAGTCAAGATTATGAACGCAGGTCATGAAATTGGTAACCATGGAGATATGCATTTGGATCCGGTGAAACTTTCTAAGGAAGAGCTAATGATAGAAATTGAAAATCAAGCAGAGGAAATCCAAAAACTTTTTGGAATCCAACCTACCTTATATAGACCGGCATATGGATCATATAACACGGAAGTGATTCGAACAGCAAAGAATATGGGCTATGAAGCAATACAGTGGTCGGTGGACAGCTTGGACTGGAAAAACTATGGAGTAGAGGAAATTCAGTCGCAGATATTAAGTCATTCACAGCTGAAGAATGGAGCAATTCTTTTATTCCATGTCGATACGAAATATACGGTTCAGGCTCTGGACGGAATTTTAACAGAATTGGAAAAACAAGGATATGAAATAGGTACTGTATCGGACCTCATTTGGATGGAACCCTATGAGATCGATCATACAGGACGTCAATTTAAAGGTTCCTCTATGGAATCTTCTGCTGCCATTAAAGATTGAATGTCAGGCGGGGAATAGGTCGAGGAATTGGTTGGGGGTATTTTCTGCTGCGTAGGATCGCTGCTGGAAATTTCGGATTTTCTACCATTTTTTTTCTGATTTTTCTTTGGGCGATTACAGGGTTTGGGATTGGATGATAGATCCGCAAATGCATCGGTAAATTGTTTGATGAATTCTTCCGGTTGAGTATTTGGTAAAGATTCCATTAATTGATTCACTGTGATTTCAGTAGATTTAGTTTTGCGCTTGCGAATTTTGAAATTTTCTTCTTTCTGATCCATAACATAGAAAAAATACTGTAGGAGCAGAAGTGCATGTTTTTGTTCTTCTTCCGTGTGTACAAGAAACAGATCACAGATTTCATGGACAATGGGACTGGGGGAAGGATAGAGTCCTACCATTTCATCGAGACTATAGCCAAGAAGATAGCTCAAACGGATCAAGGTGTCAAGTCCTGGCGGAGACCCGCTTTCCAACCGAGAAAGGTGAGTAAGACTGCAATCGATTTTTTCAGATAATTCTTCTTGCGTGAGGCCTATTTCTTTACGCCTGGCTTGGATCCGTTTTCCTAAACGAATATAATCATAGGTTTTTTTATTCTCTGTATCCATTAAGAGAACCTCCTTGATGAGTGTTCTACTGAAAGTTATGTTCAGCAGACAATATGATTATAGAAGAAAAAAATAGTAGGCGGAAGAACATATATGTGGAATTTTATGCAAAACTTGACATAGTATGTTAAATCCTTTAAAATATTTTTTAGATTCGACAGAAAAATTTATAAAGGAGATGTCCTATGAGTACTAAAAAGTTTACCAGAGTAGAAAAAAGCTGGATTATGTATGACTGGGCTAATTCGGTTTTTGCAACTATTATGATGGCTGCGCTATTTCCGATTTATTTTACTGGAATGGCAGGCGATGGCGGCGATATTTGGTGGGGATACGGTTCATCAGCAGCAACCCTTGTTATGGCAGTGTTGGCTCCCATTGTAGGTGCCTTGGGAGATCGCAAGGGAAATAAGAAAAAAGTGTTTATGGTCTTTTGGATCTTGGGTATGCTGGGAACGGCGCTGTGTGCAGTTGTAACAGAATGGAAACTCCTGCTCGTATCCTATGTGATCGGTGCGATCGGTTTCAGCGGTTCCTGTTTGAGTTATGATTCCTTCCTTACCGATGTAACTACCCCTGAAAGAATGGATCGTGTTTCAGCATGGGGCTATTCTATGGGATACATTGGAGGCAGTACGATTCCTTTTTTGGTAGCTATCGCTTTGGTAATGCTGCATGATAAAATTGGAATCAGTAATGCAGTCGCAATTCGTATTTCGGTCGTGATCACGGTGGTATGGTGGGGTGTATTTGCGATTCCCTTCATGAAAAATGTAAAGCAAAAGTACTACAGTGAAGGAAGCGGAAAAAATATTGTGAAGGAAACTTTGCAGAACGCCGTACAGACGGCCAAAGAGATTTGGCAGGATAAACGACTGAGATTTTTTGTGGTAGCGTACTTCTTTTATATTGATGGTGTAGGAACAATCATTAAAATGTCCACGGCATATGGCAGCAGCTTAGGATTGGGATCCACCGGCATGGTTCTGGCACTGCTGGTAACACAAATCGTAGCAGTTCCCTTTGCAATTTGGTTCAGCAAGCTGGGAGAAAAGATCGGTGGTGTCAAGGTGATTTTGATGGGCATCGGAGTGTATACTTTGGTGTGCGTTCTTGGTTTCATTATGGGATTAGGAATGGAAGAAAGCTTTCTTACGAATAGTCAGGCCCTTACGATTTTCTGGATTCTAGCGGTATTGGTGGGTACATCTCAGGGTGGTATTCAAGCGATGTCTCGTTCTTATTATGGAAAAATGATTCCAAAAGAAAAATCCAACGAATACTTTGGATTCTTTGAAATTTTCGGTAAATTTGCATCTGTTATGGGACCTCTCTTATATTCGGTGATTTCTACCGTAACAGGTCGGTCTTCCTATGCGATCCTCAGTATTATTCTTTTATTCCTAATTGGTGGCGGAATATTATTAGTGGGAAGAAAAAGTATAGAAGCAAAATAAGAAGATAAGCATAAAAATAAAAAGCCTGCCGGCAACCTTTTAATGCTAACAATATGAGCACTGAAAAGTTACCGGTAGCTTTTTTATTTTCTGATCTTTATTTGGTATCGTCAGCTAATTCAATCTTGATTTTTTTGCCCTTAATTTCATTGCCGTTCATGATGGTAAGTACATCACCGGCCAGAGCAGAAGGAATTTCTACATAAGAAAAGGTTTCCAGTACATCGATATGACCTAAGGCAGAACCGGGAATGCCACATTCTCCGGCAATGGAACCTACCAAATCTTTAATACGCACTTTGTGTTTTTTACCCACATTAATATGCAGTTTTACCATGGGAGAATTTTGAAAACCATCGGCAGTCACTCTTGTGGGATTTTTGGACATATCATCGCCATATTTATCGGAGGGAACATATAGAATATGGGCGAAAAGGGCGGCAGCGATTTCGGCAGCGTCATACCCTTCAGATTCCAAGTGTCGAACAGTCCCTAAATATTTGGCGGCTTTTCCGCCGGTAATGGAAGATTTGATCTCTTCTAACAACTGCTGACGTTGACTTTCTTCCACTTCCTGCAGAGTAGGCAGGCGCTGAGGCTCGATAGATGTGCCGGTGTACTGCATAATTTCCTGCAATCGGGAAAGTTCTTTTCCTACAACAAAAGTGAAGGAGCGGCCGGATTTACCTGCACGACCTGTCCGACCAATGCGATGTACATATGCTTCCTGTTCTTCGGGAATATCAAAATTAAATACAATATCGATTCCGCTAATATCCAAACCACGGGCAGCGACATCGGTGGCGATCAAGATGGAAAGGTCACCTTGGCGAAAACGACGCATTACCAGATCACGTTGGGATTGTTTTAGATCACCATGCAGACCATCGGCAGGATAATCGAATTTCTGCAGATATTCAGTCAGCGCCGCTACCTGTTTTTTGGTATTACAAAAGATAAGGCTTCGCTCAGGGCGGTACAGATCTAATAGACGACGCAGTGCATCGGGTTTCATTTTTGCTTTTAATTCAAAGTAGACCTGCTCGATCTTATCCACGGTGAGTTGATCTTCGGGAGTAGTACGGATCTCCTGGGGGTCTTCCATGTAAGATGATGCTAATTGGCGGATCGGTTCAGGCATGGTTGCTGAAAACAGCACAGTCTGGCGTGGCGTGGGCATTTGAGAAAGAATCAAATCGATGTCATCCCGAAAGCCCATATTGAGCATTTCATCGGCCTCATCTAAGACAACCATCTGAACTTGATCCAAGCGCAGAGTGTGACGCCGCATATGATCTAAAAAACGACCGGGGGTACCCACAACAATATGGGTGCCTTTTTTCATGTCCATGATTTGGCGGTTGATTGGTTGGCCGCCATAAACAGATACAACGCGGATTCCGGCTTTGTATTTTAGTAATTTTCGAAGTTCTTCCGTAACCTGCATACACAGTTCGCGGGTAGGACAGAGAACAGCGGCCTGCATACGGCGGTCGTCAGGATCGATCAGTTCAATAAGAGGGATTCCGAAAGCAGCGGTTTTACCGGTGCCGGTTTGAGATTGGCCGATCAGGTCAAAACCCTTCATTAGTTTTTCGATGGACTGGGCCTGAATAGGAGTAGGCTCGGTATAGCCCAAATCTTCAATAGCGGAGAGCACATCTTCATCGATGCCTAAAGAAGAAAAAGTTGGATTCATATTCATATAATTAGTCTTCAGTGTATTCTACGGTAGCCATTACCTGAGCTTCCAGAGGCATATCGCGGAAATCGGTGGCGCAGGCAGCAATCTCATCAACCACTTCGATGCCTTCTACTACCTTACCGAAGGCAGCATACTGACCATCCAAGTGGGGAGCGTCTTTATGCATAATAAAGAACTGAGAGCCGGCGGAGTTGGGGTTCATTGCACGGGCCATGGAGATAACGCCGCGGGTATGTTTCAAATCGTTTTTAACACCATTTGCTGCAAATTCGCCTTTGATATTGTGGCCGGGGCCGCCCATACCGGTACCTTCGGGGTCACCGCCCTGGATCATAAAACCGCGGATTACACGGTGGAAAGTCAAACCGTTATAAAAACCTTTTTTGGTCAGATCGATAAAGTTCTGAACAGTGATAGGAGCAACCTCGGGATACAGCTCCAGTTTCATCTGTTTACCATTTTTCATAGTGATTGTAATCATATTAGTAATCCTCCTAAAAATTGATTCATTTAGATTGAATTTTACATTGAACATAGGGTTCTAATGGGGTATTATAACAAAAGAAAAGAAATGACGCAACCGCAATTTTAGTATTCTGAATGGATTTTATAAAAAGGAGTTTTCTATGATACGTTTTGAATCTAAGTTTTTAACTAAACAACTTACCACAGATCAGTTTACTTATAACCAGATCATTGGAATGTTGATTCCTTTGGTATTGGATCAGCTTTTTATTTATGCCATCAGCTTGTTGACTACATCGATGATCAGTTCATCGGGTCAAGACTCCGTAACCGCTGTAACGCTGGTAACGCCGATCAACTTTATGATCACGATGATTCAGGCTGCCTTTTGCTCAGGCGGTGCTGTTGTGATTGCACAGTATAAAGGGCATGGAGATACTCAAAAAGTGCAGGAGGCAATCGGGCAAACGATTTGGTTTTCCATTTGTATTACTACGGTAATGAGTTTGGTGGTCTTTTTTGCATCCGGTCCGATCATTGAAATTTTATATGGAGCTGCTGAAGCGGGTGTCAAGTCAAAGGCAAAGTTGTATTTGGCAGGTATGGCGCTTAACTTGATCATACATGCTCCCAGAACCGGAACGGGAGCCGGATTGCGTGGTGTGGGCGACAATAAACATAATTTGTATGGTAGTTTGCTGGTCAATGTGTCCTTTTTCTTCTTCAGTTTGATTTTTATCAACTGGATGGATATGGATATCGAAGGGACGCTTTTGGCATATTGTCTGGCACGTACATTGGGACTGTTCAGTTCGGTGTATTTTCTGTTTATGCAGAAAAACGGAAAAGTACGTATTCGTTTGAAACAGATGCTTCTGCCAAAGAAGGATTATATTAAATCTATATGGCGACTGGGCGTTCCCTTTTCAACTGAAGAAATATTCTTTAACGGCGGTACCATTTTGGTATCTTCGTATATGGTATTATTAGGTACTACCAGCGTGGCAGCGCATGCCATTGCTAATTCCGTATTCACTACTTTGTATGCACCCTTGACGGCAGTTGGTATATTGGCGACCACTGTGATTGGTCAGTGCATTGGTGCCGGTCGGCGCGATCTGGCAAAACAGTACGGCAAAAAGCTGGTAGTCATGGGTTATGTGGTTGTAACTGCATTTGCCTTGATCATGCTGCCGCTTTTGGATTCTATACTGCAGCTTTATAATCCGGAGCCGGATACTTTAAAAGTTACCTGGAAATTGCTGATGATCGGTATGAGCGGCATGGTTCTGTTTATGCCCACATCTACGGTTATGCCTTATACTCTTAGAGCGGCCGGTGATGCCTATTATTCTACAGGTGTTTCCTTGGTGACTATGTGGGGAATTCGTGTTGGTCTGGGGTATCTTGTATCGATCGTATGGGAATTTGGCATTGAAGGTATTTGGGTATGTATGGCAGTAGAATGGATCCTGCGCAGCATGCTGTTCCTGATCCGATACTGTGGTAAGGCTTGGCTGAAAAAGAAAAATGTAATTGAGGCTGAAGCAGAAAGTGCAGAAAAATGTTGAAATCGATCGACAAACTGTATATAATAGAAGTATTATTCTGATGTATTGCTTGTAAGTGTAACAGGGGGAGATCGTATGGATCCTTTATTTGATAAATTAGTTGAAGTCATTCGACGATACAGACCATCGGTGGATTTGACTTTGGTGGAAAAAGCATATACGGTGGCTGAAAAATCCCATGAAGGACAGAAACGTATGTCCGGAGAACCGTATATTATTCATCCTTTGAATGTGGCGATCATTCTGGCTGAGTTGGAATTGGATATGGAAACCATTATGGCAGGCCTGCTGCATGATGTGGTGGAAGATACCGACATTTCTCTGGAGGATGTTCGAAGTGAATTTGGCGATGACGTGGCACTGCTTGTGGATGGTGTGACCAAACTGAAACAGTTGACCTATAAAACCAATGATAAGCAGGAGATCCAGGCGGAAAATTATCGTAAAATGTTTTTGGCTATGGCTAAAGATATCCGTGTTATTATGATCAAATTGGCGGATCGTCTGCATAATATGCGTACGCTGAATTATAAAGAAGGTCATAAACAGAAGGAAAAGGCCAGAGAAACGTTGGATATTTATGCGCCCATTGCAGAGCGTTTAGGTATCAGTAAGGTAAAGGTTGAACTGGATGATCTGTGTCTTAAATATTTGGAGCCTGAAGTATATTATGATCTGTCCCAGCAGATCCATGTAAAATTGGAAGAGCGTGAACAATATATCGCTGCGATCGTAGCTGAAATTGCTCAAAAACTGAAAGAGATGGGCGTTGAAAATGCCACGGTATATGGTCGACCGAAACATTTCTTCAGTATCTATAAAAAAATGGTCAATAAAAATAAAACGCTGGATCAGATTTATGATCTGGTGGCGGTTCGTGTGCTTGTTGACAGTGTGAAAGATTGTTACGGTACTTTGGGTGTGATCCATGAGATGTATTTGCCCATGCCCGGCCGCTTTAAAGACTATATTGCTATGCCCAAGACCAATATGTATCAGTCATTGCATACTACGTTGATGGGTCCTAATGGTAGCCCCTTTGAAGTACAGATCCGTACCCGTGAGATGCACCGTACAGCGGAATACGGTATTGCGGCGCACTGGAAGTACAAAGAAGGAAAGACAGGGGCTAACGATACCAGCGAACTGGAAAAGATGAAATGGCTCCAGAAAATTTTGGAATGGCAGAAGGATCTGGATGACAATCACGAGTTTGTGAATGCGTTAAAAGAAGATCTGAACATCTTCCAGGAAAGCGTATATTGTTTCTCACCTCGCGGTGATGTGATCAACCTTCCGGCCGGTTCCACGCCGATTGACTTTGCTTATCAGATCCACAGTGCAGTGGGACATAAGATGGTGGGAGCTCGGGTCAACGGCAAAATCGTGACGTTGGATTATGTGCTGCAGATCGGCGATCAGGTCGAGGTTATGACCTCGCAAAATTCGAAAGGTCCCAGTTTGGACTGGATGAATATTGCCAAGACTTCTCAGGCAAAAAACAAGATCAATCAGTGGTTCAAGAAAGAGCGGAAACAGGAAAACATTGTTAAGGGCCGTGAGCTGATTGAAAAATATGCAAAGGCAAAGGGGCTGCCTCCGGCCCATGATTTGCTCCGTCCCGAATGGATGGAGATCGTACAGCGCAAATATGGTTTTAAAGATTGGGATTCTATTTTGGCGGCTATCGGTCATGGTGGCTTAAAGGAAGGCCAAGTTGCGAACCGACTGTACGAAGAATATGGGAAAGAGAAAAAGCGTCAGATTACTCAGGAAGAGTTTATTGCTCAGTTGACGGAAAAAGCAGAGGCTAAACAGGCCGCTGCAGCGAATAAAAAAGACGTTAAAAATCATAAGAGTAAAAGTGCCATTGTTGTCAAAGGTTTGGACGATGTGGCTGTTCGATTCTCAAAGTGTTGTAATCCGGTACCAGGAGATGAGATCATTGGTTATGTGACCAGAGGAAGGGGCGTTTCGATACATCGAACGGATTGTCCTAACGTGATCAACTTGCCCGAGGAGGAACGCAAACGTCTGTTGGAGGCAGAGTGGGGTGCCGCAGCGGAAGGAAGCAGTACTTTTATTACTACGATCCAGGTTGTGACTATGGAGAAGAAGGGTATTCTCATGGATATCAGCAGCGTGATCGGTAAAGAGGATATTACCATTGATTCTCTTGTAGCTCGCCGTACAAAAAATAATCAGGAAAACGTATTCTCTATTTCTGTGGAGATAACAGCTAAAGAACAGTTAGAGCAGCTCGTGAAGAAGATTCAGGGTGTTCCCGGTGTTTACGATGTGCTGCGTGCTAATATGTAAAAAGCAGAAAGGAATTCACATTCTATGCGAATGGTTTTGCAAAGAGTCAAACATGTGGAGCTTGTCGCCGATGGTAAGCCCTTTGATGAAATGGGGCAGGGCATATTGGCTATGGTGGGTATCGAGCCTGGTGATGACTCTCCAAGTGTTATGAAATATATGCTCGACAAGTTGATTCATCTTCGGATTTTCGAAGATGAACAGGGTAAATTGAATCTGTCAGTCACCGACAAGGGTTTCAGCCTATTTTTGGTTTCTAATTTTACGTTATATGGTGATTGCAGACATGGGCGTCGCCCCAGCTACAGTTCGGGAGCGCCCATTCAGGAAGCTTCTCAAATTTATGAAAAGTTTGTGGCTTATGCGAAAGAGAATGCCGGCGTTCCAATTCATACCGGTGTATTTCAGGCTGACATGCAGATCGAAACTCAATTGGATGGTCCGGTAACATTGCTGTTGGATAGCGATAAGGAGTTTTAAATGCAAATTTACAAACTGGAAGTGGGAATGTATCAGGCTAATTGCTATGCTGTGGTAAATGAAGAAAGTCGGAGTGCTTTGGTGGTGGATCCCGGTGATGAGCCTGCTAAAATTGTTGGTTGGCTCAAACAGCTACAAGCAAAACCGGAAGCGATCTTCTTGACCCATGGTCACTTTGATCACGTCGGAGCCGCGGCTTCGTTGGCAGAGCATTGGCAGGTACCGATTTATACGTCTTTGGATGAGCTGGTCTACATGGAGGATCGTAGTCATCCTCTTATGGCTATGACGTCAGAAGTGTTGGATGAATTTTTAGCGGCCGCGCCGCAATATGTTCGTGGCCTTTGCCATGGAGATGTCATTCGGTTGGCGCAGAAAGAGTGGAATGTTTTGGAAGTGCCCGGACATTCGGATCACAGCCTATGTTTGTATGAGCGGTCTGGCGGAATCCTTTTTTCCGGTGATACATTGTTTGCCGGTTCGGTGGGACGGACGGATCTGTTTAACGGAAGTTCGAGCGTGTTGGTAAAAGAAATCAAAATGAAATTAATGAGTCTGCCGGAGGATACTGTTGTGTATCCGGGACATGGACCCAAGACAACGATTGGGTGGGAAAGCAGGCATAATCCTTTTATTATTGGATTTGGAGGGTGACAGGTGGAAAAAGAATTTTACCTGGTGGCACCGGAACATCATCATTATGAGCTGGGTACATTGATCCGGCAGATATTGCCCTTTGCGCAGATTTTGGCTGAGGCCAAAGCCGGCGTGCGGGGCATTGTACTGTCTGAGAATGAAACCAAGGCAGAATTATATGATGAAAACGGTGTTTTGCAGAAGGAAGTGAAACTGATGGAACCAAGCAGGATCTATCAGGGAGAGGCTTCAAAAAACTGGGGAAAGAGAGTTATTCTGGAAGTGATGGAAGGTGACCTTCCCTGGGGAATTTTGACAGGTGTTAGACCGTCTAAGGTGGCATATGCTTATTTAGAAGAAGGAAGAAGTCCGGAAGAAACAGAAATGATTTTGCAGAAGGAGTACCTCCTGCGGAAGGATAAGGCTGAATTATGTACCCGTGTGGCGGCATCAGAACGGCTTTTGCTGCAGGATCACAAGGGTACCGACGTGAGCGTTTATGTGGGGATTCCTTTCTGTCCTACGCGTTGTTCGTATTGTTCCTTTATCAGCAATGATAAGCGTGCCTATGATAAATGGGCTGAAGACTATGTGAATGCACTGGTATGTGAAATGGATCGATGTACCAATCTGCTTCAAAACAGAAGATTGCAAAGTTTTTACATGGGTGGAGGAACGCCCACCACATTGAATCCGGAGCAGCTTCGGAAAGTTTTGCGGGCAGCGGACCGCTTGTGTCATTTTAAGGAATTGAAAGAAGTGACGGTGGAAGCTGGACGTCCGGATACAATTACGCCTGAAAAACTGCAGGTGCTGAAAGAGATGGGGGTTACAAGAATTTCGATCAATCCTCAGACTATGATCCAACGAACTTTAGATGAAATTGGAAGAAAGCATAGTGTAGAAGCGGTGGAAGAGGCCTTTTGGATGGCTAGGGAAGCGGGCTTTGATAATATTAATATGGATTTTATTGTCGGTCTGCCGGGAGAAGGAATTGAGGAAGTTCGATACTCCATGGAGCAGGTTCAAAAGCTTTGTCCTGATAATCTGACTGTGCATACATTGGCGATCAAGCGTTCTTCCAGATTGAATGAAGAGGGGGCGGGAGTCGATTTGATCGGTGCGGCGAAAGCCATTGATGAAATGATTGCAATTACAGCTGCTGCCGCTCAAAAACTGGGCATGAAGCCATATTATATGTATCGACAGAAAAATATGGCAGGGAACTTTGAAAATGTGGGCTATTCTTTGCCGGGCAAAGAAGGTCTTTATAATATAGAAATTATGGAAGAACGTCAAACAATTCTTGCTTTTGGTGCAGGCGGAGTTTCAAAGGTATATTTCCCAAAAGAAAATCGATTAGAACGCGTTCCTAATGTCAAGGGGGCAAAGGAATATATTGATCGAATTGATGAGATGATTGCGCGAAAACAGGAAGGTGTAAGGTTATGATGGAGCGTAAAGAGATTGCAAAAATGATGCAGGAGCGAGTACTTCGCCTTGGGGAAGTTTTGAAATACACCTTTGAATTGTTGAATGAGCGTTTTTTCTATTTTCTGTTATTGACGCTTTTAGTATACTTGCCGGTTAATTTTGTGTTGCAGGTTGCTGTGATGCAAGTTGATTTATCGGTAATGGATCTGGAACTGCTTGCAGAGGAAATGATGCAAGTAGGGATTGTACAGATTATACTTTTGTTTTTGGAACTGGTAGCAGTAGCAGTGACCGGTGTTATGGTACATAACCAAATATTCGGACATAAGCGGTTACCATTCGGTACGGTGTTTTATCGCGGTGTTCGAAGCTGGCTGAGGGCCACGATGTCGGTGATGGTGGTCATGCTTGGCATGATGATGAGTATTTTAAGCTTGAGTATGATGATTATGCTGCCGGGAATGGGGCTCATGTTGCTGCCGATATTGCTCCTATTGATGCTTCTGTATTATTTGATGCAGTGCTGCTGTTGTAATACTGCGGCTTTAAGAGGATATTGGGGATTTCGCAATATTCATTATGTTTTGATAGTCTTAAAAGGATACATGGGAAAGGTGCTGGGCTACACTGCAGTAATCCTGTTGGTGTCAAACGGAGCCACCATGATTTTAAATATATTGCTAAGCAGTATGCTTAGGTATATCACCGGACAGTGGCTGATCCTGGTAGTCAGTGTTGTTTTTTCTACTTTGTTTTCGGTGATGACGGTGTATGGATATGCCGCAGTTTCTTTGTTATTTCTCAATATAGAAGAGAAAAAACGACACGATTTTGAACTGTCAAAACAAAGAGCTGAAAAGCAAAATCAACAATGAAAATAAGGTGTTGGACGATAAATCTATTAAAGAACAAGCGAGTATAATTTGGGGAGAATTGGGGTAACTTTTGATGATAGAGAAAAATTCAAATGATCATCAGGAGGAATGCAAATTGCAGGGAAAAAATAAAAAAAAGATACCCGAATCCAAAGATGAAGTTAAAAGGTTGAAGCCCGAAGAAAAAATGAAATATGAGATCGCCATAGAACTGGGACTGTTCGAAAAAGTACGGTCTGTAGGATGGAAAGGACTTAGTTCAAAGGAGACAGGACAGATCGGAGGGCTTTTGGCTACACGGAAAAAGCAAAAACATGTTGACACTTGACATGTTCATATTGTATAATGCCATTTTAGGAAACAATGTCATTGTACATTTAGATACATTAGGAGGATATTCAAAATGAATCAAGTAGAACAGCTGGGCAACAGCATGGTAAAAGTAACTTTGGAGATTAGCCCCGAGCAGTTTGAGAAGGCTATGGAGATCGCTTACAATAAGAATAAAAAGCAGATCTCTGTTCCCGGTTTCCGTAAGGGTAAAGCTCCTCGTAAAATGGTAGAGAAGATGTATGGCAAAGAGATCTTCTATGAGGATGCCATCAATGCAGTTCTGCCCGAAATGTATGACGAGGCTGTAAAAGAGCTGAATCTGGATGTTATGTCTAGACCCGAAGTTAATGTTGAATCTATCGAGGAAGGTAAACCTGTAGTGGTTACCTGCGAAGTAGCTGTTAAGCCCGAAGTAACTCTGGGCGAGTACAAAGGTCTGGAAGTGGAAGCTGAAGACGCTTCTGTAACCGAAGAAGATGTAAATGCTGAAATTGAGAGAATTGCTAACCGCAATGCTCGTATGGTTGAAGTTACCGACCGTG
This sequence comes from Bianqueaceae bacterium, assembly GCA_045631245.1. GTDB lineage: Bacteria > Bacillota > Clostridia > Lachnospirales > Bianqueaceae > CALWPV01. The sequence goes on from JAZQUJ010000065.1 coordinate 23,312, forward strand.
CAGCTCAGATGGAAGATATTCTGACCATCGATTTTGAAGGCTTCATGGATGGCGTAGCTTTTGCTGGTGGTAAGGGCGAGAACCATGATTTGAAACTGGGCTCTCATAGCTTCATCGATACCTTTGAAGATCAGCTGGTAGGTAAGAACGTTGGTGACGAGTGCGAAGTAAACGTAACTTTCCCTGCTGAGTACCACCAGAAAGATCTGGCTGGTAAGCCTGCTATGTTCAAAGTAGCTGTTAAGGCTATTAAATTTAATGAAGTACCTGAGATCAATGACGAGTTCGTAAAAGAAGTTTCTGAATTCGATACTCTGGATGAGTACAAAGCTGATACTAAGAAGAATCTGGAAGAGCGCAAGGCTAAACAGGTTGAAGAGTCTAAGAAGGCAAAACTGCTGAGCAAGGTAGTTGAGACCTCTACTATGGATATGCCTGAGCCTATGGTACTGGAACAGTGCGACCAGATGATCAATAATTTTGCACAGACTCTGCGTTATCAGGGTATGGACATGCAGAAGTACATGGAAATGACCGGTTCCACCATCGACACCATGCGTCAGTCTGTTCGTTCTGAGGCTGAGCGTCGTTTGAAAGAGAGCCTGGTTCTGGAAGCTATTGCTAAGGCTGAGAATCTGGAAGCTACCGATGAGGATGTTGAAAAAGAGCTGGAGACCATGGCATCTATGTATGGTATGGAAGTTGACAAACTGAAAGCAGCTGTTACCGAGGCTGAGACTGAAAGCATCAAGGGCGAACTGAAGACCAAGAAAGCATTGGAATTCATCGCTGAGAATGCAAAAGCCTGATTGAAAATCGGATGAAACTATTACAAGAAACGACTTTCAATGGAAGTCGTTTCTTGGCTTATTAAGATAAGAAGTTTGTTGTTGGAGAAAGGAATTTGAGTGGTTATGAGAAATGCTTTAGTACCTTATGTCATTGAGGAGACTAGCCGTGGAGAAAGATCTTTTGATATTTATTCCCGTTTGCTGAAAGAGCGTATTGTTATGCTGACCGAAGAAGTGAATGAAGTAACAGCCAGTTTGGTAGTGGCTCAGCTTTTGTTCCTGGATTCTGAGGATCCGGACAAAGATATCCACTTCTACATCAATAGTCCCGGTGGTTCTGTATCTGCAGGCTTGGCCATTTATGATACCATGCAGCTTGTGCGTGCTGATGTGTCCACGATTTGTATGGGTATGGCAGCTAGCATGGGTGCCTTCCTGTTGGCAGGCGGTCAAAAGGGTAAAAGATACATTCTTCCTAATGCAGAAGTAATGATCCATCAGCCTTTGGGTGGTGCTCAGGGTCAGGCCAGCGATATTAAAATCACTGCTGATCATATTTTGGCTACCAAAGACCGTTTGAATCGTATCATGGCAGCGAATACCGGCAAGGATTTGGCTACTATTGAGAAGGATACCGACCGTGATAATTGGCTGACTGCTGAACAGGCTGTAGCTTACGGTTTGGTGGATCAGATCATTACTAAGAAATAAGAGGTAATAGAATGGCTTCTAAAAACGAAGAGAAGAAACGGGTTGCTTGTTCCTTTTGCGGAAAAGGACAGGAGCAGGTAAGACGTTTGATTGCCGGTAATGGAGTTTTCATTTGCGATGAGTGTGTGGAACTGTGTGCCGACATTATCGAAAAAGAATTTTCTGAGTATGACGAAGAATTTTATGCGGGAGATTTTCTAAAGCCTAAAGAAATTAAAGAGTTTCTGGACGAGTATGTAATTGGTCAGGAGAGTGCTAAAAAGGCATTAGCTGTGGCTGTTTACAATCATTATAAGAGAATTCATGCCCGTGACCGCATTCAAGATGTAGAACTGCAGAAGAGCAATATTCTGTTGATCGGACCTACCGGTTCTGGTAAGACCTATCTGGCCCAAACACTGGCTAAGATCATCAATGTACCCTTTGCCATTGCAGATGCGACCACATTGACGGAAGCCGGTTATGTGGGTGAAGATGTTGAAAATGTATTGTTGAAGCTGATTCAGGCAGCGGATTACGATATTGAACGGGCTGAGCATGGTATTATTTATATCGATGAGATCGATAAAATTGCCCGTAAATCTGAAAATCCATCTATTACACGAGATGTAAGCGGTGAAGGTGTTCAGCAGGCTCTGCTCAAAATTTTGGAAAGCACTGTAGCAAGTGTACCTCCCAATGGTGGAAGAAAGCATCCGCAGCATGAGTTTATCCAGATCGATACCTCCAATATTTTGTTCATCTGTGGAGGTGCCTTTGATGGTTTGGATAAAATCATTAAGGCCAGAACCAATAAAAAGGTGATGGGTTTTAATGCTGACGGAGTAAGTCGCATGGATCAACAAGCAATTGATGCCAAGATTTATCGGGAGTTGGTTCCGCAGGATCTTTTAAAGTATGGTTTGATTCCCGAATTTGTAGGCCGTTTGCCGGTACAGGTAGCCTTGGATATGCTTGATGAAGAAGCTTTGGTACGCATTTTGCGTGATCCGAAGAATTCTTTGTTGAAGCAGTATCAAACCTTATTCGGTATGGATGAGGTAGAGTTGGTAATGGAAGATGATGCGTTACGTGCCATTGCCCGTAAGGCTAATGAGCGAAAGACTGGTGCTCGTGGTCTAAAATCAATTATGGAAGATGTACTGCATGATTTGATGTATGAAATTCCTTCTATGAATGATTTGGTAAAAGTAACCATTACAGAAGATGTGGTTAATAAAAGCGCAGAGCCCATTTTTGAATATGGGGAAGTAAGAGAAGAAAAGAAGCGCGATAACATCGACAAGGCTCCGGCCCGTAAAGGACAGAACGCATGAATGTGCAAAATGTAGCCCTGAAGGTTGTGGCAGGAAGTGTAAAGCAATTTCCGGAGGATACATTACCGGAGATTGCTTTTGTCGGAAAATCGAATGTTGGAAAGTCTTCGTTGATTAATTCTCTGTTAGGACGTAAATCTTTGGCTCGAACCAGTTCTGCACCGGGTAAAACCCGCACCATCAATTGGTATGAAGTGGACGAGCAGCTGTTCTTTGTAGATTTGCCTGGGTATGGTTATGCAAAGGTTTCGAAAGCAGAACAGCTGAAATGGGGAAAAGTGATCGAGACTTATCTTCATAAGCGGGAATCACTTAAATTAGTTTTGCTTTTGGTGGATGTGCGCCATGCTCCGGGTGAAGGTGATCAAATGATGATGCAATGGTTGCAGCATTATGATGTGCCCACTCTGGTAGTGGCTACAAAAAGCGATAAGATCAAGCGTAGTCAGCATGATAAACAAAAAAAGATCATTCGAGAAGTATTGGGGATCAATAAGGAAGATTTGTTGTTGTATTCCTCTGAAACGAAGGCGGGACGAGATGAAGTTTGGCAACGGATTCTTGATATGATACAGGAAGAGAATGAGCAGGAAGAAGTCGTGAACGAAAGGGTAACGACTGAAACAGATTGATAAAAAGGAGGGTGTGTGATGGATCATCAGCTTTCAGAAAATAAACTGATTCTTATGTATATTATTCGAGAAAAGGAAAATATACAGGGATCTGATCTTTCGGATTTCATTTTATTCCGTGGTTACATGGATTATTTTTCGATGCAGAACTATATTGCAGAATTATGCGATGCGGGTCTTGTGCTGGAAGTGACAAAAGATGGTCTGCGATATTATACACTGCATCCTCAGGGGGAAGAAGTGGTAGAGCTTTTTAGAGCTAGAATTCCCCATAGCATTCGGGAAGAGATCCGAGAATATGCGGAAAATTCCTGTGTGGATGGATCTCCTTTGATGGAAGTCGATGCTAAAATCGAAAAAATTGGAGAAGATCGATATGAAGTGCGTTGTTTGGTACGAGATTACGACCGAACAGTGCTGGACTTTATTCGGACTGCAGCAGATGAACAATCTGCCTTCGGGATTCGTAACCAATGGCTGCAGAAAGGTATGAGCGTGTATTGGAATTTACTAAAGGAGTTAAACTAATGGCTAATCAGGTTCAGCCCCGCATTTTGCCGGGATTTATGGAACTTTTGCCGGAGGATCAGATTCTGTTTAATCAGATGAGTGATACCATCCGCAAGGTGTATGAAAAGTTTGGATTTTTACCTTTGGATACGCCGACGATCGAGCTTTCAGAGGTGCTGCTGGCTAAGGCCGGAGGAGAAACAGAAAAACAGATCTATCGCTTCCAAAAAGGTGATAATGATCTTTCTCTGCGGTTTGATTTAACGGTGCCGTTGGCTCGTTATGTATCACAACATGCAGCCGATTTGGTATTTCCCTTTAAGCGCTATCAGATCAGTAAAGTATTTCGTGGAGAGCGTCCTCAAAAGGGCCGCTTCCGTGAATTTTATCAGTGCGATATCGATATCATCGGCAATGATGAGTTGGATCTTGTATATGATGCAGAAATGCCTGCCGTTATATATCATGTATTCAAGGAACTGAATGTTGGAGAATTCACCATTCGTTTGAATAACCGTAAGGTGTTGAATGGTTTCTTTAAGGAATTGGGTTTAGCCGATAAGATTGCAGATGTTCTGCGTATTATTGATAAACTGGAGAAAATCGGCGAAGAAAAAGTGACTCAGGAACTGGCCGAACTGGATGTGACTGAGGATGCGATCGCTAAAATCTTGCAGCTGATCCATATTAAAGGCAGCAATGAACAGATTGTAGAGAATCTTCGTCAGTTGGCAATCGAAGAGCCTCTTTTCCACGCTGGCGTGGAGGAACTGGCGCAGGTGACGAGTTATATGCGTCAGTTGGGCATGGAAGAGGAATATTTCACAATTGATTTGACAATTGCCCGCGGTTTGGATTATTATACGGGTACAGTATATGAGACTATGCTGAATGACTACCCGAAGCTGGGAAGTGTTTGTTCCGGTGGACGATATGATAACTTGACTGGATACTATACTAAGCAGAAGATGCCCGGTATTGGTATTTCTATTGGATTAACTCGTCTTTTCTCTCAGTTGAAGGAAGAAAAAGTGATTGAGGCAACTAAGAAGAGTTTGGTGGAAGTTTTGGTGATCCCGATGGTAGCAGAGCAGATGCCACAGGCTCTTTTGGCAGCTCAGCAGTTGCGTCAGGCTGATATTAAAACGGATGTGTATTATCAGCAGAAGGGCATGAAGCAGAAAATGAAATATGCCGGTAAGCTGGGAATTCCGTATGTAATGCTGATTGGTGAGGAAGAAGCTGCCAACGCTCAGGTTACTTTAAAGGATATGAATCAAGGACAGCAAGCTACGATGGCGATTGAAGAAGCCATCGCTCAGATACATTAATTTTAGGAGGCTTAGAATCATGGAGGAGTCTTTGAACGGTCTGAAACGGACCAGTTATTGTGGTAAACTCAGCCAGGAAAATATTGGACAGGTACATACTGTAATGGGCTGGGTTCAAAAACAGAGAAATAAAGGAAGTTTGATTTTTATTGATCTGCGCGACCGTACCGGTATTGTGCAGGCGGTTATGAGTCAAGATGATACTGATGCAGCTGTATTTGAAAAGGCTGCTTCTGTTCGTACCGAGTTTGTTTTAGCGATTACCGGTACCGTGGTACAGCGAGAAGGTGCGATTAATGATAAGCTTGCCACAGGTCAGATCGAAATCAAAGTGCAGGATCTGCACATTCTGTCAGAGGCTAAGACTACTCCTTTCCAGATTTTGGACGAGGTTGAGGTTAAGGATGAGCTGAGACTGAAATATCGTTATTTGGATCTGCGTCGTCCTCGTTTGGCACGTAATATGGAAGTACGTCATAAAACTGCTCAGGCGATTCGTCGCTTCTTGGATCAGGAGAACTTCCTGGAGATCGAAACTCCTACACTGATTAAGAGCACTCCTGAAGGTGCTCGCGACTATTTGGTACCTAGCCGTGTGCATCCCGGTGAGTTTTATGCGCTGCCGCAGTCTCCTCAGATGTACAAGCAGTTGCTGATGGTTGCAGGTATGGATCGCTATTATCAGATTGCCCGCTGCTATCGTGATGAGGATTTGAGAGCTGACCGTCAGCCTGAATTCACTCAGGTGGATATGGAGCTTTCCTTTGCAGATGAAAATACTGTTATGGATGTAAATGAGCGTCTGCTAGCCAGCGTTTGCAAGGAAGTAATGGGCTGGGATGTTCAGGTTCCGATTCGCCGTATGACTTGGGATGAGGCTATGAACCGTTATGGTTCCGATAAGCCCGATCTGCGTTTTGGGATGGAAATCATCAATGTAGAAGATTTGGTGAAAGAGTGTGGCTTCAGCGTGTTTGAAGGTGCGGTAGCCGCCGGCGGCAGTGTACGTGGTATCTGTGCTCCCGGATGTGCCGGTATGCCCAGAAAACAAGTAGATAGCCTGACTGATGTGGTTAAGCTGTTCAAGGCTAAGGGCCTTGCATGGATCGCGATTCAGGAAGATGGCTCTGTAAAATCTCCTATTGCTAAGTTCCTGAGTGAAGAGACTATTGCAGCGCTGAAAGAGCGTATGCAGGCTAATAATGGAGACTTGATGCTGTTTGTAGCTGATAAGACTTCTGTTGTTTTGAATGCATTGGGTAACCTGCGTTTGGAAATGGGTAAGCGTTTGAACCTGTTGGATGACAGTAAGCATGAGTTCCTGTGGGTAACTGAATTCCCCATGTTTGAATACAGTGAGGAAGAGGATCGTTACATGGCTATGCATCATCCTTTCACAATGCCCAATGAGGAAGATTTGCCTTATCTGGAGTCTGAACCTGGTCGTGTACGTGCAAAAGCATACGATATGGTTCTGAATGGTGTTGAACTGGGTGGCGGTAGTGTTCGAATCCATCGTCGTGATATTCAGGAACGCGTATTTAAGAGCCTTGGTTTTAGTATGGAAGAAGCTTATGAAAAGTTTGGTTTCTTTATCGATGCCTTTACCTATGGAGCTCCGCCTCATGCTGGTTTAGCGTATGGTTTGGATCGTCTAGTAATGTTGTTGTTGGGCGAGGATAATTTGCGTGAAGTAATTGCCTTCCCGAAGGTAAAAGATGCTTCTTGTCCGATGAGCTCTGCACCCAGCGTGGTAGACGAACAGCAACTGAAAGACTTGAGTTTGAAGATCGATCTGCCTGAAAAAGAATAAAAAAAGATAAATCTCAGTAAGCTGTAGCGAATATGGCTTTCTGAGATTTTTTGTTTCTAAGATGTTTCAGAGGTTGAGGGATTTGTAAACTTTGTGCGGCAAAAAGCGACAAGTCCGCAAATTGCTTAAAAATCTATTGTAATTTAGTTGTTTATTCGGTATAATATAAGAATCGATGTGTAGATAATATAGAGTAAAATGGAGTAAGATTTTTGGACTATCAGAAGAATAAAACAGTGGCTGTCTGCAATATGGGCTGTAAGGTAAACAGTTACGAAGCTCAGGGTATGACCGAACTTTTTCAGCAGGCAGGATACCAAATCGTAGAATTTAGTGAAAAAGCTGATGTATATTTGATCAATACCTGTACCGTGACACAGATTGCGGCACGAAAATCCAGACAGATGATTCATAGAGCCAGAAAATTGAACCCGCAGGCCCTTGTGATTGCGGCTGGATGCTATGTGGACCGCGATGACAGTCTAATAGAGGAAGGCGTGATCGATATTGCTATTCCAAATCGTTATAAAGGTGATTTATTAGCTTATATAGAGGCACATGAAAAGCATACTGAAATGAAGCTGTCTGAGGAAAGCCGGTTATGGATTACGGAAAATGAAGGCAAAACCAGAGCTTTTTTGAAGGTTCAGGACGGTTGCAGACAATTTTGCACATATTGTATTATTCCTTATGTTCGCGGACCGCTGGTGAGTCG
>JAZQUJ010000066.1:0-16082 GCA_045631245.1 Bianqueaceae bacterium
TCCGACTTGGGTCTGCTGCAGTTCGTCCATGTGCTCGCCAACGGCGCGGGGGCTGATGCCATAGCGGATCGCCAGGGAAGCAGCGGTGCCGGCGGCCTGGCCGATGATGGCGCAGGTAGCCATTACGCGGGAAGCGGCCATGGCGGCATGGGTCACGCTGATGTTGCGGCCCGCAAACATAAGGTTATCGATGTTCTTAGAATAGATGCAGCGATAGGGAATGCCGAAGGGGGACTGGGAGTCGAAATATTTGGTAGGCTCGCCGTCGTGGTTGAAGCCCTTGGGCGGATGGTCGTCCACCTTCCAGCCGCCGTAGGCGATGATGTCGTCGTAGTGGGTGCGCACAGCAACTTCGTTCTGGGTCAGAATGTGATCGCCGATGTAGCGGACACTTTCCCGCTTGCCGGGCAGGTAGCCGGCCCAGTCCAGCTCCCAATTTTCACTATTGTGGCCTTCGGTATTTTTGATATGATCCCAGGCTCCATAGGAAAGAGCCAGTAGTTCATGTTTGATGTCTTCGCAGTCGTCCAGGGTATTGCGCTCGCCGCCCAGTTCCAACCACCAGAAGTTGGTGGCGCGGAAGTTGCCCAGATCATGATCGCGGGTCTTTAGATCCTCTTCAGTGAGCTTACGGATCCAGCGAGGCGGAGTGAAGGTCACAGGCTGATTGGTTTCGCGTACCTGGATCATCAGGGAGTTGCCCATGGTGCAGCTGTCGGCCTCCAGGGGAGCAGCTTCTTCGTTAAACTCGGAACGAGCCTCGCGGCCTTTGCGGTACTCAGCGCCGGAAAGCTGCGCCAAAATGCTGTCGCCGGAGCAGTCGATGAACAGGTCGGCGGTGATCTTGTGAGTGGTATAGGTGGTCAGCTGCCAGCCGGTGATCTCGGTGATCTTACCGTTTTCAGTTTGCAGGTCGTTGACGGTGCAGTTCATGAAGCAGTCCAGATTGTCCTGCTCGTATACAGCGCTGTACAGTACCGCATCCCAGTTGGGATAGGTGCGCATGGGATTGACCCTCATGTTTTCCAATACCAGTTCTTCAAAAATACCGGTCTCGCGGCGGTTGCTGCCGTGGGCGCCCAGGGGCCACATGCGGATCTCGGAGGAAGCGTTTCCGCCAAACACCGGACGGTCATGAACCAGGGCTACTTTGGCGTCGTGGCGTGCTGCAGCGATGGCGGCGCACATGCCGGAAAGGCCGCCGCCCACCACGCAAATATCGTAATTGTGAGTTAAAGTCTTCATAAGTAAACACCTCTCAATGGCTTATACGCAGCGCAGTTGTTTGAGTACACAATTGCATCTGGCTGCGTTTATTATAACATATTTGTAAGGAAAACACGATAGGGAAATTCTCCTCTTGACAGCAAACTGTACTAGCTATATAATACAGTTAAAGAAACCGTACTACTTGAATAATACAGTTAACATAAAAGGAACCTAAAATGATCACATTTGAACACTTTAAGCTGGAAGAGGGGACGCCCATTTACCAGCAGATCCTTCTTTATATTAAACGAGGCATCATTGCCGGCAGCATTGTACAGGACGATGAGCTGCCCTCCAGGCGTATGATGTCGGCACTTTTGGGGATCAATCCCAACACGGTGCAAAAGGCCTACCGCATGTTAGAGGAGGAGGGCCTGATCACCTCACACTCCGGAGCGAAGAGCTATGTGGATGTGACGGAAGAAAAGATCAAACAGATTCGAAAGGAACTTTTACAAAACGATGCCAAGAGCATTGTGAATACCATGAAACAAATGGGGCTGAGCAAGGAAGAAGCCCTTAGGCTGATCTCGGAAAACTGGGAAGAAAGGCAAATCTAAGATTTGCTTTAGCAAGTTGCGACAGAGCCGCAACTTGTGGTATCGATACGAGGAGGAATGAGTATGAAACAACATCTATCGGTTTTAATGTTGATCGTCCGCAGCAGTTTTTACAAAGTCATTGCCATATTGGTCGTAATGGCAGCCGCACAAACTGGGTTGTTTCGATATGCACTTCAAAGCAATCCGGAAAGTGGATGTCACCATTTGGAAACTGTGGTAAGCAGCAGCGGGCTCGCCTGGATCTTTGCCGCAGCCTTTCTTCTGATCACCTATGTGCTCAGCCGTACCGGCTGTAAGAGTGGCAGTCAGCCGGGTTACACGATCCAGCGGCTCAGAATTTCCGAAAAGAACTTCTTCATTTGGCAAGCCATCTATAATGTAGCCGTCTATATACTGCTGTTGGCGATAGAGCTGCTTTTACTGTTTGCACTGGCGCGACAATGGCAGAGCCAAGCTGATCCAGATCTGATCGGCGCCCAAAGCATTTATCTGGCATTTTATCGCAGCGCATTTATGCACTGTATCTGTCCTTTGGACGATATCTGGCTGTGGATCCGCAATGGCATTCTTGTCATTGCCATGGGCATGGCAGCGGCCCAGTATCCTTTCCGCCAGCGGCGGGGCAAGACTATACAGGTGGTGGTGACCATGACAGCTGCCACACTGGCCTTTTTCGTACGGGGACTGGGCGCAGAGGTGCGGGACTTTTTCGCCATCACCATGGCGCTGATCGTGGTAGGCAAGGTGGTGTACAACCTGTGGGGAGGCGATGAAGATGAAGAAGCTTGATCTTTCGCGGTACGTGCCGCTGGGCATCAATGCCCGCTCAGAGTGGCAGGGATACATTGCCGGGCTTGCGGTGGCGGTGGTATACAGCATGATCTATTTGCTGCGATACTTCAATGCCCGGGAGAATCTGTATGAATGGACGCTGAAGGGGAAAGTGCTCATTGAGGGGGCTGTGATGCCGGACTTCGCGGAGCTGATGGACGGGACGCTGTTGGTGTTTGTGGCAATTGCCCTCACCATGATTGGACTAGCGGTCTACCATTATATTTACCATCGGATCGATACAAAAAGTTTTTATGTAATGCGGCGGCTGTCCAGCTGTTGGGAGCTGCATCTTAGGTGTTTGACCCTGCCGGCGGCGGGACTTCTGATCTGCGGGGCGGCAACGCTGATTATGATTCTCATTTATTATTGGATCTACATGGGCTGCACGCCCGATGAGTGCCTGATGCCCGGCCAGTGGGCAGGATTTTGGAGGTAACTATGCTGGAAATTAAAAATGTAACCAAGTCATACGGCGGCAAAAAAGCCCTGCGGGATGTCAGCCTCACGCTGCCCCGGGGCGAGATCGTGGGTCTCTTCGGCGAAAACGGCGCCGGCAAAACCACCCTTATGAAAAGCATTTTGGGATTCCTTCCTTTTAAAGGGGAAATCACCCTGGACGGCGCGCCTATCAGTCGCCGCAATATTGCAGCACTTTCCTTTGCCACCAGTGAGCACTCCTTCTTTCCAAATTTAACGCCCGCAGGGCATAAGGAATTTTATGCGCAGCATTTCCCGAAGTTTTCCGAGAAACGGTTTAAGGGGCTTATGGATTTCTTTGGGCTTCCTATGAATAAGCCGCTGCGCGGCTTTTCCATGGGCCAGAAGAATCAGTTTGAAGTAATCATGGCGCTATGCCAGGGGGCTGATTATATTTTGATGGATGAGCCCTTTGCAGGAAACGATATATTTAACCGTGAGGATTTTTATAAGGTATTGTTGGGTATTTTGGAACCGAACGAAACGGTGCTGCTGTCCACTCATCTGATCGAGGAGGTGGCTGACTTCATTGGAAGAGCGGTGCTGATCCGCCACGGCGAGATCGTGGGTGATGTATACATGGAGGAGTTGGAAGAGACAGGTCAGGATCTGATGAGTTATATTAAGGAGACCTATCGGTACAGGAGTGACCGGGTAAGCAAGGCGCTTACGGAGCTGAGTGATTCCGAAGAATAATTGGGCTTCGGTCAAAATAATTTGGGGTTAGCAATATGAAAAAATCATTGATTATTTTGTTGGTTTTGGTCATGGCGGCGGTGGCCGGTGCAGGCTGGGCTGCAGCGGAGGTGAATGAAGCCAAGGATCAGATCGAGATCGAGGAAGTCGTTCTGGTGGGTGAGCGGGAAGCGGCAGCAGGGCTGACGCTGACCTTGCGAAACACCTATAATCAGCATCTGTTTTGGGACACCGTTTATGAGTTGGAGAAAGACAGCGCCAAGGCAGAAAGCGAGTTCCGTTTTTCCGCTATGCGGGAAAATCAGGTGTGGTTTTCGGAGGATGAGGGCGTACGGGCGGAGAGCTATTATGTGTTTGGGTTTGATCCGATTCGTGCGGCTGACGAACAAATTTCGAGTTTGGATCAAGCATATCAGGAGCTATACGATACCTTGGAACCCGGTGAGGAAGGTACAAAGATCATCAATGTAAAAGATTATTTGGAATATTATCCGGTGCATGTGGAACTCAGCGCGCCGGGAGCGAGTTTTTATTATATTGATGATGAAGAGGGACAGCTGATGGGCGATGCGAGGTTTGATACCAGTGGATCAGCCGCAGAGGCAGCCTTTTTCCTGTGGAAGTATTTTCGAATTCCCATGTTGGAAACAGAGCAACTGGAGATCAAAGTGGGCAAGCCGGCGGTATCCAGGTCGGCAACCATTGGCGGCGGCAACGTGATGAGTACCACGGCCATTGGACAGGGCAATGTGGGAGATTATTTTGGATTTTCCACAGTTTCTGCCTTAACCGATTCCGAATGCTACTTTACCTTTAACACGCACAGCAGCGAAGGAAATATTGTGGATACCAGTCAGCTGGCGGATGGTTACGGTATATATGTGCTGCCGTTCCACGAGACAAGTCAGAATGACGGAGGCTATGAGATCGAAAACTTCGCCAACGTGTATCCGCTGGATCCCACGATTCAAGTGATCGATCTGAGCCTCAGTGCCGATGGAAAGGATCTGCTGCTGCATGCGGTGGAAGAGGAGCAGTATGTGATCATGGTGATCGATACTGAAACCAAGGAACTTAGACAGTGCCTTTCGATCTGCGATTGGCCGGCGGATGGCTACGGCTGGTGGCTGTATGAATATGAGGACTTTCTGGCAGCTGCGGTGCCGCAGGATCGGTTGGCGGTAATGAGCCGTGATGAAAGCGGAAAATATCACCTTGATCTATTAGTGCCCGTCGATCACGATGAAGAAGATGACTATCCGATGTATTTGAATTACAACGAAGCCATGGCCTTCGACGGTGAACGGCTGGCGGTCTCCCGTACAATGGGAGGTGGGAGCTGCACCGATTTTTATGTGGCAGTGTACGATGCCTCGGGACTGATCTATTACGGAGAATATTATAACAGCCTGTCGGCGGAAAATGACATGGCCCATGCTTACGCGGGAAGTAACTGGCAGTATGTTTATTATGATAATACGGTACAGGGCTGTGAGGCTCTATACGAGGATCCGATCCAACTAGAATGGAATGAATAAAAAGAAAATATTGAGGACTAATGAGAATGAAAAACCCTGCTCCACTATCACTTGGCGGTTTTGCCAATGTGACGACGGAGCAGGGTTTATATAATTTGGTTGTAAAATTTCGTTAGCTGACAGAGATTCGATTTATATACGATGGTTCATAAATAACACCTGCCAGCAGAGGCATACCATCGGATCCGGTGACCACAAACAGGAAAGGTCGGTCGACCACAAAGTCAATGCCCTCTCCTTTTGTGAATTCGGGAGCCGTCCAAGGATCCCACTCTTCGTAATCGCGAACACAGCCATCGGGATTGATCACCACGCGGTTCACATGAAGCAGCTGTGACAGGGAGAAAGAAGTTTCATCATAGGAGATCGGCGAAAAGTCCGCTTTTTGATCATTGAAAATGTCGGTGATTCCCATGGACTTTAAAGGTTCTGCTAAATTAGTGTTACAGAACAGTGTAAATTTAGGAAGCGATAGATTGACAGTGCTTTTTTCATATTGAATTCGGGAGTCGCTGCATAGATCGGACACCATAAGATCCAGTACCTCATCATCACGTAGCAAAAGATCGATGGAAGTATCGGCATCCGGCAGAATAAACTTCACAGCCCCGTCGGAGGCTAAGGTCTTTGATACAGCACTAAAGTGTTCACCTCGGTAGTAATCCAGCTCAGTCGTTTGATGCATGAACTCACAAATAATTTCTGAGGTGGGGGCAGAAAAAGTTTCTTCGCTATATGCAAGTAAAGAAAAAGGTTCCTCCCAAGCTATATTCAAATACATAGTGCCAAGAAGAGTTGAAGCCATTTCTGCATCCAGCAAAAGTTCTTCTTGAATATAGTACTGGGTTTGCTCAACCGGCCAATCTCTAAAGAAATGCTTGAAGGAAACAGAGTCGGCATCCCCACGATAAGCAGAGGTTTTGTACCGCGCGGCAAGAGCGCGTATCGCATCATCTTTTAAGGAATAAGTGTCATCGATCCAAAGGGAGTTTGATAAAGTGGAGGTATGCTCCCAGGAGTCGGTGATTTGGTTGGCATTATATATGGAAGAAACACGGGAACAAATGGCTTCTATATCGGAGCTGCCCAGAACATTGAGGATCTGATCCCGGGTATCGCCGTCGGTAGATTCCGCCAGCAGACCCAGCTGCAGGTACAAATTGGCGGGGGAGAAAACATAGTTTTCGGAACCTGCATCCAGCAAACAGGCCTGAATGGCAGAGGTAACAAAGGAATCTACGTCAGCTTCTGTAGATAAGACTGGATCGGAAGCATTAGAATCCACATTGTTTTCATATAAAATACACTGAGCGCACAGTTCCCGAAGCTCCGATAGAGGCATTGCGAGAAAAGCATGATCTTCATGATTCACACAGGCGTAGGCGGTGTCGTTATAGATACGCGCCAAAGAATAGCTGGTATAGTGTGTAGCGACAGATCTCTCGCCCGTATAGGAGTAGGTGTTTTCCAAGAACAAAAGATAGGTGCCGCCATCTTCATCAATATAGGAATAATGAGAATCGAGTCCGCCCTGCATGACATTTTGAGCATCCAAATCACGTACAGTTCCGTCGTGATCGAGTTCCGGTCCCAGTTGTTTGACCGAAAGCAGTTGCGAAGGGTCCCAATCTCCCTTCAGGATCTCAACCACTTCAAAAAAGTCTTCAGACAGAAGATAATTATAAGCATTCTTTGGTAAAGATGGGTCGATGGGAACATAGTCGCGCTTGACATGTTTGGCTATTACGATCAGATCTGAACTGTAAATGTGATATTTTGGATCAGAGTAATCGGGAGTATCTTTGACAAATCTGTATCCACCGGAGGAGCAGGCGGAAGCAAGATCTCCTTTCCGCTTTGGCTGAGCGGCATAATAGGCCATGTAGCTGATATCCTCATTCCAAAATGTATTGTCAGCCTGCTGAAAAGTAAACCAAGCGCTGTCGATCTGCACGTCCACGCGGCGGTCGGTATATTGCATCAACGACGTATAGCGGGCGCTTTCCCCGGAGCCGGAAATTATATAGTCAAACCCACTAAACCAGGCGAAGGGAAATTCATACACTTTATCGGCCACATGCAGCCGAATCTGATATTCACTTACATGGTAGGGATATTCATGATCAAAGGTGATCTGCGATCCCTGCGTGCTATTCAAACTATTCAAAAGTCGCTGCTGATCGACCTCTAGAAGATCCTGAGCTACGTCATCGTAGCAGATGGAAACCTTGGTTACATCCTCCATGGCAAAACCGGCGATCTCGAAAAAGCTGCCCTCAGTCTTGCGGGGTTCCGTAGAAGAGCAGAACAGGCCAATTGCTGCGGCCGCGCCGCAAAAAAGGACGAGGCAAAAGAGCAGGATCTTGCGATTGTAAATTGATAAGATCTTCATGGCGGGCCTCCTTTCAAGGGGACGGAATGAATGAGAGCCGATGGAATGGGGACGGACCTGTTAGTGGCCAGGCTGATTTACAATGCCGATGAACATGGGCAGGCCATCGGGGCTGAGGGTCACAAACAGGAAGGGACGGTCCAGCACGAAGTCGATGGGCTGACTTTCAGGTTCTGCACTGGAGGTATCGGCGGATATCAGGGTATAGGCGGCCGCATCGTAGCCGTCCTCATCGATGGTGATGCGAGCGGTGTGATCAATTTGAGAGAGCTGCAGCTCCAGTTCGCCGGACAGGTCAGTTAAGGAAGAGAAGTCGGCGGTTTCCGCATCGAAAATATCGGTGATGCCTAGCTGCTTCAAGCCATCGATCAAGCTCAGATGGGTGGTGATGTCAAATTTGGGTACGGAAAAGTTGACGGTGTAGGTGTCGGAATTGTCCCAGCTGTTGCCGGATAGGTCAGAGAAAATGAAGTTCAATACCTCAGAATCGTGTAAAAGGGAGTCGGCCGATACATCTTCATTGGGCAGCAGGAAAAGCATACTTCCGCCGGCCTGTTCGTGCTGTTTTACGGCGGTGAACTGCTCGCCCCAATAGTAGCGGCGCTGGGAGGTTTGATTCATGAAGTCACAGGTGATAGCACCGTCGGGGGTGTGGAAGGTAGCAGAAGCGGTTTGGGCAGCACTGAAACGGTTGCTCCAGGTGGTGCTGTAGTCAATTGCCGAAGCAATCGAAAGAACGGTGGTTTCCGTAAAGGTCTCATTCTCTACCTGCTCCTCCAGAAGGCCGCCGGTGTTTTCGTTCAGCCAGTTTTGCAGGACCTTATCAAATTTGCGGGAGCCCATGGGGCCGCTGAAGGAGGAAGTATAGTAGTTATCAGCGATGGTCTGCAGGGTATCTTCGTTGACCGGCAGATCCTCATTGAGCCAAAGGGAGTTGGCCAGAATACTGGTGTAAAGACCATCGTTATTGTAGCTGACGTTCCAAATGTCGGAGGCCTGGCGGCGCAGCGACTCCAGATCTGTGCTGCCCAAAACGTTTAGGAGCTGATCTCGGCTGTTTCCGTCGGCGGTCTCTGTCAACACGCCCAGAGCCATATATACATTTAAAGGAGAGTAGACGATGTTGTCATCTCCGGCAACAAACTGCTGCGAGCTGGCAGCGATGAAAGATTCGATGCCATCGGCAAAACCATCGGGACGATTCTGTTCTTGTTGGTCGGCCTCCCAGGCAGTGTACTGAACCGAATAGGCATCGTAGTCCAAGTTGCCCTGGGGATCGTAGAAGTCTTCCTCAATGGGATAGTCTGTCATGGCGGGGTAGTGAGCCTCGGCAATGGCATAGGCGGAGGTGGCCATGGGAGCGGGCCAGAAAAAGATGCCCACCAGCAGCGACAGACAGAGGGCGGCAGCAATGGGAGCCGCATAGCGAAAGGCGCGAAAACCCGATGCACGGCCCGTGAGGCGATCAAGCAGAGGTTGCTTTTCGGTCTTCGATTGTTTAAATACATGATTAGAAGCTTCTAATATATATTCATCCGGGATGTCGGTGATGGCGTTGAATAAGGTCTCGGTTTGTTTAGAGGTCTCGTTGTTGGATTTCATATTCAATTTCATAGGTCAACTCCTTTCGCCTCAAGATAGTGCTTAAGGCTTTTGCGTAGACGGCGGATACGAAGGGAAAGGGCATTGGGGGTGCAGCCGCATTGTTTGGCCAGATCCTGTACGGCGGTGCCGTGCCAGTAACGCAGTACGAACAGTGCTCGGTCATCACCGGATAGGCTGCCAAGCCAGGAGGAGATCAGCCGGGAGAGCTCCCAGGAATCTGCTTCGGCTTCCACGGTGTGGGCATCGGGCAGGCAGTCTTCCAGTTCCGACAGCAGTACATCGGTGCCGGAGCTTCGCTTGCGGGCGTGGGTCCGGCGGAAGCGGCTGATGGAAAGGTTTCGAACGATACGTCCCAGAAAGGCCTTCAGTGACTGGGGAATTTCCGGCGGAATGTGCGTCCATGCAGCATGATAGGTGTCGTTTACACATTCTTCGCTGTCCTCGCGGCCGAGCAGATTCGCTGCAATGGAATAGCAATAGGAACCATACTTCCGATCGGTTTCGGCGATGGCCGACTGATCACGGTCGAAATACAGCTGAATGATCTGTTCATCTGTCATGGTGGGCACCTCCCTTCGGTTTCCTTCTATATAGATAGTCGCAAATTCGGAGTGGATCTTTCTTTCATTATAAAAAAAGTTGTATAGGTGTGCAAGATGTGTGGACGTAAATTGCGTATGTAAATTTGCAGAGTGAATCGCAATGTTCGCCTTGCGCATTGCGCCACAGGAGGATATAATAAAGGAAGTTTATTATTTTTCATCTACAGGAGATTTCATATGTTAGATATCATTGTACGGGCCGGCTGTTTTGTAGCCATCATTATTTTAGGATACGTTTTGAAAAAGATCGGTGTATTTAAGGAGCAGGATTTTAGTGTGCTGTCCAAGGTGGTCATGAAGATCACCCTGCCTGCGGCCATTGTCAGCAGCTTTTCCGGTAAGGAGATCGATTCTTCCATGCTGACCATTGTGCTGCTGGGTCTGGGCGGCGGCGTCATTTACATGCTGATGGGCTTTTTACTGAACCTGCGCGCCTCCAAGGAAAAGCGTGCTTTCGAAATTTTGAACCTGCCGGGTTACAACATCGGCAACTTCACCATGCCCTTCGTACAGAGCTTTTTGGGGCCTGCGGGCGTAATCACCACCAGCTTGTTCGATACCGGTAATGCCATGGTGGTGCTGGGCGGTGCCTACGGCGTGGCTTCCACTGTCAAGGATGGCGGCGGCTTTTCCGTAATGCGCATCGTGAAGGCGCTGAGCAAGTCGGTGCCCTTCATTTGCTATGTGCTCATGATGACTTTGAATCTGACTCATATTTCTTTACCGACCCCCATCGTATCCTTTGCGGAGATTATTGCCGGTGCCAATGCGTTCATGGCCATGTTCATGGTGGGCGTAGGCTTCAAACTGGGTGGTGACCGTAGCCAGATCGGCCGCATGGTCAAGATCCTCGGCATCCGCTACGGCGTAGCCACGGTTCTGGCTCTGTGCTTCTACTTCCTGCTGCCCTTTGCCTTGGAAGTACGTCAGGCTCTGGTGATCCTGGCCTTCAGCCCCATCGGATCTGCAGTGCCCGCCTTCACCGAAGAACTGCGAGAGGACGTAGGCCTGTCCAGCGCTATCAACTCGGTTGCCATCATCATCAGTATTGTGGTGATCGTGACTTTGCTGTCGGTGATGTTATAAGACACGCAGCACATGCAGAATTGCGATAGGTGTCGTCATTTTTGCGCGCGCGGCGCGAAATAAATTGGGAGGGTTACATATGGACAAATTGTACGAGGAGCTGAAGCAGTTTCAACCGGCGGATGCGGCTGAGGCCGAGGCCCGAGATACCATGCTGCGGGAGATCGAGCAGCAGGGTGAGCAGCTTTTGGATCGGGAGAATGAAGCTCACTTTACCAGTTCGGCCTTTATTGTGAATCCGGCGCGGACGAAAACGCTGATGGTACACCATAATTTGCGAAATACCTGGTCCTGGGCGGGCGGACATGCCGATGGCATGGCGGATCTGGAGGCCAATGCGCGGAAGGAAATGCTGGAAGAGACCGGGGTCTCCGAGGCGAGGCTTTTGGGCGGAATCGCATCGCTGGAGGTCTTCCATGTGTCGGCTCATGTGAAGAAGGGTAAGGAAGTGGCAGCTCATCGGCATCTATCGGTGGACTACATTTATGAAGTGTCGGAAGCGGCAGAGCTGAAGATCTGTCCCGATGAGAACAGCAGCGTGGAATGGCTGGATGCCACATTGATCGCGGAGCCGCTGTTTAGCGATGTGGATGTGAAAATCTATACGAAATTGATGGAAAAAAGCAAAGAAAAGGAAGCCTGAGGGCTTCCTTTTTGTGTTTGGTTCAGTTGATGACTCGTATTGAAGAGTATTAACTGAAGGATTCAGTTACATAAAACGATTCAAATACTCCATGGCCTGATCAATACCCACATCGAAGGGTTCCGGGTGGCCCATTTCCAAAGCAAGACCGCCATCGTAGCCGATGGACTTTAACACTTTCATGCAGGCTTCGAAGTTTACCACGCCGCTTCCGATCATGGTGTCACGAAGGAACTGCTTGCCGCGGGAGCGCAGCCAGTAGCGACCAACGGGATCGGCTCCTGCTGGTTTGCGCAGATAATCTTTAATGTGCACATGTTTGATGTCGTCTTTGAAAGCCTCGAAGAAAGGATCCGGGTCTTCGTCAACAAATAAAATGTTGCCAGCATCGGCGCAAACGCCAACGTTGGTGCAGCGGCGCTTTAACTCGTAAAAGAACTTACCGAAGCCGTCGATGCCATTCAGGTACATGCCCTGATCTTCAAATAAGCAAGTGAGACCCAAAGGCTCACAGTAGCGGGCGATCTGCTCGGCGGTGTCCACGGCGAAGGCGATACCTTCATCGATGGAGGGTTTGGTTTCGTCCAGGGTCAGCCAGGGTAAGATGGTATAGTGCAGATAGGGGCTGCCCAGAGCGGCGGCAATGTCTACGTGGAGCAGCATGGTTTGGATACGCTCGGGTTTGCCGTACAGGTCAGCGTATACCGAGTAGCAGGCAAAATGCAGGCCGCGATCTTCGAAAATGCGGCGCACCTCGCGGGCGGTGGCAACATCGGGAATAATGGCTGGGTCACCGGGGTCGGTGGTGGAAAACATTTCAACGGACTGAAAGCCTCTGTTTTTAGTCCAATCAGCGGTGGCCTCCGGGCCATCTTGCCTCAGCATATCACTAAAGCGAGTATAGAATGTATAATGCATAGGAATCTCCCTTCTTAGCGCGGTGCGCGCAGGGTGTATTGGATCGAATTTTAGAAGAAACGGCTCAGGTGAGCGATGGCCTGTTTCACGCCCTCTTCAAAGGGCTCCGGATGATCCAGTTCCAGCGCCAGGGGACCATCGTAGCCGATGGATTTCAGCACTTTCATGCAGGCCTCCAGATCGATCACACCGTCACCGGTGAGAACGGGGCGCAGCCAGTGTCCGCCGCGGGTGGGCAGCCAATATTTACCCGGACATTCGGGTCCTTCCTTCCACAGATAATCCTTCATGTGTACATGTTTAATATCATCCTTAAAGGCTTCAAAGAAGGGGGCAGGGGTTTCATCCACAAACATGATGTTGCCGGAATCGGCGCAGACGCCCACGTTGGAGGCGCGTTTTTTCACTTCTGCGAAGTAGCGGCCAAAACCATCGATACCGTTTACATACATACCCTGATCCTCGTATAGGCAGGTGATGCCCAGAGTGGTAGCGTAATTGGCTACCCGGGCGGCGGCCTCTGCTAAAACGATTACAGCTTCTTCGAAGGCAGGAGAATCCTCGGTCAGTCGCAGACCGGGCAGGGCGGTATGATGCAGATAGGGAGAGCCAAGCGCAGCAGCCAGCTCCGCATGGCGGCACAGGGCCTCTTCACTTTCCGGAGAGCGATACAGGTTAACGCCCACGGAATAGCAGGCTACGTGCAGACCTTCGGCCTCCAAAACTTCACGCACATGACGGGCGGTCTCCACATCGGGGATCACGGGAACATGGCCTGGACTTGCGGTTTCCAGCAGCTCCACGCTGTCGCAGCCAAGGCTTTTGATTTTTTTAGCAGCAGCCTCAGGACCCAGCTCCTGGAGCATCTGCAGAAAATGAGTATATAATGTAAAATGCATATGGATCTCCTTTCTGAAGTGTGTCACACTTCTGTCCCTTCAAAGGGGTCACGTAGGTAAGTTACGCTAAGTATAACACATGGAGAAACGGTGTCAAGAAAAGAGAAATAGAATTATTTCTACTTTTTTGTTCAAAAAGCGACAACTTCAAAAAGAATATTGACGCACCCGTGACAGTGTTTGTATAATGAAGTTAGTTAAATTTCGAAACCACATTTCATACTATATATAAGGAAGGAAGATTACCATGTTTAAACGTGAACCCAATTTTGAAAACATGTTGAAGGTACTGCGTCGTGAGGTGCCGGATCGCCCGGTACTGTACGAGTTCGCCATGAACGGAGATATTTACGAAAGACTCACCGGCAGAGCACTTCCCAAGAATGCCGATATTTACGAAACCCAGAAATGGATGATCGATGCCTTTGCCGCAGGCGGCTATGACTATGCGCCCATTCCCGCATCGGGCTTTCACTTCCTGCCCGACGACTTCGGCGGTCATACCAAAGGTGCCAGCCGTTCTTTGAACGAGAAGTTCGTATTCACCGACAGCGAATCCTATGAAGGTTTTAAATGGAACGAACCCAAAGACTACGAGGACGACCGCGTGGAGCGTGCCGCCAAAATGCTGCCCGACGGCATGAAGCTGAAGGTAAAGGGCCCCGGCGGTGTTATGGAAAACCTGATCGACCTGATCGGCTTCGATAACCTGTGTTACATGCTCTACGATGAGCCCGAGTTGGTGGAAGAGGTATCCGAGCAGATCGGTAAGCGTCTGTATCAGTACTACGAGCCCATCGTGCAGAACGATGCCGTTGGCTTCCTGTGCATGAACGACGACTGGGGCTTCAACACCCAGACCTTCCTGGCTCCCAAGGACCTGCGCAAATATGTATTCCCCTGGAACAAGAAGATCGTCGACCTGGCTCACAAATATAACAAACCCATCATGCTGCACTCCTGCGGCTACTTCGCCGAGGTCATCGATGACATCTGCGACGACATGAAATTCGACGCCCGCCACTCCTACGAGGATAACATCATGCCCGTGGAGGAGGCCTACGAAAAGTATCATGACCGCATCGCCATTTTGGGCGGCATCGACGTGAACTTCATCTGCCAAGAGACTCCGGAAGTGATTTACCGGCGCAGCCGGGAAATGCTGGAGCGAACCGCCGATCGCGGTGGCTACGCACTGGGAAGTGGAAATAGCATTCCCGCCTATGTTCCCTTCGACAACTATATGGCTATGGTGAAGGCTGCGTGGGAGTTTAAGTAAGGAGGTAGAGCTATGAGGAAAATCGCCATTATCTACGGAGCACTGCGTTCTGCTGTGTATAAAAAAGCGGTGGAAACGCTGAGTCAGTTGTTGCTGGACTATACCTATGAATATCCGGTGTGTCTGGCCTACGATCCAGAGGCAGACTATTCGATGTATCGCTGCGTTTATATCGGAACTAAAGATGATAATGCCTATATTTCTGCCAGCGGTGTGACCGTGCCGGAACAGGCAGAGGGCTACAGCATTCAAGTAATCAATGGTACTGTGATCATTGCCGGTATCGATGATGCGGGTCTGCTATACGGCTGCATTGACTTTTACAACAAATATATTACGAAGTTCGAGTTTCCTCACGATGACACCTATTACCGCATCAACTTTTTCGAAAAGGAACTGCCGGATTTTGAGTACAGCTCTGTTCCGGCGGTGAAAAATCGCGGCATCTGGACCTGGGGACATGTGATCTACGACTATCGGGGCTTCATCGATAATATGGTGAAGTTAAAAATGAACACCCTCATTATGTGGAACGACTTTGTGCCCATCAATGGCAAGGAGATCGTAGACTACGCTCATGCCTGCGGCGTGAAGATCATCTGGGGCTTTCCCTGGTGTTGGGATACGAATTGCGCAAAGTTTGATCTGGAAACCGTGTTTGAATTCTCCGGCGAGATCTTTGAAAAGTACGAGCGGGAGTATGCAGCCCTAGGCGGCGACGGCATCTACTTCCAATCTTTCACCGAGCTGAGTCAGGAGCGCATTGGTGGTATTTTGATTGCCGAGGCGGTAACAGAGTTCGTGAATCGAACTTCGGCCCTGTTTTACGAGAAGTATCCGGACATTGAACTGCAGTTTGGTTTGCATGCGGATTCGGTGAAACATCGTTTGGAATACCTTAAAAAGGTAGATCCTCGTATGCGTATCGTATGGGAAAACTGCGGAGCTTTCCCGTTTTCCTATATTCCTGCCGATGTGGAAAGCTTCGATGAAACTGTGGATTTTGTGGATAAGATCGCTTGGCTGCGCGGTGAGGATGATCACTTCGGCGTGGTGACCAAGGGCTTTACCAAGCTTCTGTGGCCGGAGTTTGAACACCTCACCGGGCCCGCCAACATCGGCACCAGCTCCGAATATATGAAGCGCGATCGCATCATCCGCAAGAGCCGCATCTGGAAGTATCTGCAGGCCTACTGGCTCACCAACGCAGACAAGGTCTACGAAATGGTACAGGCTATGGCAGCGCGCAAGGGCGGCAATCTGGACATCACCGCGCTGGTG
>JAZQUJ010000067.1:0-5281 GCA_045631245.1 Bianqueaceae bacterium
GGAATGCCGGCCACTGCAGAAGCAGTATCATGGCTGCCAACCAGAGCCACCGGAATGGCCCCCAGACCGGTCTCTTGCTGCACGGACTCCAGCAGGTGTCCCACGATCTGGCCGGGCATGCGTACCTCAGGCAGAAGCTCCTTAGGGAAGCCGATGCCATTTAAGATCTCATCAGACCAGTCTCTGGTCTTTGCATTCAACAGCATAGAGGTAGAGGCGATGGTGTATTCACAGGCCATTTCGCCGGTAAGGAAATAGGCCAGCAGATCGGGCATGAACAGCATCTTCTTCGCAGCCTGTACCACCTTCGGACGCTTTTGCAGATCATAATACAGCTGATAGGCAGTGTTAAAATTCATCTGCTGAAGGCCTGCTTCCTGATACATATCGGCAAAATCCATGGGGCAATTTTCCATAGCCCACTGATTTTTACTGTCGCGGTAGCAATAGGGCAATCCCAGCAGTGCTCCGTCCTCATCGATATAACCATAGTCTACACCCCAGGTATCGATACCGATACAAGCGATCTCTTTACCGGTTTCAGCAGCCTTTTTCAGACCCTCTTTCATTTCGCGAATCTGATAGGGTACATCCCAGTACAGACGTTCACCCATACGGGTAGGCGGATTAGTAAAGCGATGCAGTTCGGTCAGCTCCAGCTTGCCGTCTTTTTCAATTCCCATCATCAAACGGCCTGAGCCTGCGCCCAAGTCAAAGGCTAAATATGCTTTTTCCATTGCATTCTTCCTCCGTAAAATTTATTCATGTAGTTTTGTATAGTTGTTTGTTACTTCTAAAATACGATACCCGTCCAGCGATTTCTGAAACTCAGGCTCACTGTCTCTCACCAGATCTGCAAAAATGCGATAGGCCGGAGATGGATCCTCTCCCTTAGCCTTCGCCAACAATGCCTGGGTCAGGTAGAAGGTATACGCCTGATGATAACTCAGTTCCCGCCAGAATCTCCTTTGCACCGCCGACAATGCCGGGTCCGAAAGCATCTGCCCAATGATAGGCGCGAACTCATCCAACACACGAAGGATGTTTTCAAAGCGTTCTGCCATCACCGGATTTACGGCTTCGCCGCGACCAACAAAATAATCCATATCGCAGTGGTTTGAAATTTCTTCTAAATATGCCAGCACCCGATGACCGTACTCACCATAGGCAGAAGCATAATAGTCCAACGCGACTGCTGCAAAGTCCAAATCGGTATCCATCGAAACAAGCCCCATCACATAGTTGGGCAGGGCATTGGGCAGGAAGGCCCGCAGTTCTTGGCAGCTGTTAATGCCATTCAGGCCAAGGGCTTTATTTTCCTTTAGATCCTGGCATAGCACCTTAGACAGGTGCACATAGCCCCAATCGCCATAATGACATTTCCCCAAATGATAGTCGTATACGAAACTGTCGCAGCTGACTTTCGCCTGCCATTCTTTTAGGAAAGAAAGATTTTCCTCCATCGAAACCGGCAGAGTGATCTTGTTGAGTTGATACTCCGGCACAGGCTTTAACTCTCCTGCCTGAGCATAGGATTTCATGAAGGTCCGACTGATAGGAGCAAACATGAGAACAAAGCGGTCGGGGTTGTGAAGTTGTTCCGACTCAGGCGCCCAAAGAAGTTCCTGATAGAGTAGGAATACCAACTTGGTGCTGTAGCCCTCCGCCGTAAGCCGTGCATCGATGTCATTCAGCATATGCACATAATGATCGCTCAGCGTCTTTTTACGGCACTCTTCGCATTCACAAACATTATTGGGCAGATCCGCCAGCCATATATGCAAATAATCGGTTTGTGGTTGTTTTTTCAAGTAAGCCAGCACCCGATCCCCAAACAGCTTCACCGCTTCCGGATTGGAATAGCACAGATTCGTGTTGGTGGGCACGCCTCCGTATAGTTCGCGTTTGCCATTTATTTCAGCCAGCAGCTTCTTGTTCTCCGGTGTAATTTCAGTGTCATCGGTCTGCCAACCGGTAGCCTTGTAGCCCAGTGCTTCACCGGTCCAGCCATGACCTACTCGGTGCTGCAGAAGCCCACGCATTTCCATCGCTTCACTGAGAAGTTTATCCGCTGCAATGGTCTGCTCCATGGTCCACTTTTGAGGCGCGAGTTTCGGGTTACGCACATGCTCATACCACCGTCGAAAGAATTCGTGAGGATATTGGAACTGCAGGAAGAAGCTATTGAATCCAAGCTTGGGTGCCCAAGCAATAAAGTCCAGCATGTTTTCGATGGAGCTGGCACCTTCACTGCACACTCCACGATGTCGTAGGCTGGCTTTATGCGCTTTCAGCGCGAAAAAACCTTCCGGATCACGCTTTTCGGGAATGATCTCATATTCAGACCCCGGCCTTAAAAATCGGCAGCCGATTTCGGTCAGATAGCTGTACACACCAAGGAGTACGCTTCTGAGATTACTGCCATAGATGCAGGCCTCCTCCTCGTCTACTCTGAAAAAGTAGGCATCGTCCAGCTTTGGATCCTCGGGTGCCTCCAAACCATACTCGGTCATGTCTTGTACACCCAGTTCCCAGCTTTCCGGTAATATATCTTCACTGCCCATGCGGCTCAGGTAGGTTTTCAGTTCCTCTGCCGCCATCTCGATGGGCCGTTCATTGCTTAATAAATGAAAATTCATAATACGATCTCCTTTTCAAGTATTGTACATGTTTCAGCGCGAAAAAGCAAGAAATCCTTTTCATCACGTTCGAAAACAGTTCATAACCGTTCTTTCCGTTTCTTGTCAATCCGGCAGATCAGTGATACAATAGAAGCAACATTGAACTTTAGGAGGTACTACCCATGCAATATATCGATTTTCACTGCGACACCCTCATGATGTTTGGCCGCCCCAAACCTCAGTCTCAAATCATGACTGAGCCCAACTCCCAAATCACCAGCGCCGATGGCGCAAAGGTGACGCCGGCTCCTACCTTATACCAAAACGATCACATGGTGGATTTTGTACGCATGAAACAGGGCGGCTGTGCTGCTCAGTTTTTCGCCACCTTCATGCCTCCTCGCCGCTGGTCAGAGGGTATGACCGATGAAATTTACCGCCAGCGTCTGTATGCCGGACTTATGGGCGAACTGCAAGTGCACAGTGACATCATTGCCTTTGCCCGCAATTATGAAGAATATAAGTCCAATCGTGAAAAGGGTCTGATGAGCGCTTTTCTTACCTTTGAAGATGGACGCATGGTGGAAGGCAGCCACGACAAACTGAAGGAATATTATGATCTGGGCTATCGCCTGATTTCCTTCACCTGGAATGGAGCTAACTGCTTTGGTTACCCTAACTCTTCTGATCCCGTCGAAATGCAGAAGGGTCTCACAACTTTCGGATTTGAAGCAGTGGAACACATGAATCAGCTGGGTATGATCATCGATGTATCCCATCTTTCCGATGGCGGTTTCTATGATGTAGCCAAAACTACCAAAAAACCCTTTGTAGCCAGCCACTCCAACTCCCGCGCCATGACGCCCCATCAACGAAACCTAACCGATGATCAGATTCGTCTGCTCGCCGAAAAAGGCGGCTTCATGGGCATCAACTTTGCCCCGGAATTCATCGGCGAGACCACCGACTGTGAAGATAGCACCGTTACACGCATCTGCGATCATATCGAGCACATCGTAAAAGTGGGCGGTATGGAAGTTGTCGGCCTTGGATCCGACTGGGACGGTATCGGCGGTAATATCGAAGTAAACTCTCCTTTGGAAGTTCATCGAATCTACACCGAGCTCACCAAGCGCGGTTTCAGTGAGGATAATATTGAAAAATTCGCCATTGGAAATGCCGAACGGATTTTGAAAGAAGCTCTTTAAAAATAACACAAAAGTGCCGCAAGCCTAAGCCTGCGGCACTTTTCATTTTTAATTTACTTTTAGCGATTCAGCAGCTTTGTCATACCTTCAATAGCCTCTGCCTCATCAGGACCATTAGCAGTTACAACCACTTCGTCGTCTTCCATCAAACCCAAAGACATCATGCCCATAATGCTCTTTGCATTAACACGTTTGTTGTCCATGATGATGGAGATCACACTGTTAAAACGTCCTGCAGTTTGAACGACCATAGTGGCCAATTCAAATTCATGATCCTCAATATGAGTGATCTGTACCTTTCTCTCTACCATGATGTTTCTCCTTTCAGATTAACTTATTCAATTTCCTTATTTCGGCTTCTTAATTCTTCTGCTGCCTGCGAAAGCTTACGAAGTCTATGATTCACACCGGATTTACTCACCGGCGGATTCAGCAGCTGCCCCAAATCTTTCAAAGGCAGATCTTCATTTTCCAAACGTACCATCGCCATGGCAATCAGCTCAGCGGATAACGTATTTAACGCACCCTTTTCCATCAGATAGCGAATATCATTCACCTGTTTGACTGCCGCCCCAATGGTTTTATTCAAATTAGCTGTTTCACAATTCACCTGACGGTTGATATTATTGCGCACTTCTTTCACAATACGCACATTTTCCAGTTCCATCAACGAAATATGTGCCATCATCACCGAGAGTACATCAATAATCTGCTCACCATTTTTTAAATACAGCACATATACCGTATGATTACTGGGACGTACTCTTTCTAAAATACGGGATTCAATACCAAACTCTCTCAACGAGCGCTGCAGCACTTCCGCATGCTCCATATCTTCATTCAAAATTTCAATATGGTAATTCTTTTGCGGGTCATTAATAGAACCACCAGCCAGAAAAGCTCCTCGAATATATGCTTTCATACAGCAATTTTTTTGAAGCATCTCATCGGTCGCAATATTTTTATACTGCATGATCCCATCAATTTCTCTGATGAAACCGATATCCGTGAGCACTTGCTGTACTTGATCCGGCTCTTGCAGACATAACGTATAGAGCTTGATCTTGCTTCCTTTCCGGCCGCGCCGGAGCGAAACATGAGCGCTTATATTATAGTTGCGCTGCAGCAAGGCATATGCCTTTTTTACCACCGCGCTGCGTTCACTTTGTACTTCGATACTGGGAGGGTTGAAGCGGATGCGACCACAGCCACCCAAAATAGCTGCTAATTCCGCCAAACGACAATGCCGCGCCTTACTTACGTGCCCTGCCAGTTCTTCTTTCACTTGGGAAGAAAAAGACATGGCCACTTCCTCCTTTATCGAATCACATCGATGCCCAAGGGCGTCAAATA
Organism: Bianqueaceae bacterium; assembly: GCA_045631245.1. Lineage (GTDB taxonomy): Bacteria > Bacillota > Clostridia > Lachnospirales > Bianqueaceae > CALWPV01. The sequence goes on from JAZQUJ010000067.1 coordinate 5,183, forward strand.
GCGAATCTCAGGGAATAGGTCTACACCATCTTTTTCTTTTATTGTCTTTTGTATGTGTCGAATCAAACCGATGACATCTTTACAGGTGGCATCGCCATT
>JAZQUJ010000068.1:0-7373 GCA_045631245.1 Bianqueaceae bacterium
AGGCCGGCTTTACCATTTTGCGCGGCGAAGAGCACTTTCGCCCCATGCGCTTCTACGATACCGGCGCACTGGTGTGGTTTGCCCGCATCATCCCTTGGGAATTTCCCGATTTTTCTGTAGAGACCTGTTTCGACCGTCTGCTGGAGGCCCAGCGCCTCATTGAGCAGCAGGGCTACGCCGAGTGTTTTACACACCGATATTTGCTGATCGCTCAAAAATAACTTCATTATATTTAGGAGGCTTTTATCATGACCGATATTCAACTTTTCCTGCAGCGTATTGAACTGGACCCTGCTACCCCCATCGACTTGTCGCTGGATCTGCTGGGTCGCATCCAGACCGCCTGCGTGACCACCATCGCCTACGAAAATCTGGACATTTTGGACCAGGAGCCCCTGGATCTGACTCCCGAGGCGCTTTTTGACAAAATTGTACTGCACGGCCGCGGCGGCTACTGCTTCGAACTGAACGGCCTGCTGAGCTGCATGCTCCGCGTTATGGGTTACACTGTTTCTGAGCGTTTCGCCCGCTATCTGCGCGGTGAGGCTACCCTTCCCATGCGCCGTCACCGTATCGTCATCGTCACCCTGGACGACGGCGACTACCTCTGCGACATCGGCGTTGGCCAGATCGCCCCCCGCCTGCCCCTAAAAATCGAAGCCGGTCTGGTACAGACCCAAAACGGCGAAACCTACAAATTCGAAATCGATCCCACCCACGGCTGGATCCTCTATGACCTCCACGACGGCAGCTGGCGCGAATACATCTGCTTCACCAATGACCCTGCCTACGACGTGGACTTCATTCAGCCCTCTTTCTACTGCGAAGCTCACATCGACTCCGTATTCAACAAAGACCCCATGATCGCCATCAAGACCCCCGCCGGGCGGAAAACCATCGATGGTGAGGTGTATAAAGTTTTTGTTGGCGAGGAACTGGAGTATATTGAGGAAGGGATTTCTGACGCAAGATACAAAGAGCTGCTGAGAACCGAGTTTAAACTGAAAGTTTGATGTCCTGCTTCGGTCGGAGAATTCATTTTTGTTTTCTCCGATCTTTTTATTTGCCTAAATTTAAGGATTTTTCTCTTAGTTACTAGTTACCAGTTTGATTTTATCCGCAGTTAACTAGTAATGTTTAGTGAATTACTCGTTCCTTCCCCTTCACGGATGTTCCGACAACTAGTAATTAATTGGTTCATTACTAGTTGTCCTATCCCACAGGCCGGTACATTCACTGGTAATTACCCGTTACTTTTCTCTTTTCAAAGGGGTAATCACTAGTAATTTCCTTCTTCATTACTCGTTATTCCCCCTCTTTTTCCATTGTCACAACTAGTAATTCTTCCTTCGTTACATGTTGTAACCTACAAAACAAATAGTGCGCAACTAGTAATTCAAAATAAAATTACCGATCACGCACTATTTTCTTAATACTATACTTACGACCCTGTCGACTTATAATGCCGCAGTCCAATCCGCCACAATACATAACAGGGAATCAGAAACAGAAAACAGATCAGCGGGCTGACCATGAGCCACTTATTGCTCGAATTTCCCAGCAGGTACATCAACGGATACTGCTGAAACCATGCCATAGGGATCACATAAGTAAAAAACTTCAAAACTCCTTTTCCATATATTTCAAAAGGATACTTTCCAAATTCCTTACCACCATCGGTAAAGATGTTCATGACCTCCAGTCCCTGAGTGGTGAAAAAGCACAGGGTAGCGTAGATCACAAACAATCCTGAAAACACCACCGTTCCGCCCAGGATCATCAGCACCAAAGTTAAGACCTTGTCCGCCGTCCAAACCACCGGGCTGGCAGGTATGGCATAGGCAAATACCAGTACCGCTTGAATAAGACGACCTAGCTTAGTGAACTCTACTTTTGAACCTAACACCTGCAGAATAATTCCCTTGGGCCGCACCAGGATCCGATCAAATTCGCCATTGCCCAGCATGTTTGGAAACATATCGAAGCCACGGGCAAAACATTCCGATAACGAAAAAGCCATCAGCACAATGGCAAAGCATAACAGCACTTCACTCAGGCTATACCCTTTGATGCTGCCAAATCGCTGCATCATGAAGTAGGCCGTCAGCAAAGCTGAAAAAGCGGTAATGAACTGACCGATCATCGTTAAAAGAAACGACATCTTGTACTGCATCTGGCTTTTCAAGTGAATCGATACATATTTCAAATATAGACGCATATAAACTCCTTTACTACAGCACCTATCCGGTTTGCGGAGTTTGACCTTCGGTCAAACTCCCATAGTTCGGTGTTTACACCGAACTATTAACCGCCTTGCGCTACAACTCGGCGCAGCGCCCGCTTCATCCAAAACCGCCCGATTCCAATCAGTGCAACCACCCAGAAAAGCTGCAGGCCCATGGCCTGCCACATTTCAGCTCCGGCTATATCGCCGCAGTAAATGCGCAGGGGCAGATTCTGCATGGAACCAAAGGGGGACAGTTCCAGAAAACGCTGCAGCCAATGAGGCAAAAAGGGCAGCGGCACCAAAGCACCGGTCAAAAACTCCGTCATGGACACTGCAATCAATCGGATACCCATGGGGTTCAGGGTATAGATCGTAGCGATCAGTACCAACATCAAATAGGCCACCACCAGTACACAGCCCATGACCAGGGTAAACAAAAAACAGGCAAAGGCCACGCCATTCACCGGCATCGCCAAATTAAAGGGCTCCGGCAGCAAAAATGCAACCAATAACACCGGCCAGAACCGCAGCAACACCTTCGCTGCCCGCTCTGCCAGATTTTTTACCAGCCACTGATTATATAGATCCATCGGCCGAACCAGTTCATAAGCGATGTTGCCGTTTCGGATCAGTTCGAGAATATCATTACCACTGTTCCATACAAAAAACATAGTAAGGAACGCTTGCTGCAGCCACAAATAATCGGTCACCTGTGCCAGCTCCATGGGATAATTTCCGACAGTACCGGTTTCATAAAAGGCCTTGAAGATCATGATCTCCATCAAGCCCCAGAAAAACTGGGTACATAAGCCTGCCCAAGCCGCCGTTCGATACTGTAGTCCCGTTACCAGGCGGATTCTGAAAAAGCTTCCATATTTACGTAGTCGCTTTCCAATGCCCCATGACTGCCGGGCGGTATCCTTCCCGGCCGCCATCATATCTGAAACTCCTTATACATAGAAACCACCATATCATCCAAGGTAGTTCCCTCCGCCTGACGCACATATCGCTCCTTTAGCTCTTCCAACGAACCATCCAGCAAGATTCGTCCCTTACCGATCAACAGGATTCTTTCGGTCAATGCTTCAATATCCTGCATGTCATGAGTAGTCAAGATCACCGTGGTCTTCTTTTCGGCATTCAGCTTCTGAATAAACTGACGTACCGCAAGTTTTGAAACCGCATCCAAGCCAATGGTGGGTTCATCCAAAAACAAAATTCGAGGACTATGCAAAAGCGAAGCTGCGATCTCGCAGCGCATCCGCTGTCCTAACGAGAGCTGTCTAGCCGGAGTTTTCAAAATCTCCGAAAGATCCAGCATCTCCGTCAGCTCATCCACATTGCGCTTATACTCTCTGGCATCCACCTCATAAATATCACGAATCAGTTCAAAGGAATCCACAATCGGCACATCCCACCACAGCTGCGAACGCTGTCCAAATACAACACCGATCTGGCGCACATGTTCCTTCCGATCCTTCCAAGGCACCAGTCCGTCGATCCGGCACTGACCACTGTCCGGTGTTAAAATTCCACTCATCACTTTAATGGTGGAAGATTTACCTGCTCCATTAGGACCTATGTAGCCCACCATCTCCCCTTCGCCAATGGAAAAGGATACATCCTGCAGCGCATGTACCAAGGTATACTCCTTGTGAAACAACGCTTTCACCGCATTACCAAAACCTGCCTCGCGCTTACTCACGCGAAAGGTTTTGCAAATGCCCTGTAACTCGATCATACCTGCTCCTTTCCGAAAGCCGTCCGTCCAGGCAACCATCTTACCCTGATCCACGGCTCTCTTGCAACGACAACAAGCCCTATCTCGGCCCAGGGGGAGGGGTCAAAATACGGCAGAAACAAAATCCGTTGACACATACAGATTGGTAAACAATTATACTCCGTGCACCGACATATGTCAACATAAATCCAAAAAACTGCATACAAAAAACGCTGCCTGATCTTTCCCGAAGCAGCGTTTTTGCTTTATTGATCTCAACCCTTAGCGAACAAAATACTTCGCAAACATCTCCTCATTCTTCTTGGCCAGCATCTCCACTTCTTCTGCAGTCGCTTCGCCCAAATAATACCGGCGCATGATTTCGCCATCCAGCTGAGCCTGTCGGTCATGCAGCGGATAGAAGTATTCCATCAGGAAGGCTGCATACTTCTGTAAACGATAGGGACCCACCAAACGATATTCCTTGGAAATGGAATCCACCGCAACGGAATAGCCATCCTTAATGGAAGTCAGCAGTTCGCCGCGCTCATTCTCATGAGCAAATACGATAGTGGAACAAATATCATAGTTGCGATTGTTATCGTACGGACAATGGCTGTCGGTGGAACCCACAATGGGATGCACACGACCATCCTTATACTCCTCATAATACAAAGCCGTTTGAATACCGTTATGCTGATAATAATTCTCACCGCCCAGTACCTCAAAGGCATCGAAGGGATGGCGTTTCATCATTTCCAGTGTAAAGGTCTCATTTTCATGCCACACACTGGTAATCCAGCAGGGATGCGGGAAGATCGCCAAGCCACCGGCCTCGCGGATCTTATCAAAGGCCCACATGGCCACCGCAAAACTGCGAGGCTCCGCATCAGCAGGGTAACCGTCAGCCAAAAGCTGCTGCTCGATCACGTCCAGCTGTGCATTATAGGACTCAGGCGTTTCGACCGCCGGCGCATTCACCGTTTCATCAAACCGTCTTCCCTCCAAGCTTCCCTTGGTCTCCAGCTGATTCGCACCGTCAAAGGCACACTCATAATAATAGGTATTCGGGGTAAACAAGCCATTCACCGAGAACAGGCCGCCCGCATTCACAATATGCAGCATCGTCTGAGGAATATGCACTTCCTCACCGGGCAGAATATTCAGCGCAGTCCGAACACCCTCATAGGTCTTGATCGCTTCCAAAGAAGGATAGTATCTACCGTGATCGGTGATCACAATAAAATCATAGCCCAATTTACGATAATAGGCACAGGTCGTAGACGGATCCGCATGACCATCGGAATAGCATGTATGCACGTGCAGGTCACCGCGATAGGGAATGCGCTCTGCCAAATCAGCCGCCAGCGCATAGAAACTCATACGGAATAACTTCTTTCCTTCTTTATATACATACACATAATGCTCCGACTCTTCCTCCGCCGTGTAGGAAAACCGCAGGCAGCCATCCTCACCCGGTTCCACCTCATATTCCGTGGTATTCCAGTTTTTCGGCACCCAGTTTTTCTCCTCCGACCAGGGAGTTCCATGATTCATCCGGTGCACCTTCAGCTGATAGCTGCCGGAAAAAGCCGACTGCTTCCCCAGCGGTCTCAGCGTCAGCTCCACCTCGCGTCCCACCGGAAATACTTTCGGATACAAATCATAATCATGCAGTTCAATATTCATAGCATACACGCTCCTTATCGTTCAATTTTACTAATTATAACACCGCCATATGGTAAACTCAACCAATCCGCCTCCTTTTAAACCAAAGAATTTCATCGAAAGAAAAGTAAAAAACCTGTTGCCTTTCCGACCGCCATGTGCTAAACTAAATTCATCATTACGGGGGAGTAGTCACCGAAACCGAACGGAATTAAATCAACAACATGTTTCGCTTTAGAAACTGGTTTAATTGTAACTGACAAGACCTGTATCCTAAAAGCGGGATACGGGTCTTTTTTTCCGCTTTGCGGCAAACAGTTTTCGGCTATCGCATTGACCACCAGCCCCTCACACATAAGGAGGATTCTATGGAATTTTTGTATTCTGGTCTCATGGCGATCACCTGGCAACAGGGCGTTATGTACCTGATTGGCGCATTGCTGATCTATTTGGCAATCTGCAAAGATTTTGAGCCTGCACTGCTGCTTCCCATGGGCTTCGGCGCAATTCTTGTTAACCTGCCCGCTTCCGGTGCGATCAACCAGACTCTGGCCGGTATCGGCGAGACTCACGGTATTATTCAGTGGCTGTTCGATGTTGGTATCAATGCTTCCGAGGCAATGCCTCTGCTGCTGTTCATTGGTATCGGTGCTATGATCGACTTCGGCCCGCTGCTTTCCAACCCCAAGATGCTGCTGTTCGGTGCTGCTGCACAGTTCGGTATCTTCTTCGCTATGGCTCTGGCTTCTGTACTGGGCTTCGAACTGAAGGATGCTGCTTCCATCGGTATCATCGGTGCTGCCGACGGCCCCACCTCTATCATGGTTTCCCAGATCTTCAAATCTAACTATGTTGGTGCAATCGCCGTTGCTGCTTACTCTTACATGGCTCTGGTTCCGATCATTCAGCCCGTTGCCATCAAGATGGTTACTACCAAAAAAGAGCGTCGTATCAAGATGCCTTACAACCCCGCTGCTGTTTCCAAGAAGACCCGTATCTTCTTCCCTGTTATTGTTACCATGATTGCCGGTTTGGTAGCTCCCACCTCTGTATCTCTGGTAGGTTTCCTGATGTTCGGTAACCTGATCCGTGAGTGCGGCGTACTGAAGAGCCTGTCCGAAACCGCTCAGAAGGAGCTGGCTAACCTGATCACTCTGCTTTTGGGTATCACCATTTCCTTCAGCATGAAGGCTGAGTCCTTCGTAACCGCTGAAACCCTGATGATCATGGGTATCGGTTTGGTAGCTTTCGTATTCGACACCATCGCCGGTTGTATGTTTGCTAAATTCATGAACCTGTTCAGCAAGACCAAGATCAACCCTATGGTTGGTGCTGCCGGTATCTCTGCTTTCCCCATGTCCGCCCGTGTTATCCAGAAGATGGGTCTGAAGGAAGATCCCACCAATCATCTGCTGATGCACGCTGTTGGTGCTAACGTAGCCGGTCAGATCGGTTCCGTAGTAGCCGGTGGTATGATCCTGAGCCTGGTATCTCAGTTACTGTAAGGAGGATACATCTATGAATATTGATTGGGCTAGCGTATTAGTTTCTCTTTCCGTTATGTGGAAGGGTATGCTCGGCATCTTTGTTGTAATGGTGATCCTGCTGATCATCATCAAGCTGATGACCAAATTACTGAAATAATTAAAAAAAGGGGGCCTCGTTCGCACTACAGTGGTATGTGCGCCGAGGCCCTCTTTTTATTTGTCTGTCTGTTGATGAAGTCAATTTTCTGATTTTATCTTCCATCGGATGAGG
>JAZQUJ010000069.1:0-23254 GCA_045631245.1 Bianqueaceae bacterium
GGGAGCCAAGGAGTTGTTATCAGGTCTTGTCTTCCTAAGACCCGCTTGGCCTCCGACTTCCTGTTTAGAAGAAATTTGGAAAGAATTCCCTAGTTTGAATCAGTATGAAGTGCGTTCAGCTTTGGCGAAATGTGGTTTGACCACCATGCATATTGAGAGCTTGGTGAAGGTGTTATCCGGTGGTGAACAGGCAAAGGTGCGTTTATGTAAGCTGATCAATCGCGAATCCAATATTCTGGTATTGGACGAGCCTACCAATCATTTGGATGTAGTGGCAAAGGATGAACTGAAGCGAGCACTGAAGGAATATAAAGGAAGTATTCTGATGGTATGTCACGAACCGGAGTTTTACGATGGTTTGGCCACCGATGTATGGGATTGTACCCAGTGGACGACCCGATTGGTATAAGAATAACGAGACGAAGGAAAGGAAAAACCTCCTTGACAAATGAGGATTTGTCAGGGAGGTTTTCTTCATTTTTGTTGCATAGCCTTTAAATCAAAATCAAAAAATTCCAGTTTTCGGGTCATACAGTTTCCGTCATCGCCCAAAGAGTCTCCTGTTAAGTAATATGCACTGGCAAAACAGCCGCGGGCGCAGCCATGCTGCATGGGGCAGCGCTTGCAGTTATAATCCTGAGTTAAACGAATGATGGCGAGCTGGCGAAGTTCATCAATTTTAGAAACAATGAAGCCCGTTGAGTCTGTTAAAATATTTCCGCAGGCATGAACATTTTCGTATAGCATTTGACAAGGAAAGATCGTGCCATCCGTTTTGATTAGAGCGGATACCGGACCATTAGGTTTTGTTAAACTGCAGGTGAAATTATTACGAGGCAGTTCGGTTTGAAAATCAGGAAATTCCTTGTTTAAACGATCGATTAGCTTCAGAACCTGTACTTTTTGGCGAGGTGTAGGATTAATAGAATCCCAGGAATCAGAAGCATTACCATTACAAGCAACAAAATCAAAAACAGGCATACAATTTAAGTCTACAGCCAAACGGAAAAATGGTTCGATGTCGGTTAAATTGTTTTGTGACACCACCATTTTAATAGCAGGTCGGAAGGAAAAGTCCGTCAAACGTTTGATAAACTGAATTGTACGCGAAAAGGAGCCTTTTCCACGGGTCAAGGCATTGATTTCTTCGGAAGAACCATCCAAACTGATCTGTACACGATATTGAGCAGGGTTTGATTGGATCGCATGGAAAAAAGCTTCTTTATGAACCGTTCCGTTGGTAACAAAACTGAATTTGAATTCGGGATGACTCTGTGTATAGTTGAGAAGTTCCGAAAGTTCAGAATGCAGCAGCGGTTCACCGCCGGCAAAGGAAAAAGTGGTACATTCAAATTCAGAGGAGAGACGCGCAATAATCTGAGAGAGCTGTGCCACAGAAAGCTCTTTACGGCAGCGATTCAACCCGGAACGATTATAACAGGTGATGCAATTGAGATTACAAAGGTTGGTAATCTCAAAATATGCGCTCATTACTTGCATGATAATACAATTCCTTGTTCTACCAATTGATTCAGGAAGTCTTCGACATCGTGAAAGATCTCTTCACGGGGAGCATCATATTCTAATAATAAAGTATCAACGATCGTATCCAAATCAGCTCCGTCGCCCATTGCCTTAAACAAAGAAACACCAATCTCATCTACGATGCAAGTATCGCCGGATTCCGGATTAAAGATTACCAGGCCGCTTTCATCGGTATCAATATATTCCATATCAGGATTTTTCTTAAATAACATGATTATACCTCCATTTCGTAGTTATTTTCTATTTTAACTTTAATTATCAATGATTTCAAGAGGGGATTTCTCATTTCAACAATAAAACTTGACAGAAAAAATTAAAGCTGATACACTAAATGGGTAAAAAGCTTTGTGAAAGGATATATTATGAAAACAATTGCAAGTTTTACCATTGATCATATGAAATTACTTCCGGGAATTTATGTTTCCAGAAAAGACAGCTTGGGAGAAGGAATGGGATGTGTAACTACCTTTGATATTCGCATGACCAGACCTAATTTTGAGCCGGTAATGAATACAGCCGAGATTCATGCATTGGAACATTTGGGTGCTACCTTTTTGAGAAATCACGAAGAATGGGCTTCTCAAATCATTTACTTTGGTCCTATGGGATGCCGTACCGGTTTCTATTTGATTCTGGCCGGAGAAAGAACCTCCGAAGAGGTGGCACCGTTGGTAAGAGCGATGATGGAGTTTATTTGCGATTACGAGGGAAAAATTCCGGGAGCCAGCGCGATGGAATGCGGCAATTATTTGGATTTGAATCAGGATATGGCAAAATTCTGGGCTCGTCGATTCATTAATGATGTGTTGGAACATCTGACAGCAGAGAGATTGCATTATCCAAATGAAAATAATTAAAAAAATAGAAAAAAGTTTAAAAAAGTTGTTGACTTTTAGAATGTGTTATGGTATTATAATATTCGCGGTCAGGAAATGACCACGAAATTGCTGCTATGGCTCAGTCGGTAGAGCGTCGCCTTGGTAAGGCGGAGGTCACCAGTTCAAATCTGGTTAGCAGCTCGAAAGCAAGTTCAGAAATCTGAACTTGCTTTTTTTGTGCAAAACGACGAATTTGTAAAGAAACAGAATATATGAAGTGGGATGCATGGTGAAGACTTCTTATCTTTGGTACAATTTGAGTAATAATAGAAAGGATGGTAGACTATGAAATCAATTTATTATTCATCTTTAAGGGCTTTGTTGGCAGATCATATGCGTAAGGATCGAAAAGAGTTGGGTATGACACAAGCTCAAATGGCTGAGAAATTGGATTTAGATCTTCGTTCTTATAGCAACGTTGAAAATGATAAGAGTCTATGCAGTACTATGACTTTATTACTGTACTTGTTGTACATTTGCCCTGATGCCAATGAACTCATGAAAGAAATCAAAGATGAAATGGATATTTTGAAAAAGGCCCGAGAAGAAGCTCTTAAAGAAGAACAAAGACGATTGGAAGAAGAAGCTAGGTTGAGGGAACAGGAAAAGAGTGAAGAACAGTAAAACTAAAATAAAAGAGGCGTCGTCTCTCATGATTTCTAAATCATTTTGAGGCGACGCCTTTGTTTTGGAGAAATTTTAGTTTGTGGTTACGTCCTGATAAATCATACCGCAAAGCACATCACCACTGTCTTCGGTGGTATACACAATGATCAAACGTTTCCATTCCATAATATCAGGAGAAAAGCGGTAGCTGACAGTTTTAGGATCATCGACATAGCCGGAGACAGCATTGATATCAGCCACATCGTTATAGGAAACAGTAGCAGCAGAAAAATCAAAGCCGGTAGGAATCAAATAATGGTCATAGTATTCGTCAGGAGTCAAATAGATAGTTTCACCGCTGCCGGGATAGGTACCATAACTTTGAGCAGCTAATGAAAAGAATGAGGAAAGTTCATCGGCGGACAAAACAACGTCATTGGGAGCAAAGCAACCTGTGGGTGCAAGACGAAAGCCTGTACTGCCAACATATGTGGATAGGGTTACGGTATCTTTGCTTAAAAGGCTAGTCAATACATTGACCATGATATCATCAAAAGACGAACCTGATATTTCAAAATTAAGATTAGGCTCATCCGGTTGATCTTCCGGAATTAAGTCCGAGTATTCCGATAGACTCGATTCGACAAGAATAGAACTTTCAATGGTTTCAATCGAAACAGAACTTTCGATCAAATAAGAAGTTTCTGTTAGTGTTGAACTTTCAATATCAGCGAACGAGGAAGAGGTGAGGGATATATTGGAGAGATCAGAGAAAGAATTGCCATCGTTTTTCACAGCATCTTTTAAAGGATTCAAAACGACAACAATGCCGCAAAGAATAATTAAAATCAATACGATCAATAAACTATATTTAATGTTTTTACTCATAATTAACCTCCTAGGGAGGTTTTATTATATCATATGGAGAAAAAAAGCGCAACTGATCTGCCATGTATAAAAAGATTGAACGAAAATCTACAGTAAAAGTGAAAATAAGTCTTGGCACAGATCAAAATACAAGGTATACTTAAAGAAAATGTATGCCTTCGGGCTGATATGTAACCTGTGGGCAGTTTTTTCTCCGGCGATGCCGGAAAATAAATTTAAGTAAAAAGAATGGAGAGAAAAATCTCATGATCACATTAGAAAATTCTAAACTCATCGTGACCGCTAAGGAAGTTGGCGCTGAGCTGACTCGTATTTATGATAAAGAACACCAACGTGAATGCCTGTGGACAGGCGATCCTGAATTTTGGAGACAGCAGGCGCCTACCCTGTTCCCGGTAGTAGGCCGCTGCAAAAACTACGAATACCGTTATAAAGGCCAGACCTATCACATGGGTCAGCACGGCTTTGTTAGAGAGGCTACATTTGAAGTGGAATCTCAAAGTGATGAACAAGTTGTGTTTGTTTACAGAGCCAATGAAGAAACTCGCAAAGATTACCCCTTTGAGTTCACCTTTAAAATCACATATACTCTGAAGGAAGATACTGTAGAGACCGCTTACACTGTTATCAACGAATCTGACAGCGAGCCCATGTACTTTTCCATCGGCGGACATCCCGGTTTTCTGTATGATGGTCCCATTGGTGAACAGGTGCTGACTTTCAGCGAGAAAGAGAATATCGATCGTGTGCTGCTGAGCCCTGCTATGCAGTTCAGCCGTGACGTAACCAAAGACTATGTAAAGAATGGTGAACCCATTGCTCTGTATGAAGGAATCTTCGTGGATGACGCTCTGGTATTCCATGGATTTAAATCCAACAAAATTGGTCTGCTGAATCCCTCCACCGGTCGTGGTGTGGAAATGGATCTGACAGGTTTCCCCTATGTGGGTATTTGGGCTGTGGATAAACCCGGTTGCCCCTATGCCTGCATTGAGCCTTGGTTTGGTCTGGCTGACTACGACGATTTTGAAGGCGAATTGCCGGAGAAGGACGGTATCGAGATGCTGCCCGTCAACGGTGTGTTTAACTGTGCTTTCACTGTAAAGGTACTGTAATGGGTATTTGGATCGAAGACCTGGATCTGGCAGCGGTGTTGGAACAGGAAGTATATGAAATTGAAACGGAAGAAGAGGCACGCCGTGTACAAAAAATGAGCCGTCAGTATCAATGGGAGATCGCTCGGGCGGCGCAGGAACTGTACTGTCACATGGAGCAGGCCTCGCGAGATCTGGGGCTTGATGGTAAGCCTGAGGAGGTTTTGGCGCAGTGCGCCAAAGAACTGGCGATGTATGCCTTTTATCAGGTGATCCGCGAGCACGGTGGAAGACCTACACAGGAACAGGGATATTTGCTGGAATTGTTCTGTAAGCAATTTAAACTTCCCTACAACGATATTGATTTGTTGTTGGCGGTGAATGCACCAAATGAACTGCGTCAGCGATTTGAGGGGGTATTTGCACTGCCGGAGGGTGGATTTTGGAAGGTGCTTTTGTTGGCACTGCAGGGTAAACCACAGGCAGAGGATGTGCTGGATACGCTGGTACAGCGATACGGTGATATTGTGATGCGGTATTCACTGCTGGGAGATCCTGATAGTGAGGCACCGGTGGTAATCATGAATCAGCTGGTAGATTATTTGAATGATTGGCTGATGCAGCATCCGGTTGAAGATGCAGATGTTGAGAAAACGGTAGATTATGTGACAGCGTATCAGCGGATGACTCAGGCTTATGAAGAGGCTGCGTCAGCAGTTAATGCAGAAGCAGAGGGTCTGCCGGTGACGGATCTGTACATTTACTTTGTGATGGGCTTGATTCAAAAGCTGCTGCAGCCGGCCAAACTGAGCTTGAATGACAAAGCAGATATTATTGATGGTGTGATTCGAAGCTGCAATGTTCCGGTGGAGCTAAGCGGAATGAGTATTTTGGAGAGTATTCTGGCAAAAGACGACATCGGCGGCAGTATCGAAATGATGACCGAGTTCGGACCGGAACATGGAAACCTGTGGCAGATCATGCAGGCTATGGCTGTTAAATGCGGGAAAATTTACCTAATCACGGACTTTTTAGAAAACAGCAGTCTGTTTATGACTGGTTTGGAAAAGGCGATTGATACGGAATATCCTGAAAGTATTCGCGAGGGTAAGGCTGCGGAATATATCGGCACAGTGGCCGAATCTTTGAGCATGTAAGAAGAAGGCCAAGCGCTGTCAGTGCGCTTGGCTTTTTTTGGAGGTAAAGCGATGAGTAAAAAATATTGTATTGGCTTGGATTACGGAACGGAATCCGGACGTGCGGTGCTGGTGGATGTGTCAAATGGTGAAGTGGTGGCACAGTCCACCAAGACCTATACCCATGGGGTAATGGACGAATACCTGCCCGATGGCCGCACGAAATTACCCATGGATTTTGCCCTGCAGCATCCTATGGACTATTTGGAGGTAGCTGAACTAACGGTGCCGGTTGTACTGAAAGAGGCCGGTGTTTCGGCGGAGGATGTGGTGGGCCTTTCCACCGACTTTACTTCTTGTACGATCCTGCCCGTCGATGCAGAGGGAACTCCTCTGTGTATCAAGCCACAGTTCATACATAATCCCCATGCGTATGTGAAATTGTGGAAGCATCATGCAGCTCAGCCGGAGGCCAATGTGGTAACGAAACTGGCCGAACAGCGCAGTGAGGGCTTTTTGGCTCGCTATGGTGGCAAAATCTCATCCGAATGGCTGCAGCCCAAGGTGATGCAAATTTTAGACGAGGCTCCAGAGGTGTTTGAAGCAGCGGACCGAATTATTGAGGCAGCTGACTGGCTGAACCTGATGCTGACCGGCGAGGAACGTCGCAGTAGCTGCATGGCCGGTTACAAGGGAATGTGGCATAAAAAAGAGGGGTATCCGGCGAAGGACTTTATGGCTGAACTGGACCCAAGGTTGGAAGATTTGGCTGAGAAGAAGCTGCGTGGTCCTGTTTGCCCGCTGGGCGGGAAAGCCGGAGAGCTGAACGAGGAGTGGGCTAAGCGTTTGGGCCTCAAGGCAGGAACCGCAGTGGGAATTAGCATTATAGATGCTCATGCGGGACTACCGGGTGCTGGTATTGCCGGACCGGGCAAGCTGATGATGATCATGGGTACATCGACCTGTCATATCATGCTGAGCGAAACGGAGAATATGATGCCGGGCGTATGCGGCATTGTAGAGGACGGTGTACTACCGGGTTACTTTGCTTATGAGGCTGGACAAGCATGCGTGGGTGATCACTTTGCCTGGCTGGTTAAGAACTATGTGCCTGCATCGTATGAGGCGGAAGCAGAGGAGAGAGGTATTGGTATGCATCAGCTGTTGACGGAGAAGGCTTCTATTCAAAAAGTGGGTGAGCACGGTCTGTTGGCCCTGGATTGGTGGAATGGTAACCGCACTCCCTATGCAGACTATGATTTGACTGGTATGCTGTTGGGTATGAATTTGACTACCAAGGCAGAAGATATTTACAGAGCTTTGATCGAGGCTACGGCTTATGGTACGAATTATGTAATTGAAACTTTTGAAAAAGCCGGAATCGCCATTCGGGAACTCTATGCCTGCGGTGGTATTGCCAAAAAGAATCCTATGATGATGCAGATCTATGCCGATGTAACGGGTCGCGAGATTCATGTATCGGCATCGGATCAGACTCCGGCATTGGGGGCGGCGATTTTTGCCGCGGTGGCAGCCGGTAAGGAGCGAGGCGGTCATGATTCCATTGAGAAAGCAGTGGCTGCCATGAGTGCGCCGGTGGAGAGAGTATATAAACCCATCGCTGAAAATGCCGCGGTTTATGCCAAGTTATATACCGAATATAGAGAGCTCAGTGAATATTTTGCGAAGGAAAATAACGTAATGAAGCGGCTGAAGGCGATTAAAGCGGAGGCACAGTGAGTCGATGAAGCGGTATACATTTGCATTAAAGATAAATGAAGGCGGACAAAACTGTTTTCGAAATGGTTTAGGAAAGATCTGGCCGAAAATGGTGCAGATTTTGGATGCAGAGAAGATCCGAAATTTTAGTATGTGGCAGGCGACTGATCTGGTATTTGGATATTACGAGTTTTGGGGCGCTAAGGCGAAAGAGACGGCGGAAAAAAGTGAGCCGCAGCATGAATTGCTGGCAGAGGTGCTGCAACAGCTGGGTGAGTGCTTTGAGTGGCTGGCGCAGCCTGGCAGCAATATGAGGCTGATGTATCATGATTTTGGGATTGTCCGAGAAGAAAAGTCAATGATCCGCCATCGTATGTTTATGACAAAGCTGAAACCTGGGTGCGAAGAAGAGTATAAGCGTCGACATGATGCCTTGGTGGAAGCAAGGGATGGTAAGGTGAATCCGGGACCAGACAGTAACTTTAGTATTTGGCACGTAGGCGGTTATATCTTTGGATATGATGAAATTGATACCGGCCTGGAGAGAGCAGAAACTCAGGAAGCCCATGAGGCTACCATAGCTTGGGAAAGCAGACAATTGGAAATCATGGATTGGATTACCAATGATGTGGATTGGCTGACAGGACAATATCATCCGGCGAGTGTGCGGCTGGCCTGGCACTGATAATGCATAAATAAAAAGAATCGGTCTTTGAACGATGCGCCAAAGACCGATTCTTTTTGTTATTGAAGTAATAATTAAAAGCAATGATTGGAATTGTTTGCGCGGAGCGCGAATTACAGTTTCTTCATTTTCATCTTGCGAGCCAGCAGAGTGAGTACCAACATCAGAATGTACAGGCATCCGATGGTGATGAAGATCGCGGGCCAACCATAGGTATCTTTTACGAAACCGAAGATGGAAGCCTGGATAGCAGCACCCATGTAAACAGCCCAGTCCAGAACACCAACGATGGTGGAGGAGAAGGCACGGCCGCCCATATCACCGGCTACAGCCCAGATAACACCGGTTACCATGCCAGAGATACCTACGACCAGAAGCATAAGGGAAGCGGGGAACTGGCTGCGGATGAAGGGGAAGCAGATCATACCACAGAAGGTAACAATGGAAGCAAGGGCCAACATGGGCTCGCGTTTGCCTTTGAATACCTTGTCGGTGATCAAGGGGAATACAAACATGGCGCAGGCCTGACCGATGGGAAGCAGGATGGAACTGAAGATACCTTCCTTAATAGAGAGACCAAGAGACTCCATGAAGTAGGTGGGAACCCAGGTAAGCAGACCATAACGGCCAACACCGGCGATAGCAGAAATCAAACAGAAAACGATGACTTTGGGCTCGCTGAAGAGGATCTTGTAGGGATACAGGAAGCCTTTTTTCTCAATCTCAGCAGTCAAAGCAGCATCACGAGCAGCAGCGGCTTTATCTTCTTCTTCGAAGGGTTTCAGACCAACATCTTCCGGTTTCTCTTTGAATAGGAAGTAAAAGGCGATCAGCATCAGTACCATGGGGATCATGGGGAAACGGAAGCCGGCGCGCCAGCCCCATTCGGGATTCAACTGCATGCACAGCAGAATGGTCAGGTAAGTTACAACCTGAGCTACACCTGAGAAGGCAGTAGCCAGACCGGAGGCAAAACCACGTTTTTTCTTGGGCCACCATTTATTCAGTACACCCAGACCATTGGCCCATACCATGGACTGACAGAAACCGTTCAGACCCCACAGAACAGCAATTACAGGAATGGAGTGCTGGAAAGAGATGATTACGTTCAGTACCGCGGAAGCGAATACACCAAACATCATGTAACGCTTGTAACCGAAGTAAGCACCCAGGCGACCATTGATCAGCTGACCAAAGGCATAACACCAGAACAGCGCGGAAGAAACCACACCCATAGCAGCGGTGGTGGAACCAAGTCCTTCTGCCATTTGAGTCATGACCAGATTGATGTTCTGGCGACCGTTATAGAAGAATAAGTAAGTGAGACCAAAGCTCAACAGCATTTTCCAAGCGAAATTTTTGAACTTGGAATAATCTTTTTGATTGTAACCGTATGTGTTGGTTGTTTTTTCAGTCATATAGGATCCTCCGGAAAGATTAGCCAAAGATAGCCTTATCAGCTTCGTCAAAAGGCAGAATGTCAGCGGTTACGCGAGCATGATCATCCAAGTTATCGATCTCATCAATGTAGTAACCGTCGTAAGAGAAAGCACGTACGTTCAGTGCGGGGAAGATCTCGTTCAGAGCGTTTTCAGCGTAGCACTTATCTTCACCTTTGTGGATGAATTCCACTACTTTACCGATCCAAGCGGAAGCGGTGTATTTGTCCATCTTGTAGAAGGGCTGGAAAGCAAAACAGTCTTCATCGAAGATCTTGATGGAAACTTCCATTACTTTGCCGTCTTTGATGCGGCCCTTGAAATCCTTTTCGGGAAGAGCTTTCTTGAAGTTTACGGTGGCAGTATTGGCATCTTCGCAGTTAAGTACATCGTGAACCAGTTTACGGTTAAATACCAGGTCGCCGTGCAGGAATACCAGGTCATCGTTCATATACTCACGAGCCAAGTACATGGAATAGATGTAGTTGGTCTTATCATAAATATCGTTGCGAACAAAGGTGAAGTTCAGCTCGGGAAAATCAGCAGCAACGCCTTTCAGCTGATCCTCAAAAGGACCTGTGGTGATCAAGAAGTCTTTAATGCCTTCTGCGCTCAGCAGACGAATCTGACGGTGAAAAATGGTCTCGCCATCTTTCAGTTGAGCCATAGATTTGTGATTGTTCTTAGTAAAGTCGCCCATGCGATTGCCCAGACCGGAATTAAAAATAACAGCTTTCATTGTGCATAATCCTTTCTTGTGTGAAATATCAAATAGAACGGGAGTCAACAAAAGTTTGCTGCTGAGCAGCAGAGATGACTCGAATGTGAGGGTTGCCCGTTTGGCAAGCCTTGTATATTGTACCAAAAATCACGCGAAAGTCAACAATAAGGTAAAAAAAAGCGTGATTTTTTCTTGAAAATCACCGTATGTTGATTTATAATATACTCGAATAAATAGAAGGAGCAGTAGAATGGTTGGAGATAATATTAAAAAACGACGATTTGAACTAAGAATGTCTCAACAGGAGTTGGCTGATGCCATGGGATATAAAACAAGATCAACCATTGCGAAAATTGAATCCGGAGAGAATGATGTTTCTCAAAAGAAATTGCAGCGTTTTGCTGATGTACTGGATACTACGGTGGAAGCGTTGGTTTCAGGATATGAAGTCAATTCGCAATTTCATGTTTCTCAGGTACAGGAGGCAGATGAAACGCTGACAGAAGAAAGAGGGGGTAAAAATATTGTTGTTATTTTAGCCGGTGGAAAAACCGGTAGAAATCTTCAAAATATTCCCAGTCAGTTTATGAATGTACATGGTAAACCGATTTTAGTGTATTGCATGGAAGTATACCAAAATCATCCGGCGATTGATGAAGTGTACGTGGTGTGCCTGCGTGGATGGGAAAGTATTGTAAAAGCGTATGCAAAACGGTATCGCATTACAAAATTAAAAGGATTGATTTCGGCGGGTAGCAGCGGAATTGCTTCCTTAAAAAATGCAATCGACACAATTAAGGATCGGTGTGCATCGGAGGATCTGGTCATGATCCAGGAGGCGACAAGACCAATGGTAACCGAAGAAATGATTTCGAAGCTTCTACAAGTGTGTTCTGAAAAACGGAGCGCGACAACTTGCCATTCTATGAAAGAATATGTACAGTTTGATGTAGCATATCGAAAACCAAAGTATGTGGATCGAAATACCATGATTGCCTTGCAGTCACCGGAAGCACATCGTTTTTCACTTTTGCAAGAGGTGTTCGAAAAGGCTGAGCAGATGCAGCATCCGCTTAACGAGTCTTGTTGTACTATGCTGTTGTATAATTTGGGATTTGATATTAACTTTATTGAAAGCAGTGTCAATAATATTAAAATAACAAGAGAAGAAGATATTGCCGCATTTAGTGCCCGAATCAAAAATAATTTACATAACTGAAAATGATGAACGGGGAGAGTAATGTTTCTACTCTTCTATTAAGAAAGAAATGATGCCTGAATAGAGCGTTTCTATGGAGTGTTTATAGGGAATGAGAAGCTGCCTTTACTTGACATTCCGTGGTGAATATGGTATCGTATAAGTTGTGTTATTATGCAAAAACTTAACTGATTTTGACAATGAGTGCGTTAAGTAGTTCATTGCTCGAAGGAAAGGAGTACTTTTGTTAACTGTTTTACAAGAAAAAATGTTTGAACTTGTACTGGAAATAGACGAGATCTGCAGAAAAAATAATATAGTGTATTATTTGACAGGAGGCTCGGTTTTGGGTGCGGTTCGCCACGGTGGATTTATTCCGTGGGATGACGATATTGATATAATGATGACACGTCAGGAGTTTGAAAAATTTCAAAAGGCCTGTGAAACGGATATGTCAGATGACAGAGAAATCATTTCGATGATGAATACTCCTTGCCACACGAAAGTTACCATCAAGTATATGAATAAAACCACATCCCAGTTTTTCCGATCTCAGGTATTGGACGATACCGGCTGTGGTATTTCTTTGGATATTATGATTCTGGATCCGCTGCCGCGTGACGAGGTCGCGAAGGAACGACATATTGATGAATATATTGTGTTTAATGAATTACTGACTCCATTTTTTATGGTGAATCCGTATTTCCATCGATGTGTTCCTTTATATAATAAGTTACATAGAAAAGCAAAGTGGTTTGGCAGAAAAAAAGTAATGGATCAATTATATCAAAACTTGTTTGTAAATGAGCCGGCTGAGAGTGATTTTTATTTGTATCGCTGGGGTCAGCAGCTTTTGATATATGATCGAAATTTAATGGGTAAACCGAGGTATATGAGTTTTGAAGGGCATATGTTGCCGGTGCCGGAGAAAACATTGGATTTTCTTCGAGCAACCTATGGAGATGGTTGGATCTATCTGCCGCCTGAGCAACAGCGTGAGACTCATGTTTCGAATGTGAGCGGTACGATTGCATATCGTAATTGGTTGAATGATATTCAACCTTTCTTGGATAAACCAAAAGTTTTGAAAGATTTTGTAGATCGTAAGAAGCGGAATGTAAAGAAGGTTTTACCGGCCTATCGATTGTTGATTTCAAATTATAAGCAATTTGCTATTATGAAGCAATTGGAATTTGAGTCAGGTGCGGCGTTCGCTTATGAAGTATTGGCAAAAATGGAAGACCAGGAGCTGTTGACATATGTACAGGATTATTTAAGCAAACAATTATCCGGTGCATTTGTTAAAAATAAGATCTTCATAAAAATATCGGATGACAAGCTTGCGTTAATTTTGAATGCGATGATTCGAATTGGTGATTATTCCAAAGCGGATAAGCTCCTACAACTGCGTAAAACAGATTCTGAGCAGCTGAGCAGTGAAATTGAGCAGGCACAACAGAGAGTAGACCAGATCAGAAAAACGGTATGTTATTTTGAAGATCGGCGTGTAACTCCGGACGAAGTGACCGATGTTAAAGAAATGAAGCCTTTTGTATTGCAATTGCTTCGTGAGAACCCACGTCAAGTTAATCTGCACCGCTGTGTATTGGAACTTTATACGCTGTTAACGGATATAAATGAAAAAGAAATTCTTGATGCGATTGACGCAGCATTTGATCTATATCCGGAAGATTTGGAAATTGTTTTCTGGACCGGTTGTTTGTATCAACAGTTGGGAAGGGAAGAGGAAGCAGCAGAACTGTTTGAAAAAGCACTTGCAACGAGTAATGGTATGATCTTGTATAAGTTAAATGAGATGGGGTTTCAAAGTATTACGAGCGATGAGGAGGAAGTGATAGAATGAGAGACGTACAGGAAAAGTTGCTGGAACTCCTTACGGATATTGATGGTATTTGTAAGCGTGAAAATATAAAGTATTATCTTTGTGAAGAAACTGCCCACGGTGCGATCATGGAGCATAGCATGTATGATAAATGTTATCAGGCCAATATTGCTATGACAACAGATGATGTGCGTAAATTTATGAAAGTGGTAAAAAATGAAAACCGGGCAGATCGCGTAGTGGATTCTATGATGTCGAATAAAGATTATCCTGAGTTTACTGTACGATATGGTGATCCCAATACTATGGTACTGGAACTTCCTTATACCGAGAAAGGAAAAATTCCTTGTATTGCTGTGACAATTCATATGATTCGTTTTAAACCGCGTCGTATGAAAAAGTACTACAGATTCAGCAGTGCTTTTTGGAAAGTTTGTCATAAAGAAGTAGGAGCTTATGCTGATTTTTACAAAAAGGCTATTGTTTTTGGCTGTCATGTAGTAAAAAAAGTATTTGGCGAAGCGATGCTGAGCAGATGGTTGTTCAAAAGCTGGTGTTCTGTGTTCAGCGAGAATAAAAAAGCGAAAAAGGTCGCTGTGGGTACCGGTAAATTTGTGTTTGATGCAGAGATGTTAGAGGACGATACTACCATTATGATGAATGGTCAGGAATTCCCGGTATTTACTGAGCTGGATACCTACTTAAATAAAAAATATGCTTGCACTAATTTTAGAAAAATGAAGCCTAAATTCCCGGTATTATCAGATAAAGTTTTGGTTTCCTGTCATGTTCCGTATGATAAATATTTGGAAAAGGCAAAGGAAATGGGTGTAGATTTTGATGCGATCACCCGAGACAGACTGACTTGCTCAAGATTGGAACAGCAGGTTTCTAAAGATAATAAAAAGATCAATCAGTATTATGCAATTGTGGACCGTACTGAAAAACGATTTGCAATGTATGAAAGATACATGCCCATGAAGAAACTGCTGAAAAAGCTATATGAAGAGGAACGATATGAGGAATTGAATGAATTGCTCAAACCGTATCGCAGCGCACTGTGGGCATGCTACAAGAAGGGGTTGGGTCTTTGCTTCGATAAAGAGATTTTTGAATTGACTATGGAGATCCTTAAAAGAGAAGGAAGCTATACATATGTCAAAAAACTTCGAAAGATGGTCCCTGAAAGTCACTGGGAGCCCTTGGTTGTAACAGATTACAAAGGGGATCTGGTGGAAATTAATGATATTAGTGAAGTATTGCCGGAGTATACCGCTCAAGAAGAGGAGTCTGCGCAATGATAGAGATGCAAGAAGGCCTGCTGACCCTATTAAAAGAATTTGATGCTATTTGCAGGAAACATGGCATTACGTATTATTTGGAGGGTGGTTCTTTGTTGGGTGCAGTACGCCACAAAGGATTTCTTCCTTGGGATGACGATATCGATTTATCGATTACCAGAGACAATTTTCAAAAATTGCTTTCGGTGATCGATCAGGAATTGCCGGAAAACCGTGAACTTTACTGCTATGAGCGTTTTCCTAATTATCTGCGGGATACTGTGAAATATACGAATCTTGATACTACGGTTTTGTTTCGTAATCATATTTTGGATGGAAACGCCGCCGGACAGCATATCGATTTGTTTATTTTGGATCCGGTTCCTTCTGATGAGGAAGCAAAAGCAGAATATAAAAAGTATGCTACTATCTACTCTGAATTATTGACACCTATTTATGTGTTGTGCGATGATATTGTCAACTATATGGATGAATATGAGCAATACCTGCAGCAGATGGAAGAAAAGGGTAGAGATTATGTGTTGGGACAGTTGCGTGATAAGCTATTTACGTATGAGGACAGCGATTCATGTGATACCTATCTGCTGAGATGGGGAAATCGACATATGTTCTATCCTAAAGAATGGTTTGGAACCCCCATTGAACTGCAATTTGAAGATGGTCAATTCCCGGCCCCCAGTCAATATTATCGTTTTCTGCGCAGCCAGTTCGGCGACAGTTGGATGATTATTCCGGATGCAGCGCATCAAGAAGAACATGATACGTTTGATAATTATCATGTTCCTTGTAAAACATTTATTTCTGACTATGCTCCCTTTATTAATTATGAGCAGTATAGAAAAGACAATATTGTTCGAAAGGCTCATAATATGCAGCTGTTGATGGCAAAAGAGCAGCTGAGAAAACAGGAAGCGGTAGTATATCATGCATTTCAGGAGATAGCGCTGGCTACGATGCTGAGTGGTTTAACGGAGAAAGAAAAGGAGCTGCTGGAGCAGGAATCCTATCAAGAATTGATGGAGTACTTTGAGCCTTATTATACCGCGCAGCTTTCCGATTTGTTTGTAAAAGATGCTTTAGCTTTTTATGTAGATCCTTCTGTATTGCATGCCTGTGGATTGGCTATGACCATGTGTGGTAATTT
Source organism: Bianqueaceae bacterium (assembly GCA_045631245.1). Classification (GTDB taxonomy): domain Bacteria; phylum Bacillota; class Clostridia; order Lachnospirales; family Bianqueaceae; genus CALWPV01. The sequence continues at coordinate 16,198 of JAZQUJ010000069.1, forward strand.
TGGAAAAGCAGAAAAATTGTTGAAGGCCAGTAAGGTCGAGACAGCTGAGATTCGTGAGCTATCAGAAATGATCCGTGACATTCGTGGATGCATGCTGGCTTCGGAGGAAGGCCGCTATACTGATGCAAAGTTGCTGGCTGAAAAATGGTTTGCACGTTTTCCCTTGCAATTGAATTTAGCAGTATTTATGATTTTGCAGGGAATCCAAGACGGTAAGGACACGGAAGAACTCATGAAACGTACCAATACGTTGCTTGAAAAACATCCCAACAGTGATGAAGTGATGTATGTGATGGGACTGTTGTTAGAAAAGCAGGGTAAAGAAGAAGAGTCAATTGAGTGGTTTCGTCGGTGTCAGCAAATTTCCAGAAACGGTATGCTGTTGATGAAGATGCCGGAATTACCCCCTCTTGAGGAAGAAGAGGAAGATGAGGAAGATTTGGTAGCAAAGGAAAGTTGAACAATGGAGAATAATTTTGATAAACATAAGCTGGTGATTCGTGACTTATCGGTCACCATGGGTAAAAAACTGATTTTGGATCATGTAAACTTTGACGTAGAGGACGGCGAATTTTTATCGATTTTAGGTCCTTCCGGTTGTGGTAAAACTACAATTTTGAGAATACTGATCGGTTTGCTGGCACCGAAAACAGGATGCGTCTATAAAGACGGTGTAGATATTACCAATGCAGCACCCTCTAAACGTGGAATGGGTATTGTATTTCAGAACTATGCTCTGTTTGAGAATATGACTGTTCTGAAAAATGTGGAATATGCGCTGCGCCTGGATAAGGAGAAAAAGCCGGAAGCCAGAAAAATTGCTATGGATATGCTGCGACAGGTAGGTTTGGAAGAACATGCACATAAAAAGCCGAATAAATTGTCCGGCGGTCAGCAACAGCGTGTTGCGATTGCTCGTACTTTGTCATTAAATCCGGATATTATTTTGTTTGATGAACCTATGTCTGCTCTGGACGTGGATACTCGTATGGTTTTGCGCGAGGAATTAAAAGAATTGCAGAAAAAATTCAAAACCACCATGATCTATATTACTCATGATCAAGAAGAAGCATTTGCCATGTCTGATCGAATTATGGTTATGGATAATGGTATAATTCGTCAGATCGATACGCCGGAAAATATTATTAAACATCCGGCAGATGATTATGTGCGTAACTTTGTGATTCGTAATATCCAGTTGAAAATTGAATCTCTGAGTCGGTTTGCTATACCAACTGAGGAAAGGACCGGCGCAGATTTATGAAATATAAAGGATCAAATACAGTAAAAATTGTATTAACCACTGTTTTCGTTGTCTGTGTGATTCTGCCGTTGGTAAGGATGCTTGTCAACATTGATTCCAAGAGTCTTCTTTCTATTGTAAATAATGAGAGATTTGGTCTGGTTGTAGGCAATTCTGTTAAAGTAGCGCTGGTGTCTACTTTGATTTCTGTGGCGCTTGCATTGCTCCTTTCTTTCTGTATTGCGCGCAGCAGAATTCGAGGAAAAAGTGTTTTTCGAATTCTCTTAACTCTTCCGATGTTGATTCCCTCGATCTCACATGGTATGGGTTTGATTATTCTGTTTGGTGCAAACGGAATTATTACCAATATGTTGAAGTTGGATACGAACATTTATGGATTCACCGGAATTGTAATTGGCTCTGTTATGTATTCTTTTCCGGTAGCATTCCTGATGCTGTCGGATGTACTGAATTATGAAGATCGATCTCCTTATGAGGCAGCAGAAGTATTGGGAATTTCCAAAATTCGTCAGTTTTTGGATATTACATTGCCCTATTTGAGCAAAGCTTTGATCTCGGTAGTATTTACTGTTTTTACTATGATTATTACCGATTATGGTGTACCGCTTATGATTGGCGGTAACTATACGACCCTTCCGGTTATGATGTACCAGGAGATTCTGGGCCTGATGGACTTTGGAAAGGGAAGTGTGATTGGATCCATGCTTTTGCTTCCGGCGATTGCGGCGTTTTTAATTGATATGCTGAAAAAAGGAAACGATCGTTCCGGTTATGTGACCAAACGAATCAAACCCAGAAAGAATATTCGTCGTGATATTCTTAGTTATGGTCTGTGTGGACTTTTCAGCATTATCGTTATGATTCCGATTGCAACATTTTTGATGTTAACTTTTGTAAAACGGTATCCGCTGGATATGACAATTACATTTGATCATATAGCCAAAACCTTTGACATGAATGGTGGAACATATCTGATTAATTCCTTGATCGTTTCAATTGCGGTAGCAGTGGTAGGTACTGCGGTTGCGTATTTGACAGCCTATTGCACAGCACGTATGAACGGTGTGCTGTCTCGGGTTTTGCATTTGATTTCTATTACATCAATGGCGATCCCAGGCTTGGTACTTGGTCTATCATTTGTTTTGTTTTTTAAAGGTTCCTGGGCCTATGGTACTTTGGCAATTTTGATTTTGGTCAACACTGTCCATTTCTTTGCTTCCCCTTATTTGATGATTTATAATTCTTTTAATATCATCAATAAAAACTTGGAAGATGTGGGTGCTACCATGAATATCAGCCGGCCGAGAATTTTATGGGATGTGCTGGTGCCGCAGACGAAGGATACTTTGATTGAAATGATGTCATATTTCTTTGTAAATTCCATGATGACGATTTCAGCGGTTTCGTTCCTGGCCAATGTATCTACTAAACAGTTATCATTGATGATCACACAGTTTGAAGCAAATCGATTGATGGAATGCTCGGCATTTGTATCATTGATGATTCTGAGTGTGAATATATTTGTTAAAGCTGTGGTTTATTTCATTAAAAAACGAAGAAAGAAAAAGAATGCTCCAGTAAAAAAGATTGAGGAAGTGATCGAATGAAATTAACAAGAATGCAATTTGAAGTGCTGGTAAATTTGCTCGATGAACAAAAAGCATTACCGGCTGTGGTGGGACTTTCTGATAAGGAAGTAGACGATCTGGTTAATGAACTGATTAAGGATGGTTTATTGGATGAAGCCAAGACCGTAACAGAAAAAGGACTTGCTGCGTTGGAACCCTATCGTACCAAACGAGTTATTTTCTTGGCGGCCGGTTTTGGTTCCAGACTGCGCCCGGCTACGATCAATGTGCCAAAACCGATGGTAAGAGTGCATGGAAGACCTATTATCTGCTCTGCAATCGAAGCAGCATTGAAAGCAGGAATTGAGGAAATCTATATTGTTCGTGGCTATTTGGGAGAATGTTTTGAGCTGTTGCTTAAACAGTATCCGCAGATTCGCTTGATTGATAATCCTGATTTTGAAACCTCTAATAATGTTTCTTCTGCTATGAAAGTGCGTCATTTAATGCAGAATGCATATGTAATGGAAGCCGATCTGTTGATCAACAATCCGGCTATATTCAAAAAATATCATTATGCTTCTAATTGCTTAGGTGTTCCGGTAGAAAAAACGGATGACTGGTGTGTAATCAGCGAAAATGGTTATGCGAAACAGTTGATTAAAGGTGGTGTAAACTGCCATCATTTATTCAGTATTTATTATTGGACAGCAGAAGAGGGGGCAAAATTACCGGCCCAGCTGGAAGAAATGTATCAGAGTGAGGGTGGACGCGATCTGTTTTGGGATATTTGTCCCATGAATCGCTATAACGAACACTACAATATTGAAGTGCGTGAATGTTCTTTTGCTGATATTTCCGAAATTGATACCTATAAAGAATTGCAGATGCTCGACAGTGCATATTTGGGCGAGTAAGAGCATAGTTAGAACGAATGCAATTAAAAAATCCTTCAATGCTTAGCATTGAAGGATTTTTTTTTACAATTATTAGAATAACGCATACATGGGATCGACGGCGCGTAGGTCGCGTAGGGTATCAATTTCATTGATATCTTCCATTTTACAATCGATAATTTCGACATGATATTCCTTTTGGAAATACCATAGTGGAGTTAAATCCCAGAAACGTTCTTTACCACCGGGACTATGGTAAACCTCCGGAATGTGCTGGGAGAGCTTGGCTCCATCTTCAAATGTCCAATAATAAATACTGAATAAGTGATGACAATCGGTTCCGCCTTGGACGAGCTCTTTAGCCACACCGTTCTTGCTTTTGATACACCAGTCATCCGTTTTTTCCACCGGAACGCCTAAGCAATTGGAAGTATAGTTGTACTTCTTGAAAATGTTCGGATTATTGATCAGTAGATCAGCTTCCATTACATAGGCATTCTGAAATAAGAAACGAGCACACATTGCGGAAGAAATATTGTTTGTTTCATTATACGCAGGATTCTCAATGAAGCGAATCTGAGGATACTTTTTAAGAAGTTGATCGAATTGATCGGAAAGATGTCCACGTACAATGTAGATCTCTTCAATTCCTATCGCTAATGCGGCATCAATTGCAGTATCAATGATTCGAGTTCCGTTCACTCGGATCAAAGGTTTTGGGGTGTTCAGAGTAATAGGGAGCAACCTTGAGCCCACACCGGCAGCTAAAAAGATGAGACGTTTAGCACGATAAGGCTCTAAAGCAGCATACCCCTTTTCGGTTAGGGATAAATTGCTGTTGATCCAATTACGGGAACGGAACACAGTCAAAATTTTGTTAACAGTACCTACTGAAACGTCAATTCCCTCTGCGATGATACGCTGTGAAGGTTTTGTTTTAGAATGTTCCAAAAAGGTAAGCACCAGAAATTCTTTTCTTGTTATATCCATAGAAATAGTCTCAAACAATTAATAGATCCAGTTTTCCAACAATCTTTCTTTTTCTTCAGCAGTATTATTGGTCATATCGGAATAGGGGATATCTTTAGGATAGTTCTCAATCAGATTTTCCTGTTCAGCAAAGATTTTCTCAGGAAGATATAATTCTTTTTCCTCGTGGATCAAGGTAGAGTAGAAGAAATCGAATACTTCTTTAACAGCAGGGTTGTCCTGTTTTCCTTCAACAATACCATATCCGCAAGCAGTAAAGGGAGCACCTTCTTCAAAGAAAAGAATTTCAAAAGGTTGTTCATTGTTGATTTCGATAACTGCCTGAGAAGTCATACCCATGGCAATTGCGATTTCACCTTGCACCAAAGCATTGATGGGGCCGGAACCGGAAGAAGTAAACTGAAGAACAATGTCAGATAATTGATCAAAATATTCAAAAGCTTTTTCTTCGCCCCAGGCATTTACCAGACTCTTAAGATAGATATAACCGGTACCGGAGGATTTGGGATTAGGCATAGCGATCAAATTTTTGTATTCTTCTTTCAAAAGATCTTCATAGGACTGAGGAACTGCTAATTCCTTTTCTGCCAAGAGATCTTTGTTCACAACAATACAACCGCTGTATCTGTGGGCAACTAAATATTTGTTTCCGCCAATCTGCATATCGTCTACATAAATGCTTTTATCATATTCGCTGATGTCGGCTAAATTATCAGTCAGGTTGTCCAAATATCCTACTTCAAGACCCCAAACGATATCACAAGGAGTATCCAATCCTTCGGCCATCAGTCTGGCGGCATTTTCACCGGTGGGCAGATACTCGATGGTAATATCATAATCGGGGAACTGCTCATTAAGACGTTCCTGAAAATAAGCATTGATATAATCTTCATCACTGGAGTAAATAACAACACTGTTTTCCTTTGAACTGCTGCCGCATCCGGTCAGCATACTGAAACATAAAACTAAAATAAGTAGTGCAGATAATAACTGTTTGATTTTCATTTTTTATAACCACCTTTTTTCAATTTTTTTGATTTTATATCAAAAAATGAACGATGTCAAGGGGAAAATGATGAAAAATGATGATTTAGCGTTCGTTTTTTGCGCAAAATAGTGAAAAAATGAACAGTGACGCGTGCTGTAGCAGGCAGTTATGCCATCTTTTAAAGGCAAATAAAAGTAAGACAAAACAGTATAAAATTCCTTTAATCACAAATAATAGTATCACGATTTGAATTTAAAGGAGATTTATATATGAAAGCAACCGGAATTGTCCGTCGTATAGACGATCTAGGGCGTATCGTGATCCCAAAGGAGATTCGAAAGACTCTAAAAGTACGAGAGGGCGACCCTTCATATACATCATTGACACCAATCGACCGATTCTGCTGGGCGATACATGGTCTTGCACAAAGAATAACAGCGAGGTGAATTTCACCTCGCTGACTTGTGTGGTTTGCATACCGATTTGTAGATGTTAAGAATGTGTTCTCCCATCCGCTCAACTGTACACCGCTCTTCAAAAAGCTGATAAGCTGTTTCCACAAGGGAGGAATAGTCTTTTCCTCTGGCAAATGCGGTGAGTTCTTTGGAAAGTGCATTGCTGTCATTAAGATCGATTCCAATACAACCTTCGGCAATGTCATCATATCCCGCAGTTTTTGTTCGAATATGTGGCTTTTTCATCAAAAAACTCTCAATAGAAACGATTCCAAAACCCTCTTTTTCAGAGGGCAGAACGGTTATATCCGATAAAGAAAGAGCCTGACTCGGTGTCACAAAGCCTTCAAAAATAATGGAGTCTTCTAAATGGTATTTTGCTATTCTTTCTTTCAGACAATCGACATAGTCGCCCTGAGTGCCACCGAATAAAACCGTTTTTGTTTTCTGAAGATCCTCCTTGGGTATTTTTGCAAGTGCATCAATCAAGCAAGCGTGATTTTTCATAGGTGCCATACGAGCAAACAAACCAATGATTTTCTCGTCCGTAAGATTGTTTTTTGCTTTAAAATCGCCAACATACTGGGCATCATATGAATATTCGTTCGGAGCGATTCCGTGGATAACTACTTCAATATCTTCTTTGGGAATCTTTAGCTGTTTGTTGCAGAATTCTTTAAGGGAGGATGAAACGCAAATAGTTTTGCTACCATAAAAAGTGGTAATACGGTGAAGAAAGTCGTTAGGAATATTGTCGAGGTGGTTGCTCCAGACAAAAGGAACACCCGTACGAGTACTGAGAATACGCATAAATACACCACAAGTTCTATGGTGACAGTGAACGACGTCGATTTTCTTCTCGCACAAAATTTTGCGCAACTTTTTCATGTTGGAAA
>JAZQUJ010000070.1:0-28309 GCA_045631245.1 Bianqueaceae bacterium
ATGGGCTGCAAAATAGTCGATTCGCTCTACCAAGGCTTTTGCCACATCATCGGCACAGGTCAGTTCGCGGCCTACCACCTTTGCAAGCTGCTCAATATAAGCAGCAAAGCCGGCTTTATCCACATTCACAGCCTTATCGGGGCGATATGCAGGCAGGACCTTGATCTTGAAAGTCTCGTCGGCTGCCATCTGATCGTGCCAGTGCAGATCATCGATGGGATCATCGGTGGTACAGATGGCCTTTACATCAAATTTTTCCATCAGCTGACGGGCAGAATAGTTTTTCAGCTGCTCATTGCAGCGGTCGTAGATCTCATCGGCATTATCGGGAGTCAGAGGCTCCATAATACCAAAGGCTCTCTGCAGTTCCAGATGGCTCCAATGATACATGGGGTTGCCGATCAGCTTCGGCATAACCTCAGCAAAGGCACGGAACTTCTCACGGCCATCGGCAGGACCGGTCACCACATCTTCGGTCACACCGTTGGCTCTCATCAGGCGCCACTTGTAATGGTCACCGCCCAGCCATACCTGGGAAATATTATCAAATTTACGATCTTCTGCAATGTCCTGAGGACTGATATGACAATGATAGTCAATGATCGGCATTTTTTCAGCTACTTCGTGATACAGTTTCTTCGCTGTCTCCGTGGTCAGCAGAAAGTCCTTATCCATAAACGGTCTCATAAATAAATCCTCCAAAGTGAATGTCAGGCTTTGTTTTCAAGGCGTTCTAACATGTCCCAGCAGCCCAGCAGATACATAATACCCAGAGCACGGTCATACAAGCCATAACCGGGACGGCACTTTTCGCCCCAAATGTGACGACCATGGTCGGGACGCATATAGCCTTTGAAACCGCAGTCATGGTATGCACGCATGATTTCGATAATGCCTACATCACCATCGCAGTCGCGGTGAGAAGCCTCGGTGAAGTCACCGTTCTCGAAATGTTTTACGTTGCGCACATGGGCAAAGGCAATACGATCGCAGTAGGTGCGGATAATGTCAGCAATGTTGTTCTTAGGATTAGCACCCATAGAACCAGAGCACAGGCACAGGCAGTTGTACTCATCGTCCACCATATTCAAGAAACGGCCAATGGACTCTTTATCCACCAACAAACGAGGCAGACCAAAGATATCCCACGGCGGATCGTCCTGATGAATGGCCATCTTGATGCCGGTCTCATGACAGGTGGGCATAATGGCTTCCAGGAAGTACTTCAAATTCTCCCACAGTTTTTCCTTGGTAACAGGCTTGTAAGCCTCAAACAGCTCTTCCAGCTTAGCCAAACGTTCCGGCTCCCAACCGGGCATGGTAAAGCCTTCACACTCTTTAATAATATAGTTAGCCATCTCCACGGGATCTTCCTTGATCAGGTTCTTCTGATAGAACAGCGCAGTGGAACCATCTTCCATGGGATGATACAGATCGGTACGGGTCCAGTCGAAGATGGGCATAAAGTTATAAGTAACAACCTTTACACCGAACTTAGCCAGATTGCGCAGAGTGGTCTTGTAATTTTCGATATACATATCACGGGTGGGCAAGCCGATCTTGATGTCGTCGTGAACGTTTACGCTCTCCACTACATCCATGTTGAAGCCGGCACCCTCGATCTGTCGGCGGGCTTCTTCAATTTCTTCTACTTCCCAAACTTCGCCGGCCTGTTTATGGTGCAGTGCCCATACCAAACCTTTGACGCCGGGGATCTGTTTGATCTGCTCAGCGGTAATGGTGTCGTTGCCTTCACCATACCAACGGAATGTCATTTGCATAGTTATTTCCTCCTTAATGGATTTTATTGTAAAAAGCGGGAGCCGCCGTCCTGTTTTGGCGGCCCTGCCGCAAATCATTCACACTATTAGATACAGTATATCAATCATTTTCATCAGTTGCAAGGAGAAGTTTCGTTGTTTTCCGGCGACTCTCCTCAGAGTTGGATCTTTTTAATTTCTTCAGCATAGTACTGTACAAGCTCAAATTTTGTACCCGGCATAAGACGATGATCCGGGCAAGGCAGAAAACCGCCCATGGCCGCGATTCGTTTGATACGCTCTATCTCCGCATCTACTGCAGCCTTGTCTTTTCGAAGGGCCGTTTTGTCCATGGCACCTACACCCAGCATGCCTTCACCATATTTTTTACGAGCCGGTTCAAACTGATCGCCCCAGGTACCGATCTCAATGGGGAACATGATATTCACACCGCTCTCATACCAGTAGGGCAGCAGCTTGGTGGTCACACCGTCACAGTCCAGCGAGATTAAATCGATACCATATTTATGACAAAGTTCATTGCGCCGTTTATAATGCTTCACGCACAGTTCTTCGAAGATTGCCGGCGACAGCAGTGGTCCGCCATTAAAACAAATATCCTCCCAATAATGACCGAAATCAAACTTTGCTCCCGTAGCCAGCACCGCTTCTACGCATTTATACTGCATTTCAGCATAAGTATCCACAATGTCCGCAAACAGATCTTCATCTTCATCGTACATCAAATAGCTCATGCCCACCACCGAACAAATACTGCGGATATCGCCGATTACGCTGCCCAGCGCAATACCGATTGGGGCATCCACCTTGGCATACACTTCTTCGTTAAAGGTTTTAAAGAAATCTGTGTTGACTCTCTCCGGCGCAAACTGCATTTTGGGTCGATACAAGGTTTCAAAGGCTTCCCGATCCTTCAGCAGATAGTCATCCTCCGAGGGAATCGAAACCACACCGGGTTTGATCTTTTCGATCAGGCCGTCATGATTTTGCACCCGCTGAGTTCCATCGGGCAGCACTTCCAGCACTTTTCTTTCAAAGCCGGGATACAAGCCCTGTTTGGCTCCATAGGCATGAAACCAGTTAAAATCCCAGCCAATGAGCTTATCAATAGCCATGTCAGCCGCATTGCCATCGCCCCAGTTTTGTGCCAGCTCCATGGGGATCTTCCCTTGCTGTGCCCATTCCACCAACAACTCCGGCCAATATCCGAAATGCACGGCCGGCATGCGGTCCACCGGCTTATATCGTAAAATATTCAATGCCCGTTCGCGATTGTTCATATAAATGACTCCCTTCCTCTATTCCTAGTGTTACCAAACAAACTAAAATATGATTCGAAACAAATAAAAACGCAGTGCTTTCGTCGGAATTGATCCTCGAATTCACTGCGTTTATTGTATCACACACCTTACGGATGCGCTAGATGAATAGACAAAAAAACAGCAGATCGATTGATCTGCTGTTTGATGAGTGAGCCGCCGGGGATTCGAACCCCGGACACCTGGATTAAAAGTCCAGTGCTCTACCGGCTGAGCTAGCGGCCCATTTCTCATGCGGGTTATATACTAACATACCCGCATGAAAATGTCAACATCTTTTTTAAAAATTTTTTTGTTTTTTCTTCAAGCGTAATCGAAGAAGCGAAGACTCTCCCTAAAGATCACCTTTGGCAATCTTTTCTTACAGTACACAATACTGTTCCATGTACGCTTCCATGCGCTCCAGAACATCTTTGTACTCTTCTTTGCCCTGCAGGTACTCATGAAGATCCTTTACAGTGATGATGGCATGAACTTCCAGGCCATACTCTTCATTTACTTCCATAATAGCGGTCTTACCGGGGGTCTGACCTACTTCGCAGCGATTTACGGAAATAAACATATGCTTAGCCTCTACTTTGCCGCAGCCATGCAGAATGGGCATGGTCTCACGTACAGCGGTACCGGCGGTGATTACGTCTTCAATAATAACAATACGGTCACCGTCCTGAGGTTTGTAACCAACCAGGCTGCCGCCCTCGCCGTGATCCTTCTCTTCTTTACGATTAAAGAAGTAAGGTTTGTCAATACCGTACTCATTGTACAGAGCACCTGCGGTGGTGCACACCAACGGAATACCCTTGTAAGCAGGGCCAAACATAGCGTCAAACTCTTCACCCAGAGTCTCTTTTACAGCCTCAGCATAAAACTTACCCAGCTGAGCGATCTGTGCGCCGGTCTTGTAGTTACCGGTGTTTACGAAGTAAGGGGTCTTACGGCCGCTCTTGGTAATGAAATCACCAAAACGCAGTACATCGGCACTCATCATGAATTCGATAAATTTGATTTTAGATTCAGTTAACATAGTATCCTCCAAAAGTTTTATTTTAATCCTGCCAATAGGCAATTAATAACTTCATTGTATTTTCCACAGCTTTGATATGGGAACGCTCATAACCGTGGCTGGCAAATACGCCGGGACCGATCAAACCACCCTGAATGTCCTGACCGCCGCGCAGTGCAGCACTTACATCAGATCCATAGTAAGGATACAGATCAATGGCATAATCCAGACCATTTTCTTTAGCCAGTTCAGCCAGACGGCTAGTGATGGAATAGTCGTAAGGACCGGAGGAATCTTTCGCGCAAATGGAAACCATTTCTTCGGTACAGGTCAGATCGTCACCGATACAGCCCATGTCCACTGCGATCAGTTCCTGAATATCCTGCGGTATCCAAGCCATACCATGACCCACTTCCTCGTAGGTGGAGATCAGGATCTTGATGGTGTGACTGGGGACCAGGTTGTTAGATGCAAAGTATTCCAGAACGCCCAACAAAATAGCAACGGACAACTTATCATCCAGAAATCTGGATTTGATATAGCCGGATTTGGTAACGGTAAACTTAGGATCAATGCAGATATAATCACCTACCTGAATACCCAAGTTCAGCACGTCTTCTTTGGTTTTTACCATTTCATCCAAACGTACTTCCATGTTTTCCTCGGTACGTTCAGCAGAAGCTTCCTTATATACATGAGAAGCGGGCTTAGTGCAGAAGAAAGTACCGTCATATACACGGCCGTCGCGAGTATGTACACGGCACCATTCGGAATCTACCGTAGCCAGATTCGGGCCGCCTACACGGGTAAATGCCAGAGCACCGTTGGCTTTGATGCTACGTACCATCATACCCAAGGTATCCACGTGAGCACAAAAACCCACCACATACTCCGGATCCTTACCGGGCACAGTGATAATACCGTTTCCTTTGTGAGTCATGTCGAAGGCATAGCCCAGCTCTTCCGCTTTCTGCTCCACCTTTTCCATAACTGCTGCTGTATAGCCACTGGGGCTATCGATGGACATGATCTCGTCCAAAGTCTGCAGCACATATTCCATATTTAAATTCATGAGAGTTTCCTCCTGTATACCTGCCACGTAGCAGGTGTATTGAACGGCCGCCTTACGCTGCCGCATTATTTACATTAAATGAGCAGCTCGCCCACGTTCTGCACGATCACGCTGGGCTGCACATCGCTGCCCTCCAGATCCTCCAATGTAGTCTCGCCGGAAAGTACCAGCACAGAGGCCACACCGTGTTTCGCACCCAAAGCAATATCGGTGTACAGGCGGTCACCCACCACAACCATATCTTCACGGGATACACCGCTGAACTCCTCGATGATCTGCAGGGTATCCTCGTAGGGCTTACCAAAATAACGGGGCAGTTTGCCGGTGGATGCAGTGATCAGTGCACAGATCGCACCGGAGTCGGGAATAAAACCACCTTCTACGGGACAATTAAAATCCGGATGGGTGGAAATAAACTCAGCTCCTTCACGAATATAACGGCAGGCCTTTTCCAATTTATCATAGGTCAAAGTGGTATCGAAGCTGGCTACCACAATGGGAGCATCTTCCTCCACACAAATACCTGCATCTTCAAAGCTGCGGATCAGGTCGGGAGTTCCCACAACATATACACTCTTGCCGGGTCTGTGCTGTTTCAAGAAAGCAATCGTCGTTTCCGCCGATGTGAGTATATTTTCCGGCCCCGCCGGAATGCCCATGCCGTTCAAACGGGTCACATAGGTATCCTTCGCACGGGAGGCATTATTCGTAAAAAACAGATAGGATGCGCCGCTTTCGCGAATCCGCTGCAGGAAGGGCAGGGTTTCAGGAAACAGCTGATTACCTAAATACACTGTGCCATCCATGTCCAGGATCCAGAGTTTTTTCTGTGCCAGACTTTTCTTATCCATGGTAAAATTCCTCTTTTATTTTATTATTTCTTGATCAATTTAGCATGTACCACCAAACGTCCCAGATCCGGATCCAACGCGTAATCACAGGTGGACAGGGTGATAATGGTATCGGCGGCGGTCACATCCACTGCCATTTTGTGTTCTGACAGATTCTTACAATCTTGTACATAATCCAGCATTGCTTCATCGGAGGAGAAGGTCGGCTGACAATAATCCACCTCTGTGGTGCAGCGATACACCGCAAAGATCTCGCAGTCATATTCTCCTTCCGCTGTTATAAAGGTAAAGGTCGGATGCTGCTGGTAGAAACCATAGTCCAGGTACTCGCCCAGTTCGCCGAACATGGAATCATCTTTCATACGATGACCATATACGATCAAATTTTGGCGTGCGCCACCGATCTCGTTACGATAATCCAGGAAGATGGTACCCGCAGAATTATATTCGCCGTAAAAGCCCTTATGCAGGTATTCATCGTTATCTTCTCCCTGTACCACCACATAGTCGATCACGGTATCCTCTACCTTGATCCAACCCACGGTATCTTCATTGGCGGCAATTACCGTATCCAGCATATTGATCGTATTCTGCTGGAGCATTTCGGTTTCTTCTTCGGACCCATAAAGCTGCTCCACCGTCGAATCTCCCTGACCATAGAACAGATCCTGTACTTGATTTTGCGTCTTTTGATTACTGTTGTATCCTTGCCATATGGTGTAAAGCTTGTACACACAAAACAGCAGAACACAGGAGACGATCACGATCAGTACATTGAGTACAACACGCATTACATTTCCTTTGTTTTTCATTTTTCTCTCCTTTGATGGCGGTTTATCTTTTTTTCTATAACCGCCTCTCTCTATTTTGACAGCCTAACGGGCTCTCAATCACATCTCTTTTAGAGCAGCCAACACCCGATCCATGCCGGGGCCCTCTTCCAATAGCCAAAGAGATACGTGTGCATCGTACTCCGCCATGGCATTTAATTCTTTTACTACTGCCTGTGCATCTTCCGGATACGCCTGAGGCACGCTGATACTACCCATATCGGCTTCATGGGCAAAAGTCAAATAATCCAGAGCTTCCTCTTCACTGTCGGTTGTCCAAGGGAACTGCAGGGTATCATACCATCCAAATTCCAACGCATGCAGGGCAATATCCTCACTGCCGGTGGTGATACCGATGCTGCGGATATAACCGGCCTTTTTGGCATCGGTCAGGGCATCGTAAAATCCTTCGCTGTCGCCCATGCGAGGCAGATAGTCAGGATCGTGAATCTGACACAGATCCAGATAATCGGTTTTCAAAGCTCTGAGTACCATTTTCAGTTGGTCCTTAAACTCCTGAGGTTTGCAGGGTTCAAAGCTGCCCGCCAGGATCAGATCACTTCGATGGCCCACGGTGGAATGGCCCACTCTTTTCTGCAGTTCCTCCACCGGAAGACCAATGTCAAAAAAACGTACTCCGGCATCGATTGCTTTTTCCATTACACCACGGCAATCGGCAAAACTGCGTTTCAAAAGCGGTCCGCATTCGAAACCCACGTTGCCGGTCACAATGCCGGAACGGCCAAGGGTGACTTGTTTCATATATAATACCTCCGAAAATTAATACATCTTTTGAATTTTGAAAGACTTTTCTGCTTCACGACGCTGATCTTTTTTAGCAATATCCTGACGCTTATCGTATAATTTTTTACCCTTTGCCAGCGCAATCTCGACTTTGGCATAGTTGCCTTTAAAGTAGAGTCTGACCGGTACTATGGTATAGCCATCGGTTTTGACCTTACCGATGAGTCTACGAATCTCGCTCTTATGCAGCAGCATCTTTCTGGTACGCAGGGGGTCTTTATTAAAAATATTACCCTGCTCATAAGGACTGATATGCATATTATAAAGGAAAGCTTCCCCTTTTTCAATACGCACAAAGCTTTCCTTCAGGCTGCATTTGCCCTGTCGGAGGGATTTCACTTCGGTACCGCTCAGGGAAAGTCCTGCTTCGAACAGCTCCTCCAAAAAATACTCAAAATGCGCTTTTTTATTCTGCGCCACTAACTTGATCGTGTCTTTTGCCACACGCCCACCCCATTTCTCTTTCTGTATGGCCCCCGGCTTTTGCCGCTGACCCTATTGTTTCTTTATAACAAGTTTCTTTATAACAAAAAACGGCCTAGTTGACTAGGCCGTCCGCGGATCTCATTATGCAACCATGAAATACAAAATCAGTGTCAAAATAATGAAGCATGTTGCTAAGATCTTGGTAATTCTTTCGAACTTTCCTTCCATGGTACGTGCCTTATTCTTACCAAAGTAAGACTCTGCTGCACCGCTGATGGCTCCGGAAAGTCCAGCACTCTTGCCCTGCTGCAGCAATACGATGCCGGCCAGCGCAATACAGATAATAAACAGAAGAATCGAAATAACGATTGCCATTGCTCTACCCCCTGTAACGTGTTAGGATTTTCTCATGCATTCCATCATACCACAACCTAAAGATAAAGTCAATGTTTATGTCAGCTAATTTTAAAACTGAAATGCCGTATGCACTGCTCCGTCCATGGTTTTGATGAGCACTTCTCTGCCTTCCAAAGTGGCATATGTTTTCGGATTATTTTCCTTCGGCAACGAGATCGAACCCGGATTCACCCAGGCATAGTTTTCCAGCTTTTCAGCCTTCAGCACATGGGTATGGCCGCTCAGCAACAGATCACCCTTCTGCACATGCAGATCCTCAATGGGATTATGACCATGGGTCAGCACCATGCGGCCGCCGCCCTCCAGCGGCAGGATCATATACGGTGCTGTAATAGCAAAGTCCACCATCATCTGATCCACATCGGCATCGCAGTTGCCGCGCACGGTAATAATGCGATCTTTATACTCATTATACAGCTGTGCACATTCCTTAGGTGCATAGCCTTCCGGAATGGGATTGCGGGGTCCATGGTACAACAAGTCTCCCAGTGCCAACAGCACATCTGCCTTCTCTTCTTCAAAACGTTCCATAGCCTTCTGCAAACACTGCAGATCCCCATGAATATCCGAAATGATCATGTATTTCATTTTAGTATCTCCTTCAGTATATTTCTTTGTGTAGTCTTTTATTGCTGCACGCCCTCTTGATTTTGAGGAGCTGACTCCGGTTTCACATCTGCATTCGCCCGCACCGCCGCCACGTCCGGCAGCAAAACGATCGCTACAGGATGGTCTTCTTCCTCCGGATCATTCTTACCAATTATATACAAAGTATATAACCGTCCTGCTTCCACGTTTTGTCCCGGCAGCATCGAAATCGTGGCATCTTCCTCTCGCACTTCAAATCGGTGCTCCCCTGATTCCAGCTGCACATATTCACTCACATCACCTTGCTCGATCTGTTTGAATAACAATTCATCCAGTTCAGCAAAACGACGCCACAGTTCCAGCTGAGTGTCACTTTCCGCAAAACTGCCCACTCGCACGCCGCTTTGTTCCGGATCCAGCAAACGCCCGTCCTCCGCAATGGCTACCAGCTCAGGAAAACCACTCCGGCACAGGATCAATAGCGTATATGTTTCTCCCTCCGGCACGATCACGTGATTTTGCATACGCACCACGCCTCTTTCCTCTACCCGGATCTGCGTCTGACCCGGCCGCATCAAAAAGTGAGGGGTCGCTTCCCCATAGGTCAGCTGTCGTGCCACCGGCATGCCGCCCACCGAGATCGATATCTCCCCCAGCTGCGCACAGCCATGAAAAAAACGAATCAAACTCATACAATGCTCCTTTTATTTCCAGCCTCGGCATCCAAACCACGGCCACCGATCGGCTTTTTTTCATTATATGAGTCAATTTACAAAACTTGCCACGTCCACAATAGAATTTAACCCGTATTCTCAGTTCCTTACGGGATTTGGTACCGCTGTTTCTCCGTCAATCCCAACAGGTCCACCACTTCACGGCCCACTTCCAGCATGCCTTCCATGCCTTCCAGCGAATGGGCATCGGAACCAATATAAAACTTACAGCCGCAATCCCTTGCGATCTTAAACAGGCGCAGCTGATCCTCTTCCCGCTCGCGCCAGCCACTGCCAAAGCAACTGGTATTGATCTCGATTCCCGCTCCGCGGGCCGCGAAAAAGGTAAACACCTTCTGTAGACGCGCTTCATCCATGATGGAATATACTTTTGCCGGATCTCCTTCCCGGAACGTCAGGTAACCGTTCAAATGAGCAATACCCACCTTTTCCCAAGGCAGATCCAGCTTCGTCAGTTCCTCCAGGCGCTGCACAAACAGCTCCGCAATGGCCTCTTCGGTGTTGATGGACTCATCCCGCGTGAAATTTACCATGTGATAATGATTGGGCGGAATGATTACAAAATCAAATTCCTCAAAGCCCTCGCGACTCAGTCCCAGCTTGTTTCCGCCACAGTATTCGGTCTCACATCCGAACACCAGACGCGGTGCGCCCTCGTGCTCTGCCAAAATCGCCATAAGCTCAGCCTTGCCCCGCTTCACATGTTCAATATTCTGCGGTGCATACCATTTGCTGGCCCCCGGCACCGCACTGTCCCACAAATGATCGGTAATACACTGCGTTTCCAACCCCTGCGCTTTTGCTCTGGCACAGATCGCTTCTATTGTTTGATTCGGATCGCCGCAGCAGCTCGACAGCGTGCTGTGACAATGCAAATCGTGATTTACCTGAAATTTCATTGGAAGTTCCTCCATTTCAAAGTTTGTCTTTATCATATCACGACTCGCGCCTATACACAATGAGTTTTTCTCCGCGGCCGCGGAAAAAGCTCACGGCTTTTGCTCTTATGAATCCAAGGCAAGACTTCTCAATCGTCAATTTTTATGATACAATTGATACAGTCGCTGATATAATTTCTGATATAATCTTTTATGAAAGGAAGTTACTTATGGATTTTTTATACTTTTTAGAAGATCTGCGTACGCCGGTGTTGGATACCTTCTTCTCAATCATTACACATTTCGGTGAAGAAACGCTCTTCATTGTACTTGGTATTTTATTTTTCTGGTGTCTTGATAAAAAACAGGGTTATTACCTGCTTTCCATTGGCCTTTTGGGTACCATCCTCAACCAATTTTTAAAATTACTCTTCCGAATTCCTCGTCCTTGGGTGAAAGATCCGAATTTTACCATTGTGGAAAGCGCCAGAGCGGAAGCCACCGGTTATTCCTTCCCCAGCGGACATACCCAGGCCTCGGTGGGCATCTTCGGCGGTATCGCTCGGGCGAATCGGGACCGCTGGCTGCGGATCCTCTGCATTACCCTTTGCATTTTGGTACCTCTGTCCCGCATGTATTTGGGTGTGCATACTCCCGCCGATGTAGTGGTCTCCATTATCGTTGCTTTGATTTTGATCTTCGGTTTTTATCCGATCCTGCACCGCGCCTTCACTGCCGGTGAGGCCGGCAAAACGACCATGCGCCTGTTCATGGGCGGCACCGTCGCTCTGGCCATTGGCTTTTTGCTTTTCGTTCATTTGTACCCCTTCCCCGCGGATATCGATCCTCACAATTTTGACAGTGGCATGAAAAATGCTTACAAAATGTTAGGCTGTCTGCTGGGTCTGTGGCTTGCTTATGAAGTCGACATGGGATACACCCACTTCGATACCAAGGCAGTTTGGTGGGTGCAGATCGTAAAACTTGTACTGGGTCTGCTGCCTGTTCTGGGCATCAAGGCCGGTTTGAAAGAACCTTTATATGCCCTTATTGCCAACACCTATGTGGCTGACGGAATCCGCTACCTGCTGCTGACCGCCTTTGCCGGTGCCGTATGGCCTTTGACCTTTAAATGGTGGGGCAAGATCGGTACGAAAGCCAAATAAAACGGTGTTCCAAGCCATTGACGGCAAAATAAAGAATCCCCTAATAGTAAACAGCTCTATGAGGAACTCCTCCCGGTTGCTCCGCACCGGTGGTTCGTCATAGAGCCGTTTTTCTTTTATTCTGTTTCGTAATATTGATCGAGCACATCGCTGACCGCCTGCGTCCATACGATCAGATTTTCCGGTTTGTGCGAGACCGTGCTGATGTCTTTCAGCACAAACTCGCAGGGACAGCCATATTTCAAACAGGCCTTTACGGTTTCTTCCGTCTCTTTTCGAATGGTCTCGGGATCGGTTTTCTGTGCCACAAAGGCAGGATTGGGCTTTCTGGCATACACATAGTCGCCGCCGATCTGCTCCGCCGAGGACTCCACGTTGGCCCAGGGCGAAACACCGATCTTACGCAGATTGGGTATCTTCTTGATTACATGGATCTTGTTATCCAGCGGTTCACAGCAGCCGTAATAGCTGTAGGCAAAGCGCTTCGCCAAGGGTATCATGTACTGCACATCAAATTCATCGGTCATTTCCGGTGAAACACAGGAGAACATCTGCGCCATGCTGCGGAACCAGGTCGCCTTCCAACCATCCTCCGCCAGACCCGACACCATAGCCGGTGTACAATGCAAATAGGATGTATTCGGATCCACATGGGCATACTTTTCCACAAAATCCAATTTCGCCGCTGCCGCCTGACAGAATTTTGCAATGATCTTATGCAGGTATTCCGGTCTATCATATAGATCATACAGGATCGGCTGTACCCCTCGCAGGAATGCAATGTCATCCCAAGGCGCAAAATAAAATGCACCCTGACCGCAGAGTTTGACCGGCATGGCATCCCCAAACAGATCGGTGTAATACTCCATGTTGGCTGCATCCACATCGGGACGCAGAGTGAATTCCGGAATTCGCATCTGCTCCAACGCTTCTTCCTCTTCCAACACGTCCTCAAACTCATGGGAAACAATGTTATTGATCGCATCGGTGCGCAGAATATTTTCTTTTCGCTCCAGACCAATACCGGTGGAATCGATTCGCTGCGTCACCCGGTAAAAGGGCTGGAACAGAGTATCTGCTTTAAAATATTTCCAGCGATATAGGGATTTTCGCAGTTCCTCCTCCGCCTGCCGAGCTCGCTCATCCTCACACAGGCAAGTTAGTTCATTGTCGATGTTGATCTGATACCAGGGAATTTCATCCAGCAGCACCGGCGGACGCACGATCTTCAGGTCATTGTTGGCCTTCATGCGTTCATTTCTTTTTTGCTGTTTTTCCGATGCGGCAATCTGCATATATTGCTTTGCCAGTTCGCGAATGATTTGTTTGTCATGGGCACTCATGATCGGTTCTCCTTTTATCGATCGGTTTCCTCTTCCGCTGCCAAATCCAACAGCATCAGCAAGGTGCGTCCGTTGGCACTTGCATTGGGGCTCCAGGGAACAAAATAAGGATCGTTATCCGCATAGCGCTCGATCATATAATATTCATCGGTCATGGAATAACGGATCTGACTGTTTACAATATCTTCTGCCTGCTTTCGGTCTCCCAAAGCAAGCCAGGTTTTGAACCAATAATAATCCGGAATGGACGTATACCAAATATGGGTATTGCCATCCTCATACAGCATATGACCATAGAGGTCATTGCAGTAATTGCCGCGGGCCACCCAGTTATTTTTGATGCGGGGCACATTTTCCGGATCCACATAGCCGGCATAGGCCATGACTCCGTAATACAGATCCGGATAACAGCGTTTGCGCAGCTCCGTGTCATCCCCCTCCGGATTTAACGGAAGGAAGATCTCATCGGAATCGCCGGCTTCTTTCACCCAGCGATCGGCCACCGAACGAAGACTCTGCCAATACTCCTGTGCAAAATCCCGGATCTCCTTTGCCTTCGGATCGTTACAATATTCCGCCGCCTCGGCCAATCTTTGCAGACCCATCACATTAAAGGAGTCGGTGGTCATCCAGCTTTGGAACTCATAATCCCAATCGCAGCCACGCATCACAGGGAACAGCCCCGGAATCATACCCGATGTTTCACAGGACTGCTGCCGCTTCCGGCGGATCCACTCCATTGCGGACAGCGCATTTTCCCGGTACAAATCATAGCATCGTTTTCCGGCGTGCAGGACATAAGTAGCAAAGCTGTACAAAACCGAACCGGTAATACAGGCCCAGCCCTCTCCCGCAGGCCGAATTTCGCCATCCGGTGCCTGCAGTACATCAAAATAGGTGGACAGCGCTTCCTCTACATAGTCCGAAAAATCGCCCAAGCGGCTCAGCGCCTCCAGCACCGGCATGGATTCCCAGGGCCAGA
This sequence comes from Bianqueaceae bacterium, assembly GCA_045631245.1. Lineage (GTDB taxonomy): Bacteria > Bacillota > Clostridia > Lachnospirales > Bianqueaceae > CALWPV01. Next base: position 14,195 of record JAZQUJ010000070.1, read on the forward strand.
TCAGACGCTGCATGCCGCCCTGCCGGGGCATTATATGGGACTTTCCCACCGGATAACAAAAACACTGCAGCATGTGCACCGTTAAATTTTCCACCATACGCCGCTTTTCCGGATGGTTTCGAATCGCCTCCGGCAAAGCATTCAAACGCGACAGTTCTCTCTCCCAGAAGGAAAGACAGCGCTTCTTTTCCTGTTCGTAATCAAAATCCAGCGCCTTACCCTGTCCCAGTGCAAATTGCAGTTTTTGACTTTCACCGGGCTGCAGCTTCACGTTAAAACGCAGTGCTCCCTCTTCCGGGCAAAACTGCAGCTGCTCCGCTCCCTTCGCCATCCAAAAGGCATCCTCGTTGATCACCACCAAAGGATCCTCTGCTTTCGGGCAGTACCAATCCGCCGGTGTCTGTTTCCACACCGCAACATCCGGTGCATAGCTGGCATATTCATCGGGGGTTGCAAAGGCCAGTTGCTTTTCTTTTCCCGAACGCAGCAGCCAGGCAAAGGACTGCTCACATCGAGTTTCCGTGGGGTTCGTAAAGGTGAGCTGTACAAAACAGGTGGGTTTTCGGGAAATGTCACAAAACGTCTCCAATTCCACCATTAGGCCTTCCACCTCGTACTGCAGACCATGCACCGGAATTCCTCGGGGATTCATTTGGTTTTGGACCTTACGAAAATCAAATTGCCGGTCCTCTTTTCCATAAACCAACCATAAGCCATGGCATTCCAGATTCTTATAGCTTCGCCAATCGATACAAGGGTCGATATGACCAAAAATTAATTTTCCCTCAGCCCATAGGGTATACATTCTTTCTGCCCTCGGCGGATGAATATAACGTCTGGTGGTTTTCGGTCGTTGCCAACTACTCGATTGTTTCATGATCGCACCTCGTGATTGAATTTTAAAAAAAATGGTTTCACCGAAGTGAAACCATTTTTAAGTGATATTTTCAAATATTCAAGTCGGAATGACAGGATTCGAACCTGCGGCCTCTGCGTCCCGAACGCAGCGCTCTACCAAACTGAGCCACATTCCGATGCTATATCAAGCCTAATCATTATAGCGAATCTTTTTTCTATTGTCAAGTCTTAATTGCAAAATCTTTGAAATACGCGCCTTAGCGAGTTCCTGCCTTGCGTCTGTATTCATAATGTGATAGAATGGTTTCATCGTCATTTTTGCCGCCCGGCGGCTGCTATATAATTATAAGGAGGAATTCCCAATGAAATTTTCTGAAATGCCCTATCAGCGCCCCGATCTGGAACAGCTGAAACAGGAGCAGGCTGCGCTGACTCAGCGTCTTACCGAAGCGAAAAACTACGAAGAAGCTAAGGCTATTTTTCTGGAAAAAGAAGCCTTTGAAAAGCATTATTTTACCATGTACACTCTGGCCAGTGTGCGCAATACCATCGATACCCGCGATGAATTTTATGACGCTGAAATGAAGTTCTGGAATGTGGCCTCTCCGGAGCTGGAAGAGTATTCTCAGGCCTGGACCATGGCCATGCTGGAATCTCCCTTCCGCGCTGACTTTTCTGCGGAGTACGGCGATTTGATGTTCAAGAATGCCGAGATTTCCCTGAAGACCTTCTCCCCTGAGATCATTCCTGAGCTGAAGGCTGAAAACGATCTGACTCTGGCTTACTCCAAACTGATTGCCAGCGCCCAGATCCCCTTTGAAGGTAAAATGTACACCATCGCTCAGATCGGTGTGCATAAGAGCGATCCCGATGATGAGCGCCGTTTGGCCGCCTGGAAGGCTGAGGCTCAGTGGTATAAAGACAATCAGGCCGAGTTGGATCGAATTTATGACGAGCTGACCCACCTGCGCGATACCATGGGTAAAAAGCTGGGTTATGAAGGCTATACCACCCTGGGTTATTACCGCATGGGCCGCAATTGCTACGACAAGAACGATGTAGCCAAGTTCCGCGAGGCTGTTGTAAAATATCTGGTACCTGTTGCCGACAAGATCTACCGTGATCAGGCCGAGCGTTTGGGCAAGGAATATCCCATGAGCTTTGCTGACAATGCACTGAAGTTCCGCAGCGGCAACCCGAAACCCTTCGGTACTCCCGACGAGATTCTGGCGCAGGGTAAAAAGTTCTACGATGAGCTTTCTCCCGAAAGCAGCGAATTCTTCCGTACTATGCTGGATAACGAGCTGCTGGATGTACTGTCCACCGAAGGTAAAGCCGGCGGTGCTTACTGTACCGACCTGGGTGAATATGATGTTCCCTTTATTTTTGCTAACTTCAACGGCACCACCGATGACGTGGAGACTGTGACCCACGAAGCCGGCCACGCCTTTGCCTGCTGGATGAACCGCGGCCGTGTGCCCGCTCAGTATATGTGGCCCAGCATGGAAGGCTGCGAAGTTCATTCCATGTCCATGGAATTCTTTGCATGGCCCTGGGCTGAAGGTTTCTTTGGCGAGGATACTCGTAAATTCTATTATAGCCACCTATCCGGCGCACTGACCTTTATTCCCTACGGCACCATGGTAGATCATTTCCAGCATGTGGTTTATGAAAAACCCGACATGACTCCCCGCGAGCGTCATGATGTTTGGAAAGAGCTGCTTGGCATCTATATGCCTTGGGTACGCCTGGATGGTGACATTCCTTTCTATAGCGAAGGTGAAGGCTGGCAGCGTCAAGGCCATATTTACGAGAGCCCCTTCTATTACATCGACTACTGCCTGGCTCAGACCATTTCTCTGCAGTTCTGGGCTCGCATCCAGCAGGATCAGGCCGATGCTTGGAAGCATTATATGACTTACACCTGCCTGGGCGGCAGCAAGGTATTCACCGAGCTTTTGAAAGATGCCGAACTGGACAGCCCCTTCGAAGACGTTTGCTTGAAGACTGTTTGCGAAGCTGCTAACAAATGGCTTGCAGATTATGACCTGACCGGCATCAAATAAGGTAGTATAAAAGTCGATCTCAATCAGGTCCTCCATCGCCAAACCAAATGACAAGAAAATCCGTGCTTTCCGGCGCTATACCAGCTTTGCTGGTATTACCGTAGCGCATAGAAAGCACGGATTTTTAATTTGTTCTTTTGTCCATGGACGATGTTCCTTATTCGGTCTGCTTCGCCTTTTTCACGCTGCGCGTGATCATGAAAACAGCAAACACCAAAAGGCCTATGCTGATCCACTGGGAAGTGGAGATGCCGAACCATACGCCGCGCTCTAAATCGTCGCCGCGCAGGAATTCCATGCAGAAACGAATGATGGCATAGCCACCTAAATAAACGTACAGGAGCTTATCTTTGAATTTTTCATTTTTGAATAGCAGGTAGATTACAAAGAAAAGCACAAAGTTGCAGGCTGCCTCCAGGAGCTGTACAGGGAAGCGCACCACACCGCAGGCTGCGGGCAGCATGGCATTGGTATACATGAATCCGATTTCGGATTCGATGCCATAGCAGCAGCCGGCCAAAAAACAGCCGATACGGGCAAAGCCATGGAACAGCGGAATGGTACAGCCCACAATATCAAAGAAGGGGTATCTCGGATAACCCTTCTTTTTGTGTACAAACCAGCCGGTAAGGGTGCCGCCGATCATGCCGCCGTAAAACACATTACCGCCAAACACATGAGCCAGTCCATGCTCCCATTCATCCAAATGAACAATGCCATAGAGCAGGTGTCCTCCTGCCAGAACGCCCAAGACTGCAATCAGCAAAAGTTCCACCATATAAAAGGGATGGACGCCCTTTTTTTCCGCTTGGTGTTCAGCAAACCAACCGGCAATAAGAGCGCCCACCAGTGCCATTAAGGCATACGTTGGTAATGATTTTCCTGCTATATGTAACCAGGGATACATTAATAGTAGTAGCTCAGAGAGTTCAGAGCATTGGTTGCCTGACAATAAGCGCAACCTACACACATTACACAGGAAATAAAGGAAATCAGGGACAATACAGTACCGATGATACCTAATACAATACCGGCCACTGCCATGCCATTCTTCGCTTTCTTACCTGCAATAATACCCATAACCAAAGCGGCGATACCCAAAAGCAGAGTCAAAATATCTACGTAAGGAATCCAGAAGAATACAACACTCACGATACCCAAAACCATAGAAGTGATTGCCAAACCTTTACCGGGCTGCTGAGGCTGCTGGGGCTGATAAGGCTGCTGATAATACTGCGTCATAACAAATCCTCCTTCTTTATTAACAAGAAATTTATACACATGATATCACTTTTGTTTAATTCCGTCAATGACTTTATCCTTAAAACAGAGTTATTTTCTCTCCAAACATTATTCCCACTTTGTTAAATCTATTCATTTTGTTACCTTTTGGAATATTTTGAGGAAGGTATGATACTATATTCGTAACAGATTGTTTATTTGATTCAGGATGGTACAGTTATGGTCTCTTATCGAAACACTTTCGGCAGTCGTCTCATCGATCTGCGCGAGCGGCTCAACCTAAAAGTCAAGGATGTCGCGGATCAGCTCCAGTTTTCTCCTCAAGCTTATTCCCAATACGAGCACGGTCATCGCGAACCCGATTTAGAAACCACCTACCGTATCGCCAAATTTTTCGGTGTTACCATGGAATATCTGATCACCGGTGAAGGAATCTATAACGAAGGGATCCGTCCCCACCTGAATGAAAGCCTGGTCACCCTGCCTCCCGAGGGCATTGATGAACTCATTCTGTTTTACGATTACCTTCAATATAAATATCGCAAAAATGCCCTCTACAACGATCAAAATGCATCTTTATAAACCATACCACACAGTAACTACACGGTTGCTGTGTTTTTATTTTGCCTAAATATTGTTTGCTGCGGCCTGGCCGCAAATCCGCTTTCGGCTACCGCTTTTCACACTTTTTTCATAATTTGGTCAAAAACTTCTCATAAGATCTACATACTTTGGACAAAAATATAAGTTAGAATGCAAGCATAGATCAAAACAAGGAGGATCAAATGCATGAATCAATCAAACCAATATAACGAACCCAATATTCAAAACGAACACCCTTATCATACATCGCCGATTCAAAATACACCGACCTATACTTCACCGGAGGGTATCCCGGCTCTTTATCGCCCTTACAAAAAAGGCATCGGAACCAAAGGCGTGATTGCCATCATTCTTTGCTGCGCCGTGCTGTTTGGCGGCATCGGGTTTGGCAGCGCCTGGTATGTAAAGGAATCCCTCTCCAATAGTTCCCCCACCGCCGGTGAAGCCCAAACCCAGACCGATACCACCACAGTTCAGGGTCCTGACAGCCATCAGAAGCCCCAGTCGGATCTATCTTTAAAAATGGCAAAGGAAGAAGAGGGTGCGCTCACCCTTCCTCAAATCACCGAAAAATCCGCCGACAGCGTAGTCGAGATCACCACCGAAACCGTTCAAACCGGCACCATGCTGCAGCAGTACATTTCCTCCGGCGCAGGTTCCGGCGTGATCATTACTTCCGATGGCTATATTTTGACTAACCATCATGTCATTGAAGGTGCTACTAACATCACCATTACCCTGCGAAACGGCGAAACTCATCCGGCTTCTCTGGTAGGTCTGGATGAACAGCTGGATGTGGCCCTTTTGAAAACAGAAGCTACCGGACTTTCTCCGGCTCATATCGGTACCTCCTCCGACCTCGTGGTTGGCCAGACCGTAGTAGCCATTGGAAATCCTCTGGGACAGCTGGGTGGTACTGTGACCGATGGTATCATCAGTGCACTGGATCGTAACATTACCCTGGATGGTGAAACCCATAGCCTGCTGCAGACCAACGCAGCCATTAACCCCGGCAACTCCGGCGGCGGTCTCTTCGATGCCCGCGGCAACCTGATCGCTTTGGTAGTGGCCAAATCCGGCGGTGAAAACGTAGAAGGATTAGGATTCGCCATTCCCATCGATGATATACTGGCCATTCTGGATGATTTAAAAGAGCACGGATATGTGACCGGCCGTGTGAGCCTTGGTCTTTCCATCGTAGAGATCAACAATGAACAGACTGCCTGGATGTATCGAGTCAACGAACTGGGCACTTATATCTACAGTATTACCGCCGATTCTTCTGCCGCAGAGGCCGGCCTTCAGCCCGGCGACCGCATCGTATCCATCAATGGAACAGAAATCGGTAGCTACGACGATTTGAAAGACTTTTTGAAAACCGTTTCCGTAGGCGACTCCCTTCGCTTTGTGGTATCCCGTTCCGGTCAGCCTCTGGAGATTCGCGTCATCGCCGGTGAATATGTACCGGAACAGATTCAGCAAAAAAACAACAGTACTATTTAAGCCCAAAGGGCTCCCTCACAACTACGGTGGTATGTTGATCGGGAGCCCTTTGGGCCTTTTTGTTGGTTTTCGGAATCTGTTTTAACCAATTTTTTATTTACCCGGACAGCTCCAGTCGTAAGCCGCTTCCGGGGCTTCGAAGGGCAGCTGATAGAACTTGTCATTCAGCGGCTCTCCGTACTTCACATGGCGAATGATATTCACCAGCTGGCCAATATCTTCATAATTCTGATAATGATAGCCACTGCGGAAATACCACAGCAGATTCTCTTCTTTGTCAAATAACTTATATACTTCCTTAGCCGCTTCGCTGGTCAACCAGGAACCCACCGGATTGGCCCAGATATCGCTGGCTGCCTCCGATACAAACAGCACACGGGGTGCCACCATGGCCTTCAAAAAGTGAGCATCAAAGGGAAGTTCTTCCTCCCGATCGTCATAGGCCTTCATGCCTTCACCCAGCCAGAAAGGAAATACGCGGTTCATATCCTTCAGGGTTTCGCTGCGATCCTCGTTTCCGCCCTCGGTGATCGCCTTCATGTGCAGACGGTAGCAGCCGCAGGCACCGGCACAGGTAGCATTGGGATTCACAATGGCTGCACGCTCATCCAGCGCACCGGCCAAAGCCGCCGTTTTGCCGCCACGGGAATGTCCGGTAAAGGCAATACAGCTCATGTCCACAAGGCCTTCACCGACCTGCTCCAAGGCATCCACACAGCGGGAATAACCCCAAGCCCAGGCGCCTAGGGCACCGAAGGTATACTCCGGGTAAGTATCGTACAGCTGGCCCAACCGCTCCGGATAGTTGTTCACATCCGGCGCAAGCTCGGTACGGTTAAACAACACCAGCGCAATATTATGATCGATAAATGTATTAATGTACTCTTGATCATAGGCATAGGGGAAGCACTGATCTCCGGTGATCACCGCCGGATACGGCCCTTCTCCCTCCCTGGGCAAAATCACCGTCATGGTAAACTGCACCGGCTTTTCTTTACGTCCGGTACGGATCTGAAAACAGTTCAACTTACCCTTACCGCCTCGGTACAAAGGAAGCACGTCCACAAATTCCGGCTCCGGCGGCATGGTGCCATACTGCAGGGTGATTGCCGAATCGTAGATCTCCTCCCGGCGTTTCGTCCAGTCAGACACATTCTTCACACGGCTGCCATCGTTAAACAAGAACGGATCCGGCAGCTTGCCAAGCAAATTGTACTCGGTAATTTGAATCAACTTTTCCATACTAAGCCATCCATGCCGTTCCACTCGCCCTCTTTCAGCCAGAACATGAAATAGCGGCGGCCCAGGCAGTCATTTTCGATCACGGAAAAATCTGCATATGCGGTGTAACCCTCCAAACGCACCTTGCCTTTACGGCCGGGTACATCGTAGCGACCTGGATTCAGCATGGGATCCCATACAGCCACCTCGCCGTCCTTGGCGCCGCACAGGGTCACATAGTGGCGCTCATCGGAGAACACACCGATCCAGCCTTCACGGTCGCCCAGAGTGTTGGCAATGGCCATGCCTTTGCCTGCCTCCAAAAAGGCCAGCACTTCCTTCGGATCAAAGGTTGCCTTGTATTCAAAACCCTTAGCCTCACAAAAGGCCGGAGCGTAGATCTCCATATCGGTACCAAAGCCCTCGCGCGCACCGCAGGACTTAGCTAGCACAGCACCCTCCTCCACAGGGAAATCCTTGCCGGTCATGGCCTCCACGATCATGGAAGCTGCACATACGCCGCAGCCGTTGTTGGCCAGGTTGCCATTGGGGCTGCTGGGAGAAACATAGGGTACATGAGCGTAATCCAGCTGACAATAAAAATGCATAATTAATCCATCCTTTCGTATACGGGAATTCCGTTGGTCTCTATATGGTGCCAACCGCTTTCGATCGGCTCCTTTGTGAAATAATCACGCCAGCCGCAGGGCGGCAAATAGACGTCGCGTCCGCTTTCACCGGCGGCTATGGGAGCCACCAAAAGCTTCTCGCAGAATAAATATTCATCATCGATGGCGTAGGTTTCGGTGTCAGAGGTAAAGTCACTTACCAGTGCTCTCACCGGGGCCACACCCTCGTTATGATACTTCGTAAAGGCCTCTGCCAACATGGGCTTCAGCTGTTCGCGCAGAGCCAAGAGCTCCTTCACTTCCTCCGCACAATCCAGCTCCCTCCAAGGTACGTCCGGACAATACCAGGCGTTGATCAGGCACTGCACCGAGAACACGGTGGACTGAAGTCTTCGGATCAGCTCCATTTTATTTTGCGCATCGCGCAGCTCCGGAGTCCACAAGATACCGGAAAAACCGGAGGTAGCACAACCGCGGATGAAGTCCTTATGCTCATATAGATCGCTGTAGAGCACGAAGGGGTAAGGAGCCGACAGGGCTCCGGCGTTTCGTACTTCCGACAAAGTGGGCTGATCGCCCAGGGCCTGCAGCATAGTCTGCATATAGAGCACGCCGAAGAGGCTATGATACTGCTCACCGTCCAATCCGGAGGGGAACTCCGCCAGAAGCGGGAAGGACCAGCAGCGGGTATAATCACTGGAATCACACTCATCCAGCTTAAAGCCGTCGATGCCAAGATCGGTGATCTGCTTATGGTAATCGGCAAATATCTGTCGAGCCTCAGGCAGGGCAAAGTCCGGCACCAGACCGCCCCATACGCCGTAGTCGCCGCTATAGGGAATCATTTCCTTATAAAAGGGAGCCGTGGGATGGGTAAAAGCGTGCTCCCACAGGTTGATGTGAAAGCCCTTTTCCCGCAGCTGCTTAGCAAAGGCAGCGGGATCCGGATAGCGCTCGCTCCATTTATAAGAACAGGAATAACTGTGGGTCTGCCAACCGGGCTCCAGACCAATGGTGCCCACAGCAAAATGATTTTCTTTGAATTCATCGGCCAGCGCCAGCACCTGTTCGTCGGTATACTGAGAATAGCAGCGGTACAGAGCGGACAAGCCCCAGTCGGGCACTTCACAGCCGCCTCCGGCGAGCATGTTGTACTGAGCCACGATATCGGTGATGGTTTCCCCTTCTATAATGTAAATGTCCACGCCCTTGGCCGCCGGAATCTGGATGCTGATCTTGGACATGGCATAGTCCTTGGCGGCATAGATCTCATCGGTGGAGGTACCCACCTTAGATACGCTTTCCACCTCTTCCACGGGCGGATTCTTGGGGGCTGTTCCAAAGTAGAACTCCGCATAGCGAGCGGTATCCACATAAATACCGTAGCCGGCGGTGCTCACGAAAAAGGGCACCGGGGCGTGGGAATCACCGGCCGCTGTTACCGGATCTGCATTAACACGCAAGGTCAGTTTTTTGTTGCGCAGGTCAAAGGCCTTTAACTGAAGACCCAAACCATAGATATGTTCGTCTTTTTCCAGAGGAAGACGCAGCACGCAGCCTCTGGCATTTTCTTTATATTCGATCTGATCCACCGGATAGCTGACGGGTGCTTCCTGATAGTTGAAGCCCTTACAGAAAACAGAAGGTTTCAGCTGCTCCGGTGTTCCGAAGGTTAGTTTTTTCATAGGCAGTTCCTTTCACGCAGCGCGGTGCTGCGCCTGTTTTTATCTTGCTTTTCTGGGCACCACCTGGGATACCAGATTATAATCGTTGGTCAGTATAGTATCGATGCCCATACGGATAAACTCTTTGGCTTCCTCCGGATCATCGGACCAGAAAACATTGCACAAAATGCCGTGTTCATGGGCTTTATCAATGGTGGCCTGGTTAAAATAAGGTTTGAACAGCTGCAATTTGTAGGCCCCCAGCGCAATGGCTCGGTCGGCAATGGACATGGGATCTTTATTGCCGTTCCAGCCTACACAGCACTTCAAATCGGGCGCATATTCCATGACTTTTCGGATCATATCGTCATTGTTCGTCATAAAATAGCAGTGCTGCTGGGCATCGTACTTGCGGATCAGACCGACGATCTCCTCCATCTGCGCGTTCTTTCCTTCAAACTTGGCATCCCAGATCTTCACATGGATGTTCATGATGACTCTTCCGGCAAACTTCTGCAGGATCTCCTCGAAAGTGGGGATCTTCAGCCCTTTAAACTTTTCACCGTGTTTACTGCCAAAGTCTAGCTGCAGCAGTTCTTCGTAGGTATGCTCGTATATTTTGCCGTGTCCATCGCTGACTCTGTCCAAGGTGTCATCGTGGCAGGATACCAGCACGCCGTCTTTGGTGGACCAGATGTCAAACTCGATCTCCTCTGCTCCCATGGCCACAGCTGCGCCAAAGGCGGGCATGCTGTTTTCCGGAGCAATGGTATTAAAACCGCGGTGGGCACACACGCGAGGATAGGAAAGGCGGGCATCTGTATCGGACATGGACGTGCCGCTGTTACGATACTGCCAAGGATTGCGCCCGTATTCAATGTATTCATAGTGGGCCGCGGGGGCATTGCCGTAACCCGCAGCCTTATAGTATTTGTCATGAGGATCAAACTCAGCAGTCTCCCTGCCGAAGCGACCTTTCATGTTGGTCAGTACCTCACCCTTGGGCGATACGATCATGGAAGCACCGCACACGTCGGAATCTTCCGCAAAGCTCACGGAGGATCGAATCACGTAGGCATTGGTGTTATAGGCCAGGAAGCGGCACATGATCTCAATGGCATCGTGGCTGTCGCTGCGCTGCAAAGAGCAGCCGATGATCACGTCCACCTTGCTGCGGGCGATGGCGGCAAAGGCCTCGTAAAAATAGAAGTCATAGCAGGTAAGAAAACCGTAGCGTACGCCCTCGATCTCGATCACGTAAGGTTCCGAAAATTCAGCGGTATAGGAGGCATCCAGCTGCAGCACTTCCCTTTCCAGCGGAGGCAGATGCTTTTTAAAGTATTTGCCCACCAGTTCACCTTCGCGGTTGTAGGTGAAGGTGGTATTGCGGTAGCCGATTTCCTCTTTGCTGAGAGCATTCACGAAGACCAGAGCCTTGCAGCGCTTAGCGGTCTCGATACACTTTTCCGTGAGCGTATCGATATAGCGATCATGATACATCAGCGTTTCTTCCAGCGTAGCTGTCGCACAAGGTACATCGCTGTATTCCGGAAGCACGATCAGATCGATGCTTTCATCGCATTGATCCAGCATGCGGAGTTTATATTCAAAATATTCGTCGGAAAAAGCCGTGTCCCGGGAATAGGGCGGCTGAATGATGCAAGCTTTCATGGGATTTCTCCTTTCTGCAGTGCATTAGGTTTTCGAAATGTATATCCTAATTATAGCCTACCTTTGTGCAGTGTCAACCGATTTTTGTATTTTCCTCGAACTCATAACTCCGCGATCCCGGTCACCGCTGTGTAAATTTGCGATAACCGATACCAGGTCCCTTTTCCCACAATGCCATCGGGCGTCAGGTTGAAAATTGACTGGAACTTCCGCACCGCCGCTTCCGTGCCCCGGCCGAAGATCCCATCTGCTGCGATGCTGGGAATCGCCGGGTAGTTCTGCCGGATCCGCTGCAGCTGACGCTGGATCACCGACACATTGGGGCCGCTATCCCCAAAGCGAATCGGCGTACCCGGATAAGATTCCGGCACGCCTTCCACCCGCTCCGCGCTGTCCAGCGTAATATCAAACCCATAAAAATAGCGCAATATTTGAATGGCGCTAAAACCCTGATCCCCCAGTTCCTTGGCGCCCCACTGGGTCATCCAGCCCGGGCAGCTGGTGCGCTGTCCATCGCAGTACTGGGTCAGCAACGGCTGCACGATATCCGGGCGGGTAATGTAGTTGGTGAGCACACTGTCCACCGCTTGGGATATGCTCTCGTAAATGTTGCGCCCCGGCACAAATTTTTGATCAAAAGCCGTGGAAGATGTAATCGTAAAGGGATATCCCTTCGAAGGATACCACTCGGTGTATACCCGGTTCAATGTAAAAGACATGATGGCCAGCACGTTGGCCAGGATCGTCGCCTCCGGCCAGGTGGAATAGATCTCGCTGCTGGCCACGTTTTTAATATAATCCGCATAGGGTACCCGATAATCTGCCGCTGCCTCACTCGGTCTGCCATCGTGGACGATCACGAACTCCGGCACCACCACGTTGGGCAGTACCACAAAGCCATCTTCTTCCAATTCGGGCAAGGGTTTTACCTCATCCTCCGGGATCTTCTCCGGAAAGTCGCCCCACAGGGTATTCGCTGAAATTTCAATCAGGGACCGCCCCCCGGGCAGCGATACAAAGCCCTCCTCGACCTGGGGCAGTGTCCGGATTTCCTGAATCGCCTCCTGTCCGGCAAAAATTTGAACCCCCGCGATTCGTATGGTTTCTGTTTCCGGCGATTCGATTGTAACATCATAGGTGGAATAGGGCCTCACCTCCCGCTGTGGTTCCAAAGAATATGCCACATCCGGTGCTTCCAGTTCCACCAAAGGACTGTTGCCGGACTCATCGGTCGTGACCTCTTCCAAAATTTGATCGCTGCCGGAAGAACGGATCGTCACCCTTGCTCCCTGCACCGGGAAAAATCCAAGTTCTGTACGAGCCTGCACCCGCAGTGTTCCTGTAGCCATACTAACCTCCATAGGTTTTTGGTTAGTATATGCAGAAAGCACCCCAGGAGTTCAACTAGCCACAAAAAACAGGCTGCCGAATCCAATCGACAGCCTGTCTCTCAATTTATAACAGATTAGTACCAAACCTTCACAGTCTTGATCTCGAAGGGCTTGAAGGTCAGCGGCAGGAACTCGCCTTCCACTTCCTCCTCCAGGCCGTCCTCCAACAGATCCACAACCTGCAGCTTCTTGGCGCCGGGGGCGCAGAAACCGGTGTGGGTAAAGGTGTTGGTGGCTTCGTACAAGCGCACGATAAAGGCTCTCTGGCTCTCTTCCTCGCAAGGCTTGATGGTCTCGGGAATTACGTTTTCAGCCTCTACGCGAACCAGAGCTTCCATCTCATGACGACCCTTCACCACTACGGGCTCGTAGTTCAGCTCATATGCGGGGTAGATGACATTGCCTGCTTCTAGCGCTCCGTTATGGGGCAGGAAGGAGTAGGTGCACAGGTGGTGACCCTTATCACCGGTATAGTCAGGACGGTTACCACCCTTATGCAGGGTCAGGCTCAAGCAGCCATCTTCTGCGGTAATACCATATTTACAATCATTCAACAGAGCTACGCCGTAGCCGCCTTCGGAAATATCGGTATATTTCTGGTTCACGACCTCGAACTTAGCCTTTTCAATGCTGGTGCTGCGGGTAGTAGGACGTTTTACATAACCAAACTGTACTTCATGAGAAGCCACATCAGACAGGATGTTGGTAGCAAAACTGGTCTTCAGCAAGCGGTGATCATCGTTCCAATCGATGGCGGTTTCAAAACGAACCTCCGGATAATCGGCAAAGAAGATCATGTCCTGCTTCAGCACGGTCTTGGGAGTGATCTGATAAGCGCTGCGGATACGCAGTTCCACGTCACCACAACCAACCACTTCACGGCTCAGCAGTTTCGCATTGTCACGCAGCTTCAGCATCGCATCGGCATCGATGTCCCAGTTGTCGTAGGACTCGGGTACATCCTCAGCCACCAGGAAGGTATTCAAGGCATAACCATCGGGATTTCTCAGCTCACGGCCGGCCAGCTTATCAAAGAAGGAGGTCATATAGCCGAGCTCATCAAAGGTAATGGCAGCGCAGGGAGTCTCCAGTACGTTGTCGCTGTGCCATACAAACAGAGGCTCATCATCCTCGTTCACCCCAGGAGCTTCCTGGGTCAGTTCAAATGCCAAACTGCTGTAAGCCGGAATCACCAGACCACGTACAGCCACCTTCTCGGCGCCTTCCAGAGTCTGCACTCTCTGCTGGATCAGCTCACCATCGGTGT
>JAZQUJ010000071.1:0-2282 GCA_045631245.1 Bianqueaceae bacterium
TATAATATCTCCATTTTAGTCCTTATGAATATTCCGATAGGGCATACATTTTCGCTCTGCGAGGCTGACCAGAGCCATCAAAAGCAGCGAGATGCCCGAGATCAAAAAGATTACCGCAAACATCTTATAAAAGGCAAAGGCCTTTTTGACACGGGTCATGTATACACCCAGACCTCCAAAGCCACCCAGCCATTCACTGATCACAGCACCTACAACGGAGTAGGCTGCAGCAATGCGCAGACCGGAAAAGAACTGGGGCAGGGCAGAAGGACATTTAATGTGACGGAACACCTGCAGCCGACCGGCGCCCATGGAGCGCAGCAGGCCGATGGCATCCTTGTCCGCGGAGCGAAAACCCTCTAATAGCCCCACAGTGATGGGGAAAAAGGTGGAGATCACGATCAGGATGATCTTGGGGCTCATCTCATAGCCGAACCATAGCACCAACAGAGGTGCAATGGCTACGGTGGGAATAGTCTGTGTGATCACTAGCAGCGGATAGAAGGCCTTATACAGTGCCTCCCAGCTGTCCATGAGCACAGCAAAGCAAAAGCCGATGAGCACGCCCAGGGCCAGACCAATAAAGGCCTCCTGCAGGGTGATCAGAGCATTTTCCCAGAGCAGCGGCCATTCGCTGACGAAGGCCTGAACCACCTGAATCGGTGAGGGTAACATGTATCCCGGTACTAAACCTAAGCTGCACACCAACTGCCAAAGAAGCAGCAGGGAAACGACAGCCACAAGGGCCGGCAGCTTAGTCTTGATGTTTGGTAATCTTTTTATCAATGGTCAAAATATCTCCTTCCGGCTGATATACGATCTTTACATAGGCAGCCACCTTGGGAGCACCGGCACGAACGGCCACATGCTGACATTCCTTTACAATGTCCATCAGCTGGTCGTAGCTGTCGCCCTCGATGGTGGTTTCAAAGGGACCCACATGGCAGTGCAGCCCTGTACTTTTAATATAAGCAATCACTTCATCCACAATGCGGATCAGTTCTTCATCACTTTTAACTTCCGGCAGAACCTGAATAGCAATACTAGCGTTCATTCGATTTTCCTCCAAATATGAGCTGCATGGAGCAGCAAATTTAAAATACCTTCGCCGATCTGTCAGCGAAGGTATCCAAGTACTTGTTTGAAAATTCGAAACCGAAAATTCTAATTATCGATATGATTCCTACGCTGGCATGATCCAGATCAGGTTTATGGGTCGCGGACACATCCGCCTCTCAGCCCGTTTTCGGACTCCCCTTTGTTGGTTGTCAGTATAGCCGCATCTGAACGGTTTGTCAAGAAAAATTTAAACTTCTAAAAGAAAATGATCGATATCCCGGTATGCACCATGCTTAAAGCCTACCTCGCGCAGGGTACCGCAGTGGGAAAAACCAAACTTTTCATGCAAGTGAATGCTGGCGGCGTTGCCGCCGGTAATGACGGAGACCACCATATGAAGCTCAGGGCATTCGCGGGCGGCCTGTAAAATCGCCTGCATCAGGGCTGTTGCTACGCCGCGTCCGCGGCAAGCGGGCGCTATGTACAGGGAAAGCTCCGCCGTGGAGGCGTAGGCCTCCTTTGGACGATAGGAAGACAGAGTTGCATAACCCGCCACGATGGGCTGGGACAAAGCGGTATCGTCAGCCTGTTCCTGCTGCGCAGGCAGTTCCGCTACTAATAATGGATGCGCCTCGGTTTGATGTTCTTCGAACCATTCCATACGTTCGGCTAAAGTTTTAGGCTGCAGATCGAAGGTGGCAGTGCCATTTATGACTTCGTAGTTGTATATGTCCAGAAGGGCCGGCACATCTTCGCGGCGACCCTTGCGAATGGTGATGTTGTTCATGTATGATACCTCTGATCGAAATAAAAAAAGACGACATTTCACAAACGGAAATTTCGTCTTTAGTGGAGATGAGGAGAATCGAACTCCTGTCCGAAAGCCCATCCGCCCCAGGCGCTACCATCATAGTCGATGTTTTTTACTTCCCTCGGGCCTGCTCCCATCGACAGGATCAGTCCTTCAGTAGCTTCATTAAGTCTTTATCATCCGCAAAGCTTTGGATGAAAAGTTCCCTACGTTACTATTACACCCCGTATCCGAAGAGTAGGAGCTCCGGGCGGAATGGCTGCCTTTAATTAGGCTGCGAACGCGTAAGCGTTTTCGTTATTGTTTGCGTTTATATTTAGGTTTGGTTGTTACGCAGTCCAACCTGCGGATGGCTCCCAAAGCCTCAACGACCCCCGTCGAAACCTTGACATCCCCGAAGGAATGAGGCGAT
>JAZQUJ010000072.1:0-50464 GCA_045631245.1 Bianqueaceae bacterium
ACGTCGGAGGGTTCCATATCGGAGTTGATGTAGTTGGAGAAGTAGGGAGTGCCGTACTTGGCGGTCATTTCGAACAGCAGCTTGTTATTCTCAGTTTCACTCCAGTCAAAGTTATTGGTTATGGAATAGGTGGGGATGGGATACTGGAATCCGCGTCCGTTGGCGTCGCCTTCAATCATAATCTCGATGAAGGCCTTGTTGACCATATCCATTTCTTTCTTACAATCACCATAGGTGAAGTCCATTTCCTTGCCGCCTACGATCGCGGGCTGATCCTGCAGATCGGCGGGTACGGTCCAGTCCAAAGTAATGTTGGAGAAGGGAGCCTGAGTACCCCAACGGGAGGGAGTATTTACGCCGTAAATGAAGGACTGAATGCACTGTTTAACTTCCTTCTGAGTCAGGTTATCCACCTTTACAAAGGGAGCCAAATATGTATCGAAGGAAGAAAATGCCTGCGCACCGGCCCACTCGTTCTGCATAATACCCAGGAAGTTTACCATCTGGTTACACAAAGTGGAAAGGTGACCTGCGGGGGCAGAGGTGATTTTGCCGGGAACGCCGCCCAAGCCTTCCTGGATCAGCTGCTTCAAGCTCCAGCCTGCGCAGTAACCGGTCAGCATGGACAGGTCATGCAGGTGAATGGCAGCGCTGCGATGTGCATCGGCTACTTCCTGATCGTAAATTTCGCTCAGCCAGTAGTTCGCGGTGATCGCACCGGAGTTAGATAGGATCAAACCACCTACGGAATAGGTTACGGTGGAGTTTTCCTTTACACGCCAGTCGTTGATCTGCAAATAGTTATCCACCAGATCTTTGTAGTTCAGCAGAGCAGTGTTAGCATTACGCACTTTCTCACGCTGTTTACGATATAAAATATAAGCCTTAGCCACATCAGCATAACCGGATTCGGACAGAACCTTTTCCACGCTATCCTGAATGTCCTCAACGGCGATCTTATCATCTGTAATCTTTTCCTCGAAATCAGCTGTAACCTGCAGCGCCAACATATTGATTACGCTGGGATGATGGTGCTTCTTCAGCGCCTCAAAAGCCTTCACCATTGCAGTACTGATTTTGGAAATGTCAAAATCGACGGTCATTCCGTCACGTTTTACTACCTGATACATGAACCTAACCCCCTATATATAATTTGAATTTTAATAAAATTACAGTAAAAAATCGATGCGTCCACCGGTATTTTCTCTCGAAATTTCCCGAAAATCACGCATCGATCGTATTATATAACGGATCCCTTCCCTTGTCAAGATATGGTTATAAATATATTTTCCAAACACAATATCTTGTGTCTTTTTAAATACCACGAAGTTCCACGGTCTGCGCACAGCCCTCCAGAAACCCTTTATATTCGCGCATTTCCTCCGCCGTAGGCGGAAGGAGTCCGGCCACTGCCACAGTATCCCTATCCACAAAAGGTTGTAGATATAGTGCCTTCGCCCGTCGATCCGGCACAAGATTCAAGAGCCAGTCGCCCATGGCACCAATGGCCTCTTCATCGTGGAGCGGATGTACCACCGTGGTGCGCAATTCGTAATCCACCGCTTCGCCGCCGATCAAAAAATGAAGGGTCTCCTCGATGCGGCTCAGGTCGAAACCAACCGGCTGCTTCGTCACAGCTGCCTCAAGCGCCTCTGCGCAGCATGCACTGCTCTTCAAACCACAGGTGAGAGCATACCGCTCCGGACTGTTTTTCACATCCATGGCTACATAGTCCACCAGACCCTCGGCCACCAACGCTTTCAGCACCTCCGGACGATAGCCGTTGGTGTCCAGCTTAACCGCATAACCCATTTCCTTAATGGCCCGCAACAGATCCGGTAGATCCTTCTGCAGAGTGGGCTCGCCGCCGGTAATGCACACACCCTCCCAAATGCCCTGTCGGCTTTTCAAAAAGGTCAGCAGCTCCTCGGTTTCCATAAAGGTTTCTGCATCCGGCCCCAGCAACTGACTGTTATGGCAGAAGGGGCAGCGAAAATTACAGCCACCTAAAAATACTGTACAAGCCACCCGGCCCGGATAATCTAAAAGTGTCAGCCTCTGCAGTCCTGAGATCTTCATATATATTACGTTCCTTTCACATTTGTCTGGCAACCGTCTATGAAAGATGCTGTCCTACCAGAACATATCGTCATATTGCACGCCATTTCGTTGCCGACAGGCAGCGAAAGGATTCGCGTGCTTCTTTATTATACCTTTCGTTTTCAAATTGTTCAATCTTTCACGAGGCTTTTTTATTGCAAGTTTTGAGCTGATATAGTAAAATAGACGTAACGCCCGCCGGTCGAGTCTGCCTGCGCACTACTCCCGCGATTGGCGCGATCGATTTGAAATGTTTAATTTGAAAGGATTTTGACCATGTCTATGTTCGTGAGTATGGCGGCCAAAGGAAGTAAGGCTGCCCGTGTTCGTTTATATAATCAAAATCACAAGATGGTGTACTTCTTGTGTCTTCGTTTTTTGAAAAATGAGAAGGATGCTGAAGCTGCGGTTCGACAGATATTTGCCAATATTTGGGACACGCTGGATCCCGTTGCTGACATTCGCCAGCAACTGATCGTAGCAGCTTCCCAGCACTGTAAGAATCAGCTGCTCGCGCAGGATGAAAAGGCCTTTGAGCCCATCGGCGAAGTGCCTGCCAAAATGCCCGCTGCCAAGGCCGAAGCCGATCCCACCGAAATGTATGTGGATTACTTGCTGTCCAAATTCGACAATCTGCACCGTTTCGTTTTCCTGCTGAAAAGCACCTTTGGCTTGAACAATACCGAAGTAGGCGAACTGCTGGACTTCGATAGCATCGTGGTAAACAAGCTGATGAACGAGGCTGAGGATCTGGCCCGTCATACATTGAATAACATGAAGAGCCGTAAGGACTGCCCCATTCAGCATTACGAGCATGTGATCCAGCTTCTGCAACACCAAATGATGCATGCAGAGGTTTCCAAAGAGCTGACGGCGCAGGTTTTGTGCGATATCGAAGAGACTGCTGCTCCTGCTTCCAAAATCAAATGGATCGGCATCGTTGCTCTCTGCATTCTGCTTTTCGGTGCGGTTCTTTACCCCGCTGTCAGAACCATTCCCAATTATACCGATAAGACCTATGCGGTAATTGAAGTCGATCTTTCTCCGGTTTCTGCTGCTCTTCCCTCCGATTTGGACCCTGTTGGCCAGATCGTAGTGGAACTGGATGCTTCCATTGCACCCAAAACCGTTGCTAACTTTATTGAGCTGGCTGAAAGCGGTTTCTACGATGGTTTGACCTTCCACCGCGTTATTTACGATTTTATGATCCAGGGCGGCGACCCCAACGGCGATGGCACTGGTGGTTCCGATAAGACCATCGAGGGTGAATTTTATGAAAATGGTTTTCCCAATCCGCTGTCCCATGTACGTGGTGTAATCTCCATGGCTCGTCGTGGTAACGATAATAACAGTGCCACTTCCCAGTTCTTTATTATGCATACCAGCACCAATGCCTCCGCACTCAACGGCAAATACGCAGCCTTCGGCTGGGTTGTTGAGGGCATGGACTATGTGGATGCCATTGCTGCCTTTACTTACACCAGCGACCCCAACGGTACTGTACCTGCTGAGTATCAGACTAAGATCAATTCAATTACGATCCACAATTCCTTGTAAGTCCCTAAAAACACCGCCCGGAATGATCCAGTTCATCACTCCGGGCCTTTTTTATTTTACAGACTTTTTTACAGACTTTTTACAAGCTTTTTATCGGATCTGTTTTTCCAATTCATCCATTTTACTTTCAGGCAGCTGCGTTATCTGCATAATTTCTTCCTTTGAATATGTGGCCATCTTGATCATTTTCTTTGCCATTTCTTCGCAGGCTACCACGCGACCATGATCAACACCTTTCTGTTCGCCTCTCTCTTCAGCGTCTTTCACTGCTTCGTCCATCGCACTGCGCATCCGCGTTTCCGTGCTCTTTACCGCCTCATCTGTCGCACTTCTTACCGCTTCGTCCATCGCGCTGCGCATCCGTGTTTCCGTGCTCTTTACCGCCTCATCCATCGCACTTCTCATTGTTGGTTCCCCTCCTTCATCCTTAATCTTTCTGAGTACCTGTATTGCATCCTTGTACTTAGCATCTTTAATCAACGCTTCCATTAACTCCATTACGCCCTCCAGATGCTGCATTGGTTTCTCACTGGGTTTATACGTATTTCCCTGCCGCATTTGAATCACATAATCCGCTACAATTTGAAAATCACTGGTAAACTGATCAATCTTCTCTTGGCTCAGTTCTCCAATTTCAAATACATTGATCCGGTAATCGCTCACCAGACCCTCTAACTCTTTGGGCACTTTAAGCCTTCCCAGTAAATTTTTTGGTCCTTTCCATTTTCCAACTCCAAAGTACAACACCAATGTAATCACCGGATATCGCACTTTTCCCTCATTACCGTCATTCAGTTGTGCCCTGTAAGCAGCCCCATCATAACTAATGACACGAAGTGGTATATCATAATCTACCGTCGACTGATTCTCCAAGCCACACATCGCAATTCGTATACACCCCTGTCTCCATGCTTTTAGTACATCCCTTTCCTGAGAACGCAGCTTATCCGACATTTTATAAGCCGAAAGCACGCTTACCGATTCCAAATCCGTTTCGCAAATCACTTTCTTACCATCAAACACTAGCGTATTAATGATATCGGCAAACACATCGTTTTGTTCCTCAAGAAGCTTTTCTGTAATATCTTTTTCTGCCATGAATGTAACCCTCCTTCTTTAAATTTGCCCCATAATATCACACGAAAGAAGGTTTGACCAGAACATGGTATGTTAAAAATAGTGCGAAATTTAACATACCATGTTAAGTTTTGGGAAAAAAATTTTTATTTTTCAACTTTTTTCATCTTTTATTGATATTCAAATATTTGCAGCAACCGAAACAGGAAGTCTACACCACATCGCATTATAATTGTAACATAACAAAAAAGAGAAGTCAACTTCATGTAAAGTATGACTTCTCCATATTTTTAGCCAAATGGAAAATCCTTAGGCCAGCTTGCACTGCTGGGCCTTTCTTCCTCTATAGTAATAAATATTTTCAAAACCAATATCCTTCAACATAGCCACCGCCTCGGCAAAGGCCTTGTCAGCCTTATCCGCTGCATGGGCATCGGACCCCAGCGTCACCAAATAGCCACCCATGTCGAAGTACCGTTGCACCAGTTCCCTGCCGGGCATGGTGTCGTTCAACAGGTCATAGGATGACGTGTTGATCTCCAACGCGATACCCTTACGAATGATCGCCTGTAGAATATTGTCGATCCGCTCCCGCATCCGCTCCAGATCCACCTTGTAGCCGAACCGCCCGGTCAGATACCGAATCGGATAGGTCATATGCGCCAAAATATCAAAATCCAGCACATCGATCATGATCCGCATGCAGTCATAATACGCGCCCATGTATTGGTACATGTTTTCCTCGGAAAACTCCTTGGCACCATGCAGGCCCAGCGGCTTTTTGCTGATGGGATCCACAATGGAATGCACCGAGCCTATAATCACATCATAGGGCAGGCGTTTCGCCACCACCTCCGCCAGATCCGGCTGCATAAAGCTGCCGCCGATCTCCACGCCGGTCAAAATCTGCAGATCCGTCACCAGTGCATCGGTCTGCTGCACCTCCGCATAAGAAGCCTCGATTCGGGAAAGCTCCGGTATTCCGGTAAAGCCCACGTCGCAGTGATCCGTTACTGCCATCAGCTTTACGCCGTTGGCCACCTGTGCCCGGGCCATGTCGATCACCGGACACTGGCTATCGTGGGAGTTTTGCGAATGCAGATGCATGTCCGCCAGCACGCCCTCCCTCAGCTGCGGCTTCAAGCTGCCTGTGGTTTCCACCACCTCGGCGCCCAGGGCCTCAGCCCGCGCCAGCTCCTCCGGTTTGGACAGGATCCAAAGACCCAGCCGTGCATACTGTCTGATTAGCTGCGCCAAGGCTTCATCCGCAAAGGCTACTTTTACCCAGCTTGTATGCGGATTCTGCATGGGAGCCCACACGGTAAGCCGCTCTCGCGGCAAAAGGGACGATAATTCCTCCAGGATCTCCTGCGAAATAAGACCGTCGTAATGGTATTCCAGGTTCGGCAGCTGCCCCAAGGCCTCGCGCAGCGCGTCGATGGTGCTGCAGGTCAGCGCGGCAATGTCGTCATACTGTGCCAGCAGGGCGTATAGCGCTTCCTTTTCGGCACTTGTAAAACGCTGGTATTTGTTGTCGATCTTGAGCTTAATGCCCGCTGTGCGGGCAAATTTTAAAATATCTTCAAAGAGGGGAATTGATGTGCCCTCATATTTTTTTGAAAACCAGCCGCCGAAGTCGTAGGCCAGTACCTCCTCGTAGGTGAGCTGCGCCAGGGGCAGTGGTTCTTCAATGGCAGCGCCATCAGTCCGGCGGGCGGTGCGGTTCAGAGTATCGTCGTGGAGCAGTACGAATTTTCCATCTTTGGTCACGCTGACATCCACCTCGGCAATGGCATAGCCTTGGGCGGCCGCCAATTCGATAGCGAACAGGGTATTTTCCGGCGCTTCGGTGCTGACGCCGCGATGTGCTTGTAATTTGATCATTTGTATGCCTTCTTTCTCTATTGCAGTATGGAAAGTATACTCTTTTCCCTCGATACTGTCAATTCCTGCAAAAAATCATTGCCTGCGTATCCATTCCGTGTTATGCTAAAATTAACTTAAACTGTGAATGTCGGCGCAGGTGCGTCCCCGCCGGCGGATTGGAGGACCCTATGTTTTGGGAAGAACTCAATGTGAACAAATTTGTTGAATCGTTAGATGTGACCGGCGGCGTATGCGTGATCCCACTGGGATGCATGGAAAAACACGGCAACCATCTGCCCTTGGGTACCGATGTGTATATTGCCCGTGAGGTGGCAGCCCGCGCTGCTAAGCAGGAAGAATTCATGATCTTCCCCTACTATCCGCTGGGCATTGTGGCCGAAGTAAAACATAAAGCCGGTACTGTGGCTGTCAGCAGCCAGCTGCAGTTTCTCATGCTGGAGGCGATTTGCGAAGAGGTCAGCCGTAACGGTTACAAGAAGATCATTTTCCTCAACGGCCACGGCGGCAGTACTACCTTTTTGAATTACTTCGTTCAGGCTACTTTGGAAGAGCCCCGCGATTATACGGTTTATTCTTATAATGCATTCCATCTTTCTGCTGAACAGAATGCCGAACTGGATGCTAAATTTGGTCCTCCCGCTCCCGGCGGACATGCCGATGTACAGGAAACCAGCCAGATCATGGCGATCCGCCCCGATCTTGTGCACATGGAATTAGTAAACCGTGAGGAGGCC
This sequence comes from Bianqueaceae bacterium, assembly GCA_045631245.1. Taxonomy (GTDB): domain Bacteria; phylum Bacillota; class Clostridia; order Lachnospirales; family Bianqueaceae; genus CALWPV01. The sequence continues at coordinate 7,356 of JAZQUJ010000072.1, forward strand.
TACCCCCTGCGCCGCGCCGAATGGTTTTCTAAAAATGCTGTCTTCACCGGTATGAACTGGTATGGCTCCTACCCCCATCAATTTGCTGGCGACCCCACCGGCGCCAACGCCGAGTACGGCGATGCGCTTCTTAATTGCGGCGCCGACAACTTAGCGGCAATCGTACGCAAGCTGAAAACCGAAAACATTATTGAAGATCTGTACGAGGAGTTCTATTCCTTCCACGATCATCCGACACTATAATTTTGCGTTCATAAGTTAAATTCAAATGAAAAAACCGGATTTGTTGGAATATCTCCCCTTAAATATTCCAACAAATCCGGCTTTTTCATTCCAACTTTTTTTACTTTTTCATTTTTGCCTGCATCTCACGAATGATCTGCCAGCCGCGAACAGCATCGGCCTCAAAGTCCGCCTCAGCGCTCCAAGCCACCGGCTTCGGTCCCATATAAGGTTCAAAACCAAACTTTTCGTACAGCGCCGCCGCCAAAAAACTCCAGGTCTGGGTGTGCACATACAGCGGACGGCCTTCATTCACTTCATTATACACATCCATCGCCTTGGTCATCATCGCATTGGACAGGCCCTTGCCCTGCTGATCTTTCTGCACGGCCACCCAGTGCACGCGCTCATAATCCGGGCCAAACACGCCGCCCTTCCACATGGAAATCGTGCCCACCGCACGACCTTCCGGGTCGATCACGAACCACATACGCTTCGCCATGCCTTCCGGATCCACCAAAAAGTCCTTTTCCAAGGTATTCTTTGCAGATTCTTCGTTATCGATCAGCTCCGCATCTAAATGAATGCGTACCCAATCTGCCTCCCGGCCGGGCCGGAACGATTCGAAGCGATAGCCTTCAGGAAGGCTGTAGCGAGGATATTCGGCAGGGTCCTTATGAACCAACAGTACTGCCACATGAGGAATTGTTTTATCGATCATAGTCAAACCTCCAATACTTTATACTTAAATAATACCGGCCAGCACCAGTGCAAATACAATACAAGTGGCCAGCAGCAGTGCTGCCGCCAACATTACAGAAGCCCCCAGCTTTTTCGCAGTAACCGGGCTATTTGCTCCCGCGGCGCCACTGCCGGTGGATTTGGGCGCCAAACCGGCCTTGCGCAGGGTCATTACCACAGGTTTGTAGATGAGCAATACGAGGGCTGCGTTGATGCCGCCTTTGATCAGGTTGAAGGGCAGGAAGACGGGTACCAGCATGGCGGCCACAGCTTCACGGGGATAACCCATGTAAATGGGGGTGAGCAGGTAGTTCCAGGCCAGCATGACGGCCACCATGAGGGCAACACCGCTGACAAGGCCCAGCACCGCGCCGTTAATGCTGTGTTTCTTTTTGTAAATCACGCTGGCCAAGCAAGCGAAGCTACAGGTGGACAGCAGGTTCATGACTGCGCCGATGATGCCGGTTTCGCTTACGGTGAACATTTCGATGATAGACACCACCAACGAGATCATAAAGGCCGCGAAGGGGCCGAAGATGAAGCCGCCGATCACGATGATCACATCTTTGGGATCATATTTTAGGAAGGGCGCCGCCGCCACCATGGGGATGCGTCCCACTACCATTACCAGAAAGGCCAATGCGGCCAACATGGCCATGGTGGTCATGTTTTTAGTTTTTGAATTTTTCATGTTAAATACCTCCTGATTGTATGCCAGCCGCTTCTGCGCGGCAGCAATAATTAAAATGCACCCGAAAGACCACGTCTTCCAGGTGCTAAAATCAGGTACAAATTTATGACTCATTTTCGCACGCCTTCTACCATCCAGACTGTACTGTCGGTTCCGGAATCACGCCGGATCAGCCGCTCGCGCGGGTCGCAGACTTTTACTGCCGGTAGGGAATCTCACCCTGCCCCGAAGACATCGTTTTCGAATTGTTTTTTACATTATATCATATATGCTCCAGAATGCAACCCCATTCTACTGCCAGCTTTTCCAGTGAAAAGGCCGCATTGGCCGGACTAGTGGAGGGCAACTTGATGGCCTTGATGCCGGTGAGCGCCTCGCCGTATTTTACGTACATCTCGTGGGATTTTCCGCCGTTGGTGAAAACATGACGCACCTGACTATTCTTCACGATCATCCCCAGATCGTTGACCTTCACATCTTTGATGGAACTGTCCGATGAGCCTACGATCTCACAACTTTCGATCACATCCCACAGGGCGATATTGTGCTTGAGAATCATCGCACGTTTTTCTTCAATGGTTGTGGGAACTTCTTCCTGTAACAGTCTAGCCATCAGTTTCCAGAATCGATTCTGGGGATGGCCATAGAAAAAGCCTTGCTCTCGAGATTTCACCGAGGGAAAACTTCCTAAAATCAGGATCTTGCTCTCCGGTGTCCATAAAGGTGGAAAAGTGTGAAACTGTCGCATGTGATTCATCTCCCTTCTATTATCGGCCGCTGATCACATCCAGCAGCGGCTCCAAATAATAGTCTTCCATAAAGTCCTGCGGCTCTTCTTCGTTCAGCAGTTGATTCATCCACTCCGGAACCGCTTCCGGCTTTTTTTCTTGCGCAGCCTTCAGCATACCTATCATCATTTGATCCTTCCAGCTCATGGTTTTTAAGTTCCAGCGCCCGCGGCCGTAGAATAGCGGAATCTCGCTGAGTTCTCCGGGTAAGTCGATCTTGGCTTCAAACTCATCCACCGCGGCGCCAATGGCGAAGATCGCCAGCCGTTGATCGGTGAGTTTTTTATGATATTTCTGCAGCGTTTCCAGCCCTTCAATTCGTCCCGCATACACGCCGCCCATCCAAATGATGGTCTCATAGGCCCGCAGCTGGGTAAGCTTAGCATCCTTAGCTTCCATTATGTCGCAGTCACGCATACCCGACAGCCTCTCGGCATAAGCCAAGGCCGTGCCACCGCGGCTGCTGTATAAGATGAGTGTACTGTTTCTATTTTCTGTGTACATGGTAACCCCTCCTCTAAATGTTGGTTATTTCAGTGTACCATATTCAAATACCGAATTCAAACATAAAAACCGGTCCGCAGATAATTCATCCGCAGACCGGCCACTCATTCATACTTTCACTTTTCATTTAGCCGATTATTTTCCAACTCGGCAGGCGGTGCTTTCCCGCACCACAAGCTCTACCCCCAGCTCCACCTTCATCGGCACATCCGGTTCGGCATCGCCGCGGGCGATCTTGGTCAGCAGCACACGGGCTGCTTCCCGACCCAGATCCGCATAGGGTACACGGATCGTGGTCAGCTGCGGATCACTCAGCAGTCCCAAGCTATGATCCTCAAAACCCGTCACTGCGATCTGCTCCGGCACCTGATAGCCACAGGTACGGATCTTCTGGATCGCCTTCCAGGCAATGATATCGTTATCCGTCAAAAAGGCAGTGGGACCTTCGGGGTCCAAAAGAGCCCGTTGCAGTTTTTCCTCATCGCCAAGGGGGACGGACCAATCCGGATGATAGGGCAGTCCCTGCTGCGCCAGCAGCATATAATAATAGCCCTTTCGCTCATCAAAGGCAGCCCGCTCTAAACCACAGCTAATATAACCAATACGTTCATGCCCCTGCTCCCGCAGGTGATGAATCAGCTTATATACGCCCTGTTCATTATTCACAGATACGCTGCTGATATCCGTATTGGTATAATAGGTATCCAGCATGACAAAGGGAAGATTCAAGGCTTGCAGCTGATCCACATCCACCAATTCCAAACATGGCTTCTGTACGATCATGCCTTTTACATCTTTGTCTACCAAATTTTCCAGACTGCATCCACATTCCGGCTTCACATGATACACCATCATTTCATAGCCTTTTTCCTGCAGGTAGGCAGACGCCCCCTCCATGACCTGAGTATAAAATGATGCCGTATCACCGCACTCCTTGCAGACAGGGTAAATAACAAAGGCAAATTTTTTCCGATCAGCAGCTTCCTTAGCAGTTTTTCTCTCAGCTGCCGACCCATCTGCCTTCTTTTCCGGGGTCTTCAGCATATAGCCATACCCCATATCAACAATTCGTTTTCGCAGTTCTCGGCGGGTGTCATCGCAGATGCCCGGTTTATCGTTGAGCACCAGTGACACCGTGGCGGCCGAGACTCCTAACTTGGCTGCCAGATCTTTCGCTCGAATCATGCTTAACTCCTTTTCTTTTGCAACCAGCTTCCAAGGTCGGCGCTCTCGCGGCAACCTCAGAAGCAGATTCATTACAGTTTACTTTCCGGCTTTGCCGGACATAAACCTAACTTATTTAGCCAGTTTCATATCTTTAAAGTAGGGACCCCAGGTAACACTGTCATAGTATTCGATCTTCTCGCCCAGACCCATCTTGTAGTAGGTGTAGCTGATGGGAACCAGCGGGCTCTCGTCGATGATGATATCCAGTGCATCCTGCAGCAGCTGAGTACGCTCAGCCTCATCAGTGGAAGCAGCCTGCTGGCTCAGCAGCTCGTCAACTTCCTCGTTGAAGTAACCGGGCACATTGCTGCCGCCTTCGCCCATGTATGCAGAATGGAAGATACCCATAATGTTACCGGAGGGATCGGGCCAGTCAGCTTCCCACTCGAACAGACCCATATCGAAGGTGTGGTAGCCGTTCTCATCCAGAACGCCGCCAAACTCGTGGTTGATCAGTTCATCGGTAGTCATCTTTTCGATCTCAACGGTGATGCCCAGCTCAGCCAAAGACTCCTGGATTACCAGAGCCATCGCATTGTTGGTGTTCACTTCGTCGATGATCAGGTTTACGGTAAAGCCATCGGGATATGCAGAATTAGCCAGGCACTCCTTAGCCTTTTCCATGTCATATTCATAATTGAAAGCATTTGCTTCGTACTCTTCCCAGCTTTCAGTCTCAAAGGTGTACAGGTAGGAACCCATGGGCATGGAAGTTGCCATTTCACCTACTTCACCAATGATGTTCTCGCTAATATCCTGCTTGGGAATTGCATATGCCACAGCACGACGTGCGTTTACATCGTTGAAGGGCTCGGTCTGGCAGTTCATAGCCAGGAAAATGAAGTTAGCGGAGTCTTTCATCTGAACCTTAACGCCGCCCTTCTCCAGGGTGTCGATCATGTCGCCGGGTACCCAGGTATCCAGATCGGTCTGACCGCTGGTCAGAGCAGATACACGGGTGGTATCCTCAGGAATGATGGTCCAGGTGATGCTCTTTACATCGGGATCTTTATAAGCGGGATCCCAGTAATTCTCATTGTAAACAGCCTTCAGTTCGCTGCCAACGGTCCAGCTGGTCAGCTTATAGGGGCCGGTACCAACCAAACCTTCTACGGTGCTGCCAAAGTCATCGCCGGCGGCTTCGCAAGCGGACTTCTGAATTACAGAACCAACGGAAGTACCGAATACATACTGGAAGGTAGCATCGGGCTCGTACAGTTTAACAGTGAACTCCCAGTCGCCGGTCTGCTCGATGGACTCAACATTCTCCACCATCCAGCCCAGGTAAGAAGCTACTTCAGGATCCAAATGACGATTCAAAGAGAACAGAACGTCTTCCATGGTCATGGGATCGCCATTGGAGAACTTAACGTCATCACGCATGGTGTACACGTAGGTCAGCTGATCCACAGCCTCCCAGCTCTTTGCCAGATGAGGCTTCATGCTGCCGTCCATCTGCTGTGCCAAAATATTTTCGGTAATCTGACCCAGAACCTGCATGGTAGAGATGTCATAGGAACGAGCCGGATCCAAAGCAACGATATCGGCCATCAGCTGGCTAATGATCGCGCCTTCATCTTTCGTTTCTTCTTTGCCGCAGCCCACCAGGCAGCTCATCAGCATTGCCAGGGCCATCACAGCAACCAGAACTTTTTTCAAAGTCTTGTTCATATTTTTTTCCTCCTTTTTATTTTATATGACACGAAACCTTGTGGGTCTCGCTCACATGCTTCATAACGGGACGGACCTTTCGGCAGTCCCCCACCTGCGCCGCAAAACAACGATTGGCAAACAGGCAGCCATTCTCGCAGCCGCGGATATCGCTCACATCACCGGTCAGCAGGATTCGCTCCTCGTTTCGGCGCTGGCCCAATCTAGGCCGGGCTGACAACAGCGCCTGGGTGTAAGGATGGGCCGGAGCCCCAAACACCTCATTGCAATCGCCTTCCTCCACAATGCGTCCACGATACATAACCACCACCCGCTGACACAGGGCTTTCACCACGGCCAGATCGTGTGATATGAACAGTACCGCTGTGCCAAAGCGCTCCCGCAGGTCGCGCAGCAGCACCAGGATCGACTCCTGAATGGAAACGTCCAAGGCCGATACCGCCTCATCGGCGATCAAAAGCTTGGGCGACGGCAGCAGGGCTCGCACGATGGCTAGCCTTTGCAGCTGTCCGCCGGAGAGCTGTGAGGGCCGACGTTCCAGCAGTTCCTTATCGATCTCGCAATAGGCCAGCAGTTCTTCCAGCTTGGCCTGATATTCTTCGGGCTTTAGCCCGTAAAACTTACCTACCTGTTCCAACGCATGCCCCAAAGAAAAACGGAGATTGAAGGATGCATAAGGATTTTGGAAGATCATCTGAATTTGAGAGCGCAGACCGCGCATCTGCTTTTCACTGTAGTGGGTGATGTCACTGCCTTGCCACAGGATCTGGCCTTCGTCGGCTCCGATCAGGCGGATGATGCAGCGGGCCAGGGTGGATTTACCACAGCCGCTTTCACCAACCACGCCCAAAATCTCGCCGGCCTGCAGGGTGATATCCACATTGTCCACAGCCTGTACGATGTTTTCCTTTTGTTTATATTGTTTACGCAGGTTTTTGACCTGCAGCAGCAGCTCACTCATAGGCGCCTTCCTTTCTCACCGCGCTGTCGATCAGACGCTTAGTGTACGCCTTTTGGGGATTTTGGAAGATCTCATCGGTGGATCCTTCTTCCACGATCACGCCCTTTTCCATGACCGATACTCGTTCACAGATCTCCGATACCACGCCGAAGTCGTGGGTGATCAGCAGGATCGCCAGGCCGTTTTTCTGCAGGCTCTTCAGCAGATCCAAAATCTGTGCCTGGGTGGTTACATCCAGTGCAGTGGTGGGCTCATCGGCAAAGAGGAGCTTGGGCTCGCAGCATACCGCCATGGCGATGCAGATGCGCTGCAGCTGGCCGCCAGAGAACTGATGGGGGTAGCGCTTGGCCATCTCGCTGCCGGGCTTGATGCCCACTCGTTCCAGCTGGCGGGCGGCTTCCTCCGCCGCTTCCTTTTTCTTCATGCCTTTATGATACCGCAGCATTTCCGCGATCTGTTCGCCCACAGTATACAGCGGATTTAATGCGGTTAAGGGATCCTGGGTGATATATCCAATCTGGCTGCCGCCCATTTTGCGGCGTTCCTTTTCGTTTAATGTACTCAGGTCGTTTCCTTCAAATTCAATGGTACCGCGGATCACAGTGCGTTTGGGGTCGATCAGGTTCAGCGTTGCCTTGGTCATCATGGTCTTACCGCAGCCACTTTCACCGATCAAACCATGGATCTCACCGGGCTGAATATCCAGCTGCACGCCCTGCAGAATATGATTCAAACCCTTATCGGTCTGGATCCACATATGGAGGTCCTGTACTTTTAATAAATCACTCATGGTGGGCCTCCTTTCCAGCCTCGTTGCCTTTCATAGCTGCTTCGATCATGGCTTCCAGTCGTGCCTTCTTCATGCGAGGCAGCTTACGCTGAGTGGGATCGATATAGCGCATTACGCCATCGCTGAGCAGATTGATGGCAATTACCGTCAGCACGATCACCACGCCGGGGGCAATGGCTCCGATGGGATGCAGGAACAGCAAAGACTGTCCTTCCTCCAACATGGCGCCCCAGTCTGCGGTGGGCGGCTGTACGCCCAAACCCAAAAAACTCATGGCGGCCAGGTCCAAAATGGCGTAGCCCACGTCCAGAGTGAGCTGGGCCGTTAAGGAAGGCACACAGTTGGGTAGGATCTCACGCAGTAAGATGCGGGGGCCGGAATATCCAATGGTGCGGCCGGCCTCCACGTAGGTCTTGGTCTTTTCCGTCAGCGTCAGCGAACGGGTCAGCTTTGCCGTCATGGGAATATAGATAATGCCGATGGCCACAATACTGTTCATCAGGTTGCGGCCAAAGGCGGCTACAAATACGAAAGCCAGCAGCAGCGACGGGAAGGCGATAATGATATCGCACACGCGCAGCACCACTTTGTCGAACCAGCCGCCGTAGTAACCGGCGAACAGGCCCAAGGGAATGCCAAAGAGCATGGCAAAGGCTACAATGGCCAGTGCACTCAGCAGAGCCGTGCGACCGCCAAAGAGCAATCGAGAGAAAATATCACGGCCGGTGGAATCGGTTCCTAACCAGTTCTCGCCGGACATTCCTTTAAAGGTTCGGCTCAGATCGATGGCATTGGGATCATGGGGAGCCAGCACATCTGCAAACACAGCTCCGCACACAACCACCGCCAGAATCACACAGGCGATGATGACCGCCGGTGTAAAAAACAGACGAATGTTTTGTTCTTTTTTCACACTTCGCTTATTCATTGCGACCTCCCTTTCCGGTGCGGATACGAGGATCGATCACCGCATACAGAATATCGGTCACCGTACTGATCAACAGGAAAATAAATACCATGAGCATAGTGATGGCCTGGGTGACAGGGTAGTTACTGGTTTGTACCGCTGATATCAGCAGACCACCGAGGCCAGCCAGGGAAAATACCGATTCGACCAAAACAGAGCCAACCAGCAAGCTGCCGAACTGAATACCACACACGGTAATCAGGGGTACCAATGCATTTTTAAACGCGTGCTTCCAAATGACCGTTTTTTGCGGCAGGCCCTTGGCCTGAGCCATTTGAATGTGGGGGCTCTTCATTTCATCGATCATGGAAGAACGGATGATACGCTGTGCCAGCGCAATCATGCCGATTGCCAAACACAAACAGGGCAGCCACAGTCGATCGATCATCTGACCGAGGGTCTGGAAGGTACCGGTAAAGGAAATGCTCGGAGCCACGTTGGATACGATGTAGATCGCAATTACGCTGATAAAAAAGGGCGGGCAAGCCATGGTCAACAGAGAGAACAGGGAGGCGCCCCGATCCAGTGCTGTGTTGCTCTTCACGCCACTGAATACGCCCAGCGGAATGGCCAGGATCATGGCCAGGATCGAGCTGAAAAAGGTCAGGCTCAGGGTAACCGGCATACGTCCTACGATCAGATCCCATACAGGCTGCTGGTACTTGAAGTCTAGGCCGAAATCGCCCTTCAGCATACCGGTGATCCAAGTTATGTACTGCTGGGGCAGAGAATCGTTCAAATTAAATTTTTCCCGCAGCGCGGCGATGGTTTCAGGAGAAGTTTGTTTACCACCCAAAATGACCGCTACCGGGTCGATCTGCGATATATGACACATGGCGAAGATCAGCACGCTGGCCGCCAGCAGTATGAGAACAAACTGCAGCACACGGCCACCGATGAACCATCCCATTCCTTTGGTTTTCTTCATTCTAAATACCTTCGTAATTTCGTTAAGACTTTCATTCGGTTCGGATTTGGGTCCGATTTATCCATTATAAATTTTCTTTATAAATTCGTCAATAGTTCTAAAGAAAATTTACAAACAAGTTTACGCGAGAGAAAAACAAAATGTTTTTACTATTCTTTTTAAGAAGGATATGTTATAATACAGTATCTATAAATCCCTCGAAACGAGAAAGTGATCTATGAAAAAAATACGCAATTTCTTCCGCTCTCATTCTTTGCCGGAAATGCTCAAAGAATGGCGCTGGCTCAGTCGTTATAGCTTACGCTATAAATCCGCCGTTGCCTGGTATATTTTTACCGGTATTTTAGGCACGGTGATCGGCCTGGCCGGCAGTGTGTTAAGTAAACACATCATCGATGCGGTTACCTCTATGAACACCAGTGGTATTCTCACGGCGTTGATCTTTTTTGTATTCATGCAGTTATTCCAACTCGTGATACGAGCGCTTTCGAGCCGAATCAATACCACGATCAGTATTCGCATTAACCATCAGATCACAGCTGAAGTGTACGATAAGCTGATGGATACCGATTGGGAATCCTTATCTTTGTACCATTCCGGCGACCTGTTGACGCGCGTAGGCGGCGATATCAACACGATTTCCTCCAGTATTTTAGGCTGGTTTCCCGAACTGCTTACCCGCCTTCTGCAATTTGCCGGAACCTTTGGCGTGATCCTGTACTATGATGAGACCCTTGCTCTGTTTGCTTTGTTCAGCGCCCCGGTCACCTTACTGATGAGTCGTTATGTCATTAAGATGATGCGGCAGCATAATGAAAAAATGCGTACGCTGAGCAGCGAAATGATGGTATTTAATGAAGAGTCCTTCCAAAACATTCAATTGATCAAATCTTTGGATCGTACCTCTGTTTATTCGCAAAAGCATCGTCAGCTGCAGCAACAATTTAAAGAAGCTTCCTTGAATTACAATCGTTTTTATATTCAGAAAAATACCATCATGTCTCTGGCGGGTACCTTGGTTGCCGTTCTTTGCTTTACCTGGAGTATCTATCGGCTTTGGTCCGGCCATATCACCTATGGTACCATGACTTTGTTCCTGCAATTGTCTACTTCTTTGAGTTCGGCCTTTTCTTCCTTAGCCAGTTTGATCCCCAGTGCCATTAACGCTGCCACCTCGGCCGGTCGTATCATGACACTGATGGAACTTCCTTATGAAGACAGCAGCCACTCGCAGAGTTTTGATTCTTTTATCGAAAAACATGGGAATTCTTCCCTTTCTATTAAAGCAGAAGACCTTTCCTACCATTACGAAGATGGCATTGATGTATTGTCCGGCTGTGATTTTCTTGCGGAAAACAAAGAGATCATTGCGCTGATCGGCCCCTCCGGCGAGGGAAAAACCACTTTGCTCCGTCTTCTTTTAGGCATTATCCGACCGAAGAAAGGATCACTTCAAATCTGCGCTGAAGACGGTGACTGCATTGCTATTTCTCCTTCGACCCGGCGCCTTTTCACCTATGTACCTCAGAACAATAAATTATTCTCCGGTACCATTGCCGAAAATCTGCGCCTGATCAAACCGGATGCTACCGACGAAGAACTTTATGATGTATTGACGTTGGCCTGTGCCGATGAATTTGTCCATCGCCTTCCCGAAGGTCTTCAAACGGTGGTCAAAGAACAGGGCGGCGGCGGTTTTTCCGAAGGCCAGCTGCAGCGTCTTTGCATTGCCCGTGCCCTTCTCTCAGAAGCTCCATTTCTTTTGATGGATGAAGCCACCAGTGCGCTGGATGTAAACACTGAGTGTAAAGTAATGAAAAACATCATGATGTCGCAGCAAAACAGAACCTGCATCATTACGACCCATCGAGCTAGCATTTTGAATATGAGCGATCGTATTTATTCGATCAACCATGACCACATCGAATTGGTTTCTTCTACCCCATCGAATTAAAAAACTCTACAACATAAAAAACACCCTCGCGGTGAGGCCTGTAACACAAGCCTTATCACGAGGGTGCTTTTTATTATAAAGAAGTTCGATAATTATTCAAAACAAAGCCGCATAATTCCGGTACGCATTCTTTCAAGCGATCCATACTATCGTTAATCGATGCCACCGGCATGTAATCCGCACGCACCACCAAAACTGCTGTATCGACCAAGCGCGCCATGCTCTCCGCATCCGCAACTGCCCGCATGGGAGGTGTGTCCAAAATCACATAATCAACTTGTGACCGTAATTCTTCGATCAACTGCTGCAGCCGATCTCCATTTACCATCTTGGTAATGCTTTTACCAACACTTTGACTGATTCCCAAAGTGATACCATATTTTTTGACTTCCATCAAATGGTCTATGGGATTTTCCTCTTTTCTCAATAAAGCTTCGGAAAAAAACTTGTCTTTTTCCACCGATACTTCGAAGATCTTATGTAAAGAAGGCTTACGAAAGTCGCAGTCTAACAGCACAACCTTTCTGTTCTTTTCGGCCATGGCCAAGGCCAAATTGGCGGCTACCGTTGACTTACCCTCGTTTTCCGCAATACTGGTGACCAAAACTACTTTCTGGTTTCTCTTTCGCATATGGTATTCCAACGAAGAACAAAGGCTTAAATAGTCCTCAATATAACTTTTACTGATCAGCGAGTTGGTAATCAGCGGGGCCGTATTTCGTCTGCGCAGTTTCGCTTTCAGCGTTTTATTCTTTTTTTCATGCTGAATGGTTCTTAAAAAGCGTGCATCAATTTTTCGTCTAGCCGCCTTCGATGTCTGCACCGTATTGCGAAGCAAATACAAGGCTACGATTGCTCCCGTGCTTAAAAACACAGAGGCCACGATAAGCAGCGGATATTTGGATTCCACATCGAGAGGATTGGACGGTACGATCGGTATCACCGGATCTTTAATAACCTCCAGCTGCGCATTGGAAAACAGATAATCCGAAATCGTGCTATAGTTTTCGATCAACAAATTCAGCACCTTAAAGGCCATAGCCGGCTCATCGGAATTTACGGTTACGATGAGAAGGTTCGTTTCCGGAATCGTTGTCGTATTGATCGTTCCGGTAAATGGCTCATCCGGCATTTGTTCTTGAATCTTTTCTCTCAGCACATTGCTTTGAAACACTTCCACAAAAACCGAAGCCATACTCTGTGTGGTTGTTAAGGAATTATAGGCACTTGTACTATCTTTTGCACTTACCATAAATGTGGCCGCTGATGTGTACATCGGTTTATAGGTCAGCCGACAGATCGATGTATATCCAATCAGAATGCTCATGCACAAAAGGACGATCACCCATAAATTTTTGAATAACATCAAGATTATACCATACAGGTTGATTTCGTCAAAACGTATCGTCTTTTCTTCCATTTATGTTTACCTTTCTGTTACCACAATCGTCAGTGCTGTTTGACCGGTCCGCTTTCCATCGTCGTATTTATATACCAACTGATAAGATCCCGGCGTATTCACATCCAGATTTCCTTGAATCTCTATATATTCCGTATCCAGTGCTACGGCATTTTGATCGACTACCGCAGCCACCCATCGCAGAGGATCAAATTTTTCTCCCTGTTCGATGTATACCAAATAACGATGCAGGTTAATGGATGCTGTATTCTTTTCGTTTGTATACGTAACCCATACCGTGAGCTGCGCCGTATCTCCACAGGAATTCGACACTTCCAGCAGAACCGGATAATTTCCCACGGCATAATTATTTACCATATTATAAATCACACGAATTTGATCACTGATGTCACCATCTAAACAATCCTCGACTTTGATATAGTCCAGTAGGTCAAAGGAACTTCCGGTGGCATAGATCGGAGACTTTTCCATTGAGAAGGTAGGGCTTTCATAATCCACATAATGAACATTGCGTGAAAGAGTCGCCGAGTTATTATGTTCATCAAATACAACATACTTTACCTTTACCGTACCAGGCTCTAAAAAATGGGATACCGAGGCAACCATGATCTGATCCGTTAAGTCGCCATCGGTGGCATCTTCTGCACTTAAACCGCGAAAGATCGCTTCCGGCGGATCCTCTACACTAATATACAGAACCTCTTCGGTGTTATGCAATTCCGGATAGTCGGTATTCAAGTTTGCATAATACTGTTCATTGACCCATCTCGAAAACAGCAAAACTGCCGCAAAAAAAACAATCGAAAATATTCGCAAATATCGCATACTACATCTCTTTTCTATAAGGATTGATCATTACAAATGCGCATTGGATTCGTATACATTAAGCACTGAGCGTATTGTTTCGAATAATGCACAGACAAATGATCATATACATCCAGTAAAAAATTACTTCTCCAGTTGATCCCATGTGCATCGCTGGCAATACAGGCTACCATATCATAACGCAGCAAAAATGCTGCTGTACGCTGCACTGTTTTTCCACTCTCGCCCAAAATACTTCCACCGGTCAACTGCACATGGCATCCCATATTCAGCCATTGTTCCACCATTTGAGGTTGTTCACATACCGTACGATATCGTTCCGGATGCGCAACCAAAGGAATATAACCACAGGTCTTGATCTCCTGCAGCACTTTGATAAAATCATTTTTTTGAAAATGCATTGGAAATTCCGTTAGCAAATACCGACTTCCGTTAATGGAAGGAAGCCGCCCTTCCATCAAATGAGTGGAAAGTTCTTCCGTAACATGCACCTCGGCTCCCAGTGCCAATTGGATCGGCAAGCTTGCAGCTGCCTGCTGCAGCCGTGTGAAACGCTCTTGTAAATCCGGATCCAAATAATTTTTCCTTTCACCGGGTGTATTACAATGAGGCGTTGCCACGATAAACTCTACGTCACTGGCCACTGCATTTTTCAGCATTTCAAGCGCATATTCCATGGTCGAAGCACCATCATCGATACCCGGTAAAATATGCGTATGAAGATCACATAATTTACTCATTCTCAAACTCTGTCTGTTTATTTTTATTATTTTTTCCTTCTTCGTATCCGTAATCAGAATATCGTCCATAGCGATATCCTCTTCCGTAACCGTAGCCATAACCGTAGCTATAACCATAACCATAGCCGGTGATACCGTGTCGGACTCCATTTAATACACAGCCAATGATTTTTGCCTCAAAATGATTCAGATCTTCAAAGCAATTCATGATCTTCGGCAATTTAACGGTATCTTGTCGGATCACATATAAGATCGCTTCTGCCTGTTCTGCAATATTGGACACCTGATCCAGATTTTGACAAGGTGGAGTATCGATCAAAACATAATCGACCTGCTCCTTTAAATACTGTACGAGTTTGGCGAAGGATTTCACTGCTAAGGAACATTCTTTCGAGGATAATGCTCTGCCACAGCCCATTGTATAGATCGAATCCTGCTCGCTCTGCTGAAAAAGCTGCTCCATCGATTGCTTTCCTTGCAAGTACTCCTCCAGTCCTCGTTTGAGCGGGGACGTATGCTGTAAATTTCCATCGATCAACGCCACACGCATTCCTCGATCGGCTAAGGCAAAGGCCAGATTTTGTGCCACTGCCGAAGTTCCTTCACCTTTTCCGGTGGCTGTTATCATCAATACTTTTTTCTGCTCTAGGCTTCGTTCGATCTGCAGAGCCATACCGCGAAAACTTTCCCGAAAAGGGGTGCCCACTTTATGGTTATGAATTGACAGCATCATATTCTGTTTTTTACGACTTCGTCTGAGATTTACCAACGGAACGCTGCCTACGCAGCTTGTTTGCAGCTTTTCATGAATGTCTTTTTCTTTACGCACGGTATTGCGCATTAGCGCATGCAAAAAGATGATTCCCATACCCAACACAAAGCCGATCATTCCGCCCCAGGCTGCAGACTTCAGATGCTGCGTGCTGTTATAAGGCATGCTGGGAAATTCCGGATAATCGATCATGTTTAACTGCGTTCTGCCAATTACATATTCCGCTACGATCGGATAATTCTTGATCAACGCCTGCAGAATATCGTAAGCGGCCTGCGGATCCGAACTGGTAACCGACAATGTGAATAGATTCGAGTTTTCGATGACGGTTGCACTGGGCATTCCATTCAAATACTCGACGCCCAAATCGATCTTCACTCGATCCAGGAGCAGATCACTGTCCAACAAATAGGGGAAGGTTAACGCCATCTGCGCTGCCGTGTGATTATCATAGAAAAACGTATATCCACTTTGCGTTGTATAGGTTTCCACCGTAAAGGTAGCCTCCGCCTTATATAGGGGTTGATAGGAACGGATGCCATAAAAAAGAGAGACCGCCGCACATATAGCCGCCAATAGAGCCGTCAGCCACCAAAGTTTTCCAAAACTTCGTAATATATCTCGTATTAGGACCGACAGATCGATCTCAAACACTTCTTCCTGTACTTCCTCCTGAGAGGATCTGTTTATTTCTGCCATACTCTGTTCCTTATTCTTCTAATAACTGTACGCTGCGCAGCTTATCGAGAAATGCCACGATGTCTTCTTTTGCTTCCTCCGCGGAAACCTCAAAATGATCGGTAACTGCCGTAAGGATCTGATCCAAACTCGTTTCTTGCTCTAAACATTCCCAGATCAATCGACTTACCTCATTTAACATGATCATGCCATTAAAAAACAATGCATTTTTTCCCACCGGAATGGCCACAATATCATCCAGAATTTGTCTTACTACAAATTCACCTCGTAGTTTCATTACCTTACACCTCCGCATCATAGGTTAGCACCATGACCACCCGGCTGGTTTGACTGGTGTAATGAGCCGGCTGAATGGTGATACTGCCATTGGCCGCCAACCCAGTGACTCTTACGGTGAAGGAAACGCCGCCTATGAAAATATCTTCATCGGGCATATAATACTTATAGAATACACGTACTGTAGGAATTTGTTTATCGGTCAGATTTTGAATCGTTAAGGTATTATTCCCATTATCGGTTACCGATACCTTTTCTTCTGACATATCCATCTGCGCGCGCTGCACCACTAATGCATTGGCTGCTTCCGCTGTTCCTTCCGGTATGGATTTGCCGTTCTTTTCCTGTACGACCATTCTTTCTCCAACGGGAAGCGCCGTAATATCAAACAGCAAGGTTTCCTCTTCGTATTCTACACAAATTTGTGTATATTCAACGGGAAAATCGCCATTATTTTCGACCATCATCATGGCAACATCCTGTACATTCGCCTGTGTACCATCTTCCACATACATACCATCAAAGGAAGCAAATTTAATGATATCTATTTTATACTCCGATATAGTACAAGGAAAATTCAGTCCCATGGATTCTCCTGTTTCCGGGTCTTTTTCCGTAGGAATCACAACGGATGAAGGAAGATCCTGCGGCGGTGCTACCGTCTGTTCGGCTGAATCTTCTTCCGACGCATCCTGCTCTTGGTCCTGCTCTTGATCTTGCTCTTCCTCTTCTGCCTCTTTTCCTTCGGACAGAATATACCAAGATTCCTCTTTTTCCTCTTCGTCCTCCTCAGAATCAAAGTCAAAAATACCAAAAATCGGATTCGGTGATTGACTGTCTAACACGAGAGCGATACCAACAACCAGAATTATAACGCCCACACACACAACACCGATGAGTGGTCTTACAAATTTTGATCGTTTCATACTCCTTCCTCCTTAACCCGTTCCCATTGTTTCGGATATGCATGCATCATATCACACCGATACTGGGGTACTTTATCAAAACATCCACTTTCTGTGGCTACGATCGCGGCACAAGCATGGCACACATCCTTTGCCTGGCACACCGCACAAGCTCCCGGCAACCGTATTTGTGAAGTATACTGCTTTACTTCATCCCATGCCATTTCAAAAGGTTTTTCAAATACGTTGGGCGCCCCATCATTCACAAACATACCACAGGGCAACATTTTTCCCTGCCATGTGATCCAAAAACAGCATCTTCCTGCTCTGCATCGCATGCCATCCCCCTGATCATAACAGGAATCTTCCGGATCTACCAAAACAAGATTTTGCATATCTTCTGCTAAAAATCGTTCTTTGCCCAACGTCAGATAGTCCGCGTAGGCCATATAATAGGCAGCCTCTTCCGGTGAAAAGCGTTCATTTTGTCCCACCAAGGTTTCGTCTTTGCGAATTGGCGGAAACATATAGGTAGCCACCTGAATTAACAAATCATTTTTTTTTGCATACTCAACGATAAACGGAAGATCCTGTGCATTGTAGGGCGTCAGGCTACAATTAATTTTAACACAGATTCCTGCATTTTTCATCCTTTGAATGGCACGATCCACCTGAGTAAATCCGTTCGGATTTCCACACAGACGGGCATAGGTTTCGTTGGAACCTCCATACAGGGTGACATTGACCCGCACCGGCGGCACTTTTTTCAGCCACTCCACCGTTTCTTCATCAATCAAAGTTCCATTAGAGTTAATCGAAATCAACAGTCCCATTTTATGCATTGCTTCCATGATCTGTCGAAACTGCGGATGCATAAAGGGTTCGCCTCCGGTCAGCAAAAGATACAGCATGCCCGCTTCCTTTGCTTTTTGTGCCAATTGGATCCATTCTTCTGCTCTGCGCAGTGGTGCAATCGCTTCCTGCGCTTGGCGCGATAAACGCACGTAGCACATTTTACAGTCCATATTGCACACCGGTGTCAACTCAAATGTACCACTGAGCGGTATTCCCGCTGCGGTTGCTTTACGATGCAAATACTCTGTGATCGGTGGCACAACAGGCGTCGCTTTCATAAATCGAGTCCTTTCTTTAGTAAGAATGCTGCACCTTCTTCCGGCAGGCATTCCAGTAAATATGTCGGTATGGTTGTCAATAGTTCCAAAGCCAGATCGGTTACTTTTCCGGTAAACTCTTTTTCCCAATTATGATTGGAAAGTTCCGGATAAATATACCGAAATGCTTCCATCGCTGTTAGTTTTTGCAGTCGATTTTCCTTTGCTTGCTTTAACACAACAATGGCCGCCAAAGGTGCCGATATATTTCGATATATACCGGAAGATCCGGCATAGGGTGAACCTGCGGCGATCCAGCCTTGATCCATCTTTCGCAGGATCGCACGATCTCCATTGATAATATCGGCCTGAAAACATTGTTTCCAAATCTCCGCCTGGGTCGATTTTCCCACGCCGGATGGGCCGGAAAAAACAATGGCTTTTCCGGCATATTGTATAAGTGAAGCATGCAGCAGCAAACCATTATGCTGCAGCAGCATAGATTCCGTACCAATTCGGTTAAAAATCCCGGAACTTCCCGAAAAATAAGATTGATATTCCGGTCGTACCGTGATGATGATATTGCCGTTTGCAAATTGCTGCGTTACGGCAAAGGGCGCGGCTTCTCGTGTTATGTAATGAAACACACACCTCATAGTTTCATTGGAATCATAATATTCCAATCCGTACCATACTCCGTTTTTTGACATAGGAGGCAGCACACTGCTTTGCTGCACTTCAATGCAGCAGTCCAATGCCGATTGCGGTTCACATAAAAAAGGCCGCAATCCTTTCGATATGTTAATTGCTTCCGGCGTGCGCAGTACCATGCGCATACCGGCCATGCTCAAAAAATATTCTTTCATAATGTTTCCCAACGCCCCCGTAAACACTATGTCTACGGGGGCGATGTATTAAGAATGCATAATATAATTACCTTCCGTGGGATTGTTATAGCAGTACATTTCGAGGTTCTCTCCCCCGATTTTACATGTCTGATTTCCAGATACGAAAATAATATTACCGCCGCCCATATCCCATCCACAGGCTTCTAAGCCGGTTTGATTAAACTCAACCTGCTGAGCGCAATCTCGTGCCACCGACTGATTGGTCGAGAATATTTCAACATCAAATAAAGGTTTGGTATAACTTGCTTTCATCTTCTCGCCCTCCTCAGTTCGTTTCCAACCATTGACGTACCGAAGTGAAGAGTTCACTGGACATAGCCAAAATCGCATCGGTCTGCTCCTGCAGGGAAGGAGTTTTTCCTTCCTCCGATCCCTGAGACTGATTCTTGTCTTCTTCCGGCAATGTCAACATATATTCACTAAAGTTCGCCATTTGTTCAAGGACTTCCGCCTCGGCCACCGGTATAATACCACCATTTTCCACAGGTGCTGTTAAATTCGTGGTACGCAGTTTGGTAATCGACAAGATACGGCCTTCATTCTCTGGAACATCTGCATTTTGAATTACAATATAACCATTTACCGGTGTTACCTGATAATACATATCGGTCGTATGACCTACCCGAATTATGGTAGGCTCTGCCTGGTCGATACCGCTGACATTCACTTGAATACCCGCAACTTCTTTTCCTTGATCGTCCTTTTGGCCACCTCCAGTTAGACTCTTTAAACCTACATAATAGGTATTTCCTTCTTCTACCTTCAAAACGATCGCCTGTCCTGCGTTCAAATATACTTCATTTTTAGGACCAAAACTCTCGAAAGTACCAATTTCATAGGTAGGCACTCCCGCACCGTGCTTATCTTGACCACTTTCTTGTCCTTCTTGAATTAGGTCAATAAATACAGCACCCATCTTGCCTTTTTCAATATCTTCCATATCGATATTGAAATCGTTATAATCCAACAGCACATCACGGACCTCTGTAAATACCGCATTGGTTTCCAGTCCATAGGCATCTTTAACAATATCCTCTTGATAGTTAGTGTTGCTATCCAACGGATTATAAATGCGAATTCCATCAATATAATATTGACCTCTATTGTCAATCAAAGTATTGGTTTGAACCGCGACCAGCTTTACCTTATAAGTTCCATAGACAATATTTTTAAAAGAAACAGAAGGAATACTATAATAATCGCCCGATACCGCTAAGTTATCAACGATCAACGTTTTCATATACGTCCAGGTTTCTTTTCCTTCAACCGTCTCCTTTTTACTCAGTTCCGCCACTACCACACCGGAATCGCTATTCGTACGAGTATACACATCTACACCGGTGCCGGTAAAGGTAAATTCTGCCATGGCTTCCTTCTCACCATCTGCCAAATGTGCACTGCCATCCGTAAACGTGTAGTCATTTTCCAAGGAGTCTGTCCAACCATGTACATCGCCATAGGGGGCACTTTCTTTCTGCTCCGGAAGTTCATAATTTCCACCTGATGAACCTTCGATGGACCACGCTCCGGTAAAGGTAAAGCCCTCAATACCATTCTGCGTGGAGTCGGAAGTGGTAATAAAGGAATCCTCGTAGTAGATGTTATTGGCAGGAATAACCGTAACCTTGTTCCACAAATTACCGTTTTCATTGGCATCTTGAGTTCGAACGGTACTGCGCCAGGTATTACCAAATACATAGAACTGATCATAGCCACCCCAATTTGTTGTGGTGGGAGCATAGGTTACAATTCCATCGTTCAAGTTGACATTGCCGTATTGGGTATTTCCATAGGTACCATTTACGGTATTTTGTGTATTCGGAGCTGCGGTATCAAATCCGTTCATGCCGTCTGCAATGTTCAAATCTAAATGAATCGGGGCTGCAGTACGATTTCCTCCGCCCGCTTCATCATCAAAATACCAGTCTGCTAAGGTAAATTGTTTACCATAGTCCAGTACATAGGCACGTTCCACAAAGATCGTGGTGGGCTGATCAAAGGGCAGCAACAGCTCTCGATTGTCCTTTTCATCCGCCGGCAGCCATACACCGGATGTCTCACCATTGGTATTGGTAGACCGACCCCATTGCACATCGTCCCGTGCTTCTACACGAGTAATCTTGGCAATCAGCTTATAACCGGTTGTGTGTTCATCATCAATATAATAATGACTAAATTTGTAACCGGTAATATCCACTGTATGGGGATGATACTCCGCTTTTGCCGGATTGGTTGCATTCCCAGCCTCATAATTATATACATTAATGGCAATACCACTACTACCATTGGTACCATCACCATCTTTTTCTGTGGTTGCACCACTGCTCAGTGCTAATTCTGTTTTTTTCACCAGGTTCTCTTTCCACTTGATATTTCCATCGCTAATATACTCTCCCTCTTGGAGATAAGTGGTGATCACCGTATCCTCCGTCAGAACCAAGCCCTGATTCATGAAATCTCGCAGAATCGTATCATCGTGCAATACAATTTCCGTTGTGATCTTGGTGGTAATATCGCGCAGAACCGCGTCAAAATACTGCTTCAACTGCTCCGAACTATCGGTTGCCGAATAATATCCTGTATTCTCCGTTTCTGCGTATCCGCCCGTTTTTTGATAGATCACATAATTACCTACCTTACCACTGCTTGAAACCGTCGGGTAGGTCGTAGTGGTAATCGAAGTGTTACGATTTGTTCCTTTACTGTAATACCAACAATACTGCCGATTGATATATCCGTACTTCACTTCATAGTAGCTATTGCCATCTTTTACAAAGAACTTTCCATTGTTTTCCAACGTAGTTCCACTCGCTGCCTGTGTATAGGTCACAGCCGCTTTAATATCATCCATCTTTTTGGCAGCCGGATAATTCGAAGACAGTGCATTCATGTAGTAGGCAACATCACTGGTAGCATCCACGTCGGTACTGTCATACAAGCCAATGGCATACACATAGGCACCATAGGTGTTCTTGGAAATATACGCCTGATTG
This sequence comes from Bianqueaceae bacterium, assembly GCA_045631245.1. Taxonomy (GTDB): domain Bacteria; phylum Bacillota; class Clostridia; order Lachnospirales; family Bianqueaceae; genus CALWPV01. The sequence continues at coordinate 29,450 of JAZQUJ010000072.1, forward strand.
ATTGCTGCATTCGCCTCGGTTACTGCTTGCTGATAATACGTATTATCGCTGCTGAAACCATTAAAACCAGGTTCACCATCGGTAAACATAACCACCAAGCGTACACGTCCCTCTTCCGGATCCACCGGATTATTGGCAAAGATCTGGTTTGCCATTTCCATACCATAACTGGAACGGGTCGCACCATTTGCGCCAAGAAGCGTCGTTATTTTTAATAAGGAGGGGTTCGTACCACCGGCACCTTCATCACCGGTGGATACCGGAACCAAAGCATCTCGATAAATACTTTGATCGCCCGCTTGCGTGGTTACAGTTCGCGTATATACTTCTTTGCTGCTATCAATTGTAGTAAAGTTACTTCCTTCTCCATAACCAAAAATCTGTCGCGCATCCGTGTCGTTGCGGTATGTCCACACGTCGGTATGGTAGGTAAAGAACTCTTCTTCCGAATAAAGCAAGCGTCGTGGACCATAGAGCCACAAACCACTGCTGTTACGAACCAACTCGACAAACTCACCTTGACCCTGTTCGTTATATACATAACCCAAGATCGTTTCTCCATTCAACAGTTGAATTCGTGCCTCTTCTTCTGTAACCAGATGTCGATATTCATCATAATGGTTTAATACCAAATAATGATCTTCTCCTGCCTCTGTTACCTTCGTATAATAGGTTCCGTCGGTCGTAATAGTTTTCAGATCCGTGACTTTGGTATAATTAAAGCCTTTATAATTGTAATGATGAAAATCACCATTGGAATCGAAGACGCCGGTATTGATCCAGCTGGTCGGCCGATTGCTATTGAGAACGCCCTGTCCGGTATACGGATAGGATTCATTCGTTGCTTTATCATCGACATCACTCGCATAGCCCACAACCGCAATTCGATGGTCTACTTCATTCTTTCGTCCGTGTTCTGCCGTCGTTTCAATGAACGCCTCTACTGCATCTTCCAATGCATTTAGGTATTCATAATCATTATCTGCCAAGGAACCGGACTGGTCCAATACCAAAACGATATCCAAAGGTGTATCCTGCTGGATCAAAGTCGTAATGGGATTATCGGTCGTATACATATCAACGGTGATCGTATAGGTTCCATCATCTTCCAATACAGCAGATTTACTGATGTGCAGATTACTCTCTACCTGATCGGTATATCCGTCGGATCCATCGGGCATATAATAAATCGTTAAAACGTTCTTACTGGGATCTTGGCTAATGATAAGGGCCGGATTCTCTTCTTTCTCATAGTACGTTCCGTCTGCAAAGCCAGCACCAATGTACACATATCCCTCAATATTTTTCGCAACATCGGCTGCGGAGATCGAGCTGCCTGCAGCTAAACCACTGCCAAACTGTGCGCCGGAAAGTACGCGCTCTGTATTGATTTCCAGATGACGTACCACATAATCCGTTCCACTCAGTTTCTCCCATGTGGCGGTTAGTGTTACGTCTTTGCTCAAAGTAGCACCCACTGTAACTGTTCCGCCATCTTCGTCTACCACAACGGCTTGATCTAAGTCGCTATATACCCATCCTTTGAACATATAGCCCTCGCGATAGGGAAAAGCCGTAAAGGTATCGGCATAGCTCCAGGTATGAGTATAGGCATATTTCACTTTTCCGGAGCCATCATCCACCACATAGTCTTCCAATCCCAGAACGGTTTCATCTGTACCCAAATCCAAAACTACCTGATATTCTTTAGGTACTAAAGTAGCTTTCAGCATGACGCCATCTTCCATTACCTGCTTAGCATAGTTGTTTGAAGGGCCATATTGTATGGTATAGGGGCTTGCCGCACTATAGTCGACTCCCTCCTTGGTGTAGGCACCTTCCACATTGTTACCATACAGTTTCGAAACCTGCATCTGGTATTCATACAAACTACCATCTGTATGCCAATTCCAGATTTCATCATAACCGATACCCTCTGCTGTGGCAGTATTCATTTCTACTGGAATGCCCTTGGGTTCCACATCATGCTGTGAGATTACCTTATAATTATGCACATTACCCAAATTACGATACAGAATTTGTACGAGTGCCTTTGTCGGACGCAGATCTTCGTGGATTTGGGATGCATCCACCAACACCACTTGCTCATAACTATCCGGAACAAAACTCAGGGCCATGTTCACGGATGCTTCGCTTGTCATCAAATCCGCAATCACATTTCGAGGATCAAGGGAATCTTTGTCACCATTATCATAAGCTACTTCATAATTCAAGCACAACACTTGCACCCTGTACTGCGTTCCATCGTTGATTTGATTTGCAAAAGTATATTCACCCTCACCCAACAAAACACCATCTTCATAAGTAATGGGAACAAGCTGCGAGGTTACATCCACAAAGTTCTCGCCCACTTTTTTCTGCAGTACCACCATCACGTTGTCTGCTCGGTCGATTCCATGAATCCACACTGTTTTTCCATCTTGCTCATAGGTAGCTGCTACCCTGATCTCTCCGGTAATTGTCAAATTATCATTATATCGTGCGGTATAGGTTACATCACCGGACAAAAACTGCCCTGCCTTGTTTACCGCAGTTTGATCATTTTCCTGCCAGAACAGGAACCGTTTGGTATTTTCTTTCGCATCTGCTGCATATTGATTCAGATCCGGATACAGATACTGATTGGTAAGAACGACCTTTTCTTGTCCATTAATCGTTCCTTCAATTCCTGCATCAAAGGTTACCGTATACGGTGTAACGGCAATGCTTAATAAAGGAGTCGCATCCTGATCTTGATTCGTACTTTCTACATACTGTGCACCAAGTAATTCGGTTTGGGCATCCGAACCATCCGGATACTTGGGAACCTTACCATCAGGTACCGACACCGTTCCGGAATAGATACCGCCTTGATATATTATTTGATCTTCACTCTGTGCCGGAACAACGGATCCATCCTGCATTACATACGAAGTCACCGCGATTCGATATAAGTAGGGCTGCTGACTCTCATTATTTTCTGAAGACCAATATTTCCAAACGGGATAGAAACCGGTACCCGTTCCGTCATCTTTTAGGACTACCGAAACAGGTGCATTGTTCCCATCCTGCTGTGTGATCACATGCCATCCCAAAACGTTATCCTTATTGTAACCCCAGTACGTAACCTTTACGTTTACCGCCTGCGGACGCAGTTCCTTCGATACGTTCGCCCAATCTTTCACTTCTACATCAAAATTAAAGTCAAAGTTGGTGGGGGCATACTGTAAATCCGCCTGAATTACCATATTCCCCTCTTTGTCCGTGGTTGACTGTACCGTGGTTTCATATACACTTTTCGAAATCGAAAGGCTATAGTTGCCTTTACGCAAATCCCGAAGGATCGCCTGATACGTGGTTTTATTTTCCTCGGAAGTCAAGGTAAAGTTACCAAGTTGATCCGCCTTCAAAGTAAACTGCTCCACCAACACGAAACGATCGCCTTCTTGACGCATTAAGTCAAAGGTTATCGTTTGCTTGTCGGCTGCATTGTCAAATCCACCATCCTGCGATGCATGATCAAGATGAATATTGATGGTTACATCGATATTCTTTTCCCACTGGGCGTTCAGTTCGATTTTACTTTCGATCTTATCTACAACTGCCGTTCCGGGCTGGATCAATGTTTGACTTCCATTTGCACTCCAACCCAAAAAGTAGTAGCCAGCACGAACCGGTACTTTATCGTACGCATTTACCGCTGTACCTAAATGGTAGTTTATAACAACCGGTTTTTCTCCCTCTTTCCAACTTCCTTCGTTTTCATTATAACAAACACTGAAATTTTGACACACGATCTGACCATCATTGTTATAAATATTTACCGAATGATCATGATACAAGTGGTAGTCTCCCCCGCCAACTCGATAATAGATCTCGTACTCACCGTTGTCGACTACTTTGTAACTATAGGTTCCAACGCTCTTTTGCGTTAACTGAATATATGTGTCACTATTCTTTAGTTTCGCATAAAATTTTGTATTTTCAGTATTTACAATATCCGCAGTCTCGCCATCCAACTGAGTAATCAGTTCCACTTTGTATTTTTCCTGCTGGTACCACTGCGCATACAAGGTCACATCTTCTGTCATTACAATGGTATCACCCGCTTTATACTCCGTACCGGATCCATCTGCCTTCGTATTCCAACACTGGAACAGATAGGTGTCTTCCCCAACATCCTTTTTCAGATCCGAAATCGGAGCCTCGATCGTATATTGTGCATTTGGATCCAAAGTTGCGCCATCGGGAAGCGTACCGGCTGTGTGACCATTTCCGTTATAGGTGATATCGTAGCTCACCTCATAGTCCACTAACTTATACAGATATACATTGGCAGAACTGGTACTTCTTTCCCAAGTTGCATTAGTTCCATTATTATTACAACGAAGATAGTATGTTCTATTCCCAAACAACGAACGCGTCGTGTAGTAAATCTGGTATGCACCATTGCTACCTTGGGCAAAAGTGAGTGTATTGCTCGGATTTCCCGAAACATAATTTCTGTTACTTAGGTTAACAGAATAATTACCATGCGTAATATTTCCGCTGTACACATCACTAAATTCAAATTGACAATCCGCTTCATTCGTAAAACCGGTGTTAATGTATAGACCACCGGTCTTATCATCCTGGTTCACCGTCACTGCTTGATTTTGAAAGCTTCGATTACCCGAACTCTGATACCGCAAGGCATTTCCACTGCCTTCGGATCCGGTATTCACGATCAAATAGGTGGCTCCCACGTCGATTCTATCGGTATCCAGCTCATAGCGCTGTACTGTTTGCGCTGCTTCCACAAATTGGACCGACGGCAGCAATGAGATCACCATACACAAAAACAAGACAAATGCAATACTTCTTTTAAAACGTTTCATTTTTTATCCCCTTTCTTTTCTCAATACGCTACCGGATACCGCAGATGCTGCAGCTCCTCTGCAATCTGATTTTTTGTCGTAGGTTTTGTCAAATAGCCGCTAGGCCGCAGTTCCATAACCTGTTTCGCATGTTCCTGTTCCGAACACACTGTAACAAAGATAATATTAACACACGGATTGATCTCACGTATTTTTTCCGCTAATGAGATCCCGCCATGATTGTACAATTCAATTTCACAAAATAATATATCACAGCCAAAGATCTGAGCATAGAATAATGCATCTTCCGCCCGTGTAAACGCTCGAACTTCCGCCTTTGGAAGCAGCTGTTTAATACTATTTTGCAATCCCTTGACCATCACCGGATGGTCATCTACACATAGAATCGTCATAAATTTATGTTAACTCCTTCTCACTCAAAAAAAGACACTATCCCACGATAATAGGATACCTTAATCATTCTATCATTCGAAGAATGACAAACCTATGACAAAAGTGCAGCCAAATTGAATTTGACTGCACTTTTTTTGTTTGATTTAAATTGTTTGTTCCAACATGCCGCAGGTGGTTTCCGCCCAGCTGTATTGATTCATATACTCTCCATAAAACATAGGGGTGCCGTATTTTAAATAATCATGATAATCACAGCTGATCTGTTCCGGATCGATCCGGTACTGATATTGATTTTGACTCAATATACCTTCCGCTCCGACTGACTCCAACGTGCTTCGAAGTTCCTTCATCAAATGCCGAAAATAATCCATGTTTTTCGTATCATCCAAGTCTTCCGGCCACAGAATCGCGCAAATCTGCTTTCCGGTAAGACCGGCGCCATTTCGATCCACCAGTACCGCCAAAAGCTCCTTTGCCTTGGTTCGCTTAAACACCAGCGCCTGTCCTTGATATAATACTTCAAAGTTGCCAAAGCATTTGATCATGATCTTTTTGCTTTGAATCGACTGCTTTTTAATATGATCCAATTCGTTTTGGATCGCCTGAGCAGTAATGGGTTTTACCAAATACCCGGAGCAGCGCAATTGAATCGCATTCAGGGCATATTGTTCATAGCCTGTACAAAATACAATCTTGCAGGAAGGATATCGCTGGTTGATCTTTTCTGCCAACGCCAAGCCCCCCATGCCTCTCATGCTAATATCCAAAAAAGCAACATCAGTGCTATTATTCTCCAACCATTCCAAGGCTGCTGAACAGGTACTAAACGAAACTACCTTTTCTATGTCATCCGATTCCTCGATGGCCATCGTCAATGCCTTCAGCATTGCTCTTTCATCATCCACCGCAATTGCAATCATTGTTCTTTTCCTTCCTTTGGAATTCGAATTTGCGCACAGGTTCCTTTTCCCGGCTGACTTTTAATGATCAACTGTCCATCACACATGGTTTTCAAACGTTCTTTTACATTTTGTATACCGATATGTTTGGTGGTATCGCGCATCTCCTCTACATCAAATCCAACACCATCATCCAACACTTCTACACAATAATAGGTTGCTGTTTCGTAGGAGGTAATGGTAACCGTACCACCCTGCTCCAAACCCATCAAGCCATGCTTGATCGCATTTTCCACCAACGGCTGAACCGAAAGGGCCGGCAAAATAAAATTCTCGGTTTGAATATTATACAGCATCATCATATCCGGGAAACGAACCTGTTCAATATCGGTATAGCAGCGCACATGCTCCAATTCCTGTGCAAAACGAATCGGCATCGTATTGCTTAGTTCGCTGAAATTACCTCTTAAATATCGGCTAAAATTATGCGCTAACTGCGCTGCCTGTTCCGGTGCATCCAAACACAACTGCTTAATGGTACCCAGCGTATTGTAAATAAAGTGAGGCTGGATCTGGCTGATCATAATCGCCATCTGCTTTTCTTGCAGCTGAGCCTTCAGCTCTTTTTGTTCTGCCTCCATCTGTTTAGCTTTGATCGCTGCATTGATTCCCTTCGGGATCACGCGCCAAGCCAATAGCAGTACCATGATCAGCAATATAACAAATACATATTTCGATATTTTTCCACCTTGCCACCAACCATAATAAGTTGCCACAAAGTCAACCCAAAAAGCCACCAATATAGATGCAATTCCAAAGTATTCGAATTTCCGTTTTGCTGAAATCACAAAAAATTCCCATCCATAACAAAACAAGATCACACCATTCACTAAGCTCTGAAGAATTGCCCACCAACACCAGATATCATAGAAATACACATTGGTTACCATTGAAAGAACTGCAGCTCCCGCGCAGAAAAAACCCAATACAATAACGGCAGTCTTGCTAATATTGCGAATATTCGATTGTAAAAATGTGACTGCAAATCCCGAAACCAGCAGCATATACAACATCATACAAATTCCAAGCAATGTGGTGCTGCCAATGATCGAATGAAATACAAAAAAGACCCCTTTCGAACTCAGTATAAAGTAACCACCGGCAAACAATATCATAAAGCCTATCATCCACATAATGGCACTGTAGCTGCTATGCAAAAGTCCTGAAAAAACAGCAGATCCTAATAAAACGAATCCGATTACGAGAAAAATCAAACCAATCATTCTGTCCATTTCACCTTTTTCGGCAAAATCATTTTCAAATTGGCTTCCGGCGTAGAACGATATCTCCTTCAAAAAATCATCCACTGCATTTTCATTTCCGAATTTGTGTGGGTTATGGATCTGTATCGTAACAGGGCTTGTTGTTCTCAAAGTATATCCTAAAATATTGATACCACAAAGACCTTCTCCAAAAAACTCATTCTCCAAATCCAGTGTATACGGCTCATATGTTTCTTCATAAACGGTAATCGAAACATGATTCATATAGAAGGCCAACATCATATCTTTTCGAGCAGGTCCTATATATTCTCCATTCGGTACTTTCGTATGAAACTTCCCCTTTAAAAATACATCTCCCTCAGTAGAAGAAATATGTTTTCCTTCAATTATTTTCTGCCACTCACCGTCACCTATGCGATATTCTCCTTCAAAATACACATCCAAATAACTTGCCGGTATCGCTTGATTACTTTCTAACATATTGTAGACCAACAGCGTTACCATAATACCAAGGACCAATATATATCCGACAATTGGATTTGCGAATTTTTTCACTCGTGTCCAAATTTTTCTTTCTTTTATCATGAAACTTTTCCTTTTAAAAATCGATATTTCGATTAAAATTCCGCTTCAACGGACCTCCGTTCAATCTAATTATTATAAATTTCCTTTATAAATTCGTCAAGAGTTCCAAAGAAAATTCGCAGACAAATTTACACACCCGAAGAACATCCACATACCAAAAGAGCCGGATCCTTCGACCCGGCCCTTGAATTTCATCATATATGGTTACGCTTTGAATTTATTTTTCTGGTAATACTTTCTTGGATCCTTCGTTTCTTCCTCCACTTCCGCCGTGAAGCTAATTCCATAGCGACCTTTTCGCACTAATTCGCCCTTGGCCCCTGCCTCATACTGCGCATCGGGCATCAGCACGATTCTTTTCTTTCCGGTGGCCACATTTTTCACCTTCATTTTATTGCCGGTCTGGTTAAAATGAGTCCGCTCCACGATCACGATTTCCGTTTTAGCAGGCAGAAAGCGGCATACGATTCTTTCGATCACTCGATAGATCAAGTAAATAACAATCAGGACTGCCAATACCAGAACCGCATTGATCAAGGCCCGCCCTTGCTCTTCGCTTGGCGACCACCCTTGTCCCGACTGAACATATCTCTCATCACCTAATATGGTATCCAGTAAAAACATAATCTCGCCTCCTCTTTTTGCGGAAGTATTACTTGATAATCACATTATAACGTAATGCGTACAAGAAAACAAGGGCAAAATGAATTTTCCTTCATCCTATTCATATCAACTTCTTCGAAGTTTCGCTATTATATCAGGCAATAAGGGACTGTACCAGAACATATATGTTATATTTATCGCAAAACTCAACCTATCATGTTAAGTTTATGAAAATTTTTTTGGAATCAATTCACGTTTCCATACAGCTCTAATTTTGATTTCTGTTTTTACTCCCTCCTCCGATGATCATTCTTCTGCTATGGAAATCGACAGCATATAATCGCTGAAATTCCATTTTTCCATTTTATATTCAATTCCATTATGCTCATACGAACTCGCTATTTGCTCCGAATCACCGGCCAAATTAGAAGTGTCATAAATCGGTATCATATCAATTACCTCCAGTGCTCCCTTTTCATCTAAAGAGGGATCACAAGTCATAATGATAGCCGACATTAATGGAAACAGATTTTCATATTTTCGGTCATTCAAATATGTTATGACCTGAGTGATCTTTTTATCATCCGGATTCGCTGTAAAGAAATATCCTTCATTGAAAAAAAGCGATTCCATTCCATATAGATCCGCAATTATTTCCGACTGTGTCGTGTCCTTAATAGTACACCGATAGGAAGATTCGATCACATAATCCGTTTCATATTTTGTTTGATCCAACTCAATCAAAATCTCCTCCAATTGATTTGTATATTCGATAGGAGAAAAAGAAAAATACTTCCCTTCAGTCTCTTCTTCTACTCTGTTCATTTTCGCCTGAAAATATTTGAGCACCTCCTCATAGCAAGCCGTGGCGCCATTTTCATTCATTTTCCCAATATACTCATATACCACGTCTGTATACAAATCCGTGTTTATACTTTGATCCACACGATAGACATATTGAATGCCATCCAATATATTACAAACTTTTTCTTTTATCGCTCCGTTCCACTTTTGTTTTTCCACTATCTCATATTTCTTTTCTAAACTCGCAACGCTAAATTCCGTTAATCCACTCGATTCAACCGTATTACATAAGTTTTTCGCATTTTCCACATGCACCGGCATGTACATATTACTTTGTATACCCAAAGCCCTTTGCGGCTGCATCCATTCATTCAGAGGCATATCCATCATTTTTCTGAGAACATCATAGGCCGCCTCCGGATGTTTCGCTTCGGCTCCTATCATACCAACCATGGCAATTTTTGCTCCATAGCGTCCCTCTTCTCCGGTCATGGGCCAGCAAAATACATCGATATCCTCATCTACAAATTGCCTGTTTACACTTTGGGCATATAAAACGCCCACCTGCAGCGGATATTTCAGCCAATATGCCAATATATGATCTCCATCTCGCGGATCGATAGTAGCATCCCGATAACCCAGTGTAGACACTAAAGCTTCTTCCTCGTAGTTTTTACAATTTTTCACACAAATATCATACAGCTGTTCAAAAAGCTCCAGATCCATTTCCACATGTTCTTCCTCTACCACAAGGATTCCGGTAGCAATCAGCAATTCAATAAACTGATAGCAAAACGGAGCACCGGATACTACCATCGAACCTGCGTTAATTTCGGAGAACTCCTGCTCCATTGCATACATAAATTGTTCCAACGTATATTCTTCATCTAGTCTTCCAAAAGCTGTCCTTTCCACTACACTTTTCTGTGCGGTCATATAAGGGATTTGAGCCGATACCGGCAGAGCCAACAGTAGATCTTTTTCGCGTCCTACTGTCAATGAGCCCGGAAAATAATCTTCCTCATTTATATCGCCATCCTCATCATAATAAGGACCCATTGTCTGAATAATTCCTCTTTCATACCACTCCATAATAGGCGTCGAACCATCAGCAAGAATCAGATCCGGTATGATTCCGCTTTCCATCGCCGAACCAATATCATACGCTAAAAGCACTTTCTCCAGCTTATATTCCGGATACAAGCTTTCAAAATTTTTGATGAGTATCTCATTTTCAGGAGTATACAATACGCATAGCTCTTTTATTTCTTCCTGCTTAGGAGCTGAGTCTTTTCTTACTTCTTTTATTTGACCACAGCCACAAAGCACTGTTGCTATAACAATTAGTATACAAAGCATTTTCTGAATGAGTTTCATTTCTTTCAACCTCCTTCACTATTCTTTGTTCTCATTTTAGCAAACATTCGTTTTTCATTCAAGGACAAAAATAGTAAAGAATTAGTTAAGAATTGGTAAAGATCTCTCCTTTTACACATACAAAAGGCCGGATCCTTCGACCCGGCCTTTCATTTCATCCAATTTTTTTCACATTTATCATGTTTTCAAGCTTCTCATGACTGACACTCACGCCTTCGTCTCGGCGCTGTCTCTGGTAATATTCTTGATCCACTTAAAGCGGTTCACCTTCACAACCGCCACAATGCATTTCAAAATCTGATCGCACTTCAGGCAGGCAAACACCACCCAGGCCGGAGCGTCAAACACGAAGGCCGCCAGCAGACCGGAGGGAATCAACACACACCAAATGAAAATGGTATCGTTCACGAATACAAAATGTGTACAGCCGCCCGCACGCACAATACCCGTCAGGCAGGACACCTGATAAGCCGTACCCAGTACCATCACCGTCAGCACGCAAATCAGCTGGTACACCACCGTCGCCGTCTCCGCCGTAATGGTGGGATACAGAACCGGAATCAGCCAATGGCTGGAATACATCAAAATACTGGTACCAATACCCATTCCGATGAATACCAGCTGCAGGGTCTTGGCGTACTTCTTTACCAACTCATAATCGCCGCTGCCCACGGTCTTACCAATAATAATACCCGTCGCACTGGACACGCCGTACATGGCCACGGAGGTGATCTCAAACATATTGTTGGAAATGCTCACTGCCGAAATCGCGCTCTCGCCCAGGCGGCCAATGATCGAGCTCTGCACCGTCATATTGATGCCCCACATGGCGGAGCCAGCAAAAATCGGAATACCATAGCGTATGTAGTCTTTCAAAAGCACGCGGCTGTGCCGCAAAATATCCGACAGCTTCAGCCCTAACTTCTTATCCTTAACTTTTACGTAATAAACCATAATGCCGGTTTCCACCATACGGGCCACTAATGTGGCAACCGCAGCGCCCTGAATACCCATCTTGGGCATACCGAACTTACCAAAGATCAGCAAATAGTTCAGTACCACATTAATACATAACGTACTGATGGACGTGTAAAGTCCTATTCCCACTGTTTCCACGCAACGCATGGAGGCCATGAGCACCTCGGTCACGCAGTAGAACAAATAAGAGAAGCACACGATCCGCAGATAGCGGGTACTCTCCGCAATAACCGCTGCCTCGGTGGTATACATACCAAGCAGCCACTTTGGAAATACAAAGGCCATTAAGAAGAAGATCAGGCCGGCGGTCAAACAGAACTTCGCCGTCATGGCACTGATGGTCTTAATACTGTCGGTGTCACGCCGTCCCCAGTACTGGGTGGCAATTACCAGCGACGCCGTGCAAAAGCCCTGTACGAACTTCTGCAGCAGATTGTTCCACTGGTTGGCCATGTATACACCGGAAATGGCGGTGTCGCCCAGCTGGCCCACCATGATGTTATCCGCCAGGTTAACGGAAAAAGTCAAAATACTCTGACCCGCCAGCGGCAGTGCCAGCAAAAACAAGCGCTTATAAAACTCTTTATCCCGAATCAACCAAGATGCTTTACTCATAACCTAATTCCCCTTATCGATTAATGATCCGATAGCCTGCCAGCAGCTGGTCGGTACCAAACTGCATTAGACCGCGCTCAAAGTCTTCCTGATAGGTTTCCGTTAAAATCAACTCCGGGATCACCTCATCGGGCAGATAGCGGCGGCAGGCCTCCCGTACCTCAGGCAGAATGTTTTCCACCAACGGATTTTTATAAAATACGATATAGGCCGGATCCACCGTGGCGCACAGGGCCGACACGGTTTGAGCGATGCGGGTCACCGCATCGTGTGACATAAAACCGCCCTCGTATTCCGCATCCAAGTTAGTCTCGTGGTTCATTGGAAGGTAACGCAGCTCGCCGGCAAATCCATTGGTGCCGCGCACCAAATGACCATCCAAATACAGGCCGCAGCCGCAGCCGCGATTTCCGAAGTTCACACAAGCAAGGGACACCTGCTCGTCGGTGAACATGCGATTGTAGCAGCCGGTCACCATTGTATTCATATCGTTTTCAATTCGGGCACTGATGCCGAATTTTTCTTCCAAATGCTCCTGCAGGTTATAACCCTCCAGGCCATAGGCTTTGGCACCGAATAAAATGGTGCCGTTGTTGATGCCCCAGGGCAGGCCTGCGGAGATGGCGCGGATGGCATACTTTTTCATTTTCAGCTCCACGATCTCGTCGATCTGCTCCTTCAGGCGATCGGGCTCTGCCAAAAACTTTTCCTTTTCCACCGGCTGACCCAGTGCGTTCAGCACCAAAGTATGCAGGGAGCGGCCAGGATAGTACAGACACAGCACATAGGCGTAATCGGGATTCACCGAATAGGAATGGGCATGGCGACCGCCAGTGGTGGGGTCTACGCCGTTGCTCAGGATCTCGCCGTCCTGAGCCATTTCATCCAAAATACGGCTCACCGTGGGAAAACTCAGCCCCGTATCCCGGGCGATCTTGGTTTTGGTAAACACCTCGCAGCTGCGCAGCGCCTTGCGGATCAGGCTCTCATTAATATTTTTAACGATCGATTTGTTATAACGAATATCACTCATTGGGGTCTCCATTCTAGGCAGCCGTGGTAGCCTCCGAATTTGCTCACCGAATCACGGCGATTCCGGACATGATCGCTGCCTGAAGTTTAGTTTTAAAAATCCCTTTAAAAACATACCTCATTCTACCATAATCAAAAAAGGACTGCAAGCCGTTCGCAGTCCTTTTTATTAAAAAATTCAGTGTTTAAGCACTTTTTAAAGCAGTCCCATGTTGATCTTCATGGTCAGAATACGGCGTACCGATTCGTTGATCCGTTCCTCGGTAATGCGGCCCTCGTCGATTGCATCCATAATGGACACAAACTGGCTTTCAAAATTGGTGGAAATCAGCATGTCGTTGCCCGCTTCCACCGCATACACCGCCGAGCTCACCTCGCCGCAGAAGTCCTGGATCGCACCCATCACCAGGTCATCGGTAATGATTACGCCCTCAAAGCCCAGCTCCTCCCGCAGAATCCGATGGATCTCCGGCGATAGTGACGCAGGATAATAATCATCGAAACAGGTCACAATATTATGGGACACCATCACGCTGCTGGCGCCCATCTCAATACCCTCAATAAACGGCAGCAGATCCTTCTCATAATATTCCGATGCCTCACGGTAATCGATGGCCATACCGGTATGAGTATCCACGTTATTGCCGTAGCCCGGGAAATGCTTCAGCGAGGACCCAATGCCCTGCTCGTTCATGGTGCTGATGGCCCAGCCAACAAAGTTGGCAGCCTCCGAAGCGTCTCCGCTAAAGGATCGATCATACATAAAATCGTCATAATTTTCCGCCAGATCGCACACCGGCGCAAGATTCATGTTCAAATGCAGTTCCTTCAGCAGCTGACATTTTTCAATGGTATCGTTCACGATGCCACCCCAACCGCCTTCCGCATATACATCACGGGGTGACATAAAGCGTGTCTCACGAAAATAATCGCTCACACGGGTCACCGTGCCGCCTTCCTCATCCACCGACATGATCATGGGGATCTTGGAAACCTCCTGGCAGCTGTCGATACGCTCGATCACACTCTCTTTGCTATAACCGCTGAAGTCCACATCGAACAGTACATAACCGCCCAGCTGATAGGTTTCTGCATAATAGGCCGCAGAATCGGGCATTCTGGCCAGAAACATTTGGCCCACCTTTTCCTCCAGTGTCATGGTGGACAGAATCTCTTCCACACGCTGTGCTGTGGCCTCAACCTCCGGATCTTCCGTAACCATCGGATCCTCCGTGCTTTCTTCCTCGTTGATTTGGTCTTCTCCTTCTTCCGTCCAACTGCTTTCCTGCGCAGATTCTGAAGAATCCTCGTTGGTTATGCTTTCTCCCTGTGCCGTTTCCGTAGAAGCTTCCTCCTGCCCCTCTATACTCTGCTCCTGCAGAATTTCACCGTTTCCTTCATTGGACACTTCGTTTCCATTACCCAGCCCAGGCAGTAAACGACAGCCGGTCAGCAGCATAGCCGATGCCAACAGTAAACATAACAACTTTCTCATTTTCTTCTCCTTTGCGGCTTGCCCGCTTTAGAACTAAACAGCGGCCCTTTTGGTTCAGGCCGCTGCTTCCTTTTGTTTATTTACGACAGATCGATTATGCTTCTTCGCCGGTCATTTCTGCGATCATCTCAACCAGTTCGCCAACGTTTTTGGGTACAGAGTCAAGTGCCAGTTCAATTTCAAATTCATCTTCGCAGGCTACGGTCAGTTCTACCAGATCCAAGCTGTCGAGTTCCAGATCCTCAAATGTGCTGTCCATGGTTACTTCTGCCTCGATGCCGGTTTCGTTTTCAATAATCTTTTGGATTCTGTCTAAAATGCTCATTATATGATTCCTCCAATTTAATTTTTCTTATTCACAATCATACATTGCCTCACCTCGAGGCTGTTTATAAAATGTTAGCAAAGTCTTGCTCATAAGTCAATAGGTTTTTATATAATTCAAAGACTTTGTTTGTTATCCAGCATGAACCGCAACAGCGACGTTTTTCTTCTCACCGTTCCAGCCTGTATGGCCAAGTTTCCACCCCGTTTTGAAGATTGTACAAATTCGTGTATCCCATGACCGACAGCACCTGTACCGCCGGCAGGCTTCTGGCACCGCTTCCGCAGTAGACCAGCAGCGGCATTTTTCGATTTGGCATCAAACGGGGCACTTTTAAACCGATCTGATGCAGTGGTACGTTAACCGCTCCCGAAAGATGTCCTCTTTCGAATTCTTCCGGTTCTCGCACATCCAGGATCCGGCAGAAAGGCCTTGCGTTTCTGCCGCCATAGCCGCCGCTGATCAGCCGCTGCGCGGCAAAGGCATCTATATTTTGATAATAGCTTTGATGCTGATTCTGATACGGATTTTGATCATATCGCATGGGCTCACCTCCTGTTGTTATCTTATTCACTTTTCCCGCTTTTGACATAAATTATAAACACTTTAAAAACGAAATATTTCGGGCATGTAAAAACTTTGAAAAACCGATTAAATTTGCAAAAATTCGTTGAACTTAGAAGCTCTTTAGTATATAATGATAAGGAAAATAGGCTTATTGTGTTGTCGTCTGCGGATTTTCCGCTTTTTGCGGCCCCGCATGAACGATGTCGTTTATAAATAAGAGAAAAAATAAAAAGGTGGTGCACCAATGGGTGAAGAATTAAAGATATTGGCCTATGGCCTGTCTTCAACGGGAAAAGAACTGAACCTCGATAATATGTATGTGAACGGACGCTTTATTAATGTAGGCTCCGATTCCAAATCTGTCATTAATAAAGTATCCCACGCGGATTTTCAAATTTACGGTGTATGTGACTCTGAAGTAGGTGTGGAGGGCGATCGCGAGCTGGGCACCAACAGCAGCAATGTTGTAATGCAAATGATGCAGCGTCTGCAAACCACTCTGACCGATGTGGGCAAAATCGAAAAAGAGCGTATTTGGGAGGCCATGGTCGATGCCAACCGCACCCTGAAGCGCCAGAAAAATGAAATTGGCCGCGACGAGTTTGGCTCCTGCTTTGCCAGCTTGTTCCTGCACGGCAACCGCGGTTTGGCCGTTCATTTGGGCGACAGCCGTATCTACGTAGTTCGCGGTGGCCGCATGCTGCAGATCACCGACGACCATTTGGAGTCCAGCGATATGTATCGCCTCGGTGTAATCTCCCAGGCGCAGGCCGAAGTACACAAAGTATCCTCCAACCTGACCGCTTATTTGGGTATGGACGATATTTACGATGCGAAGGATGAGGCCTTCTCCAAATACTTTGTATTCTATCCCGGCGACACCTTCATCATTTGTTCCGACGGTTTGTCCGATGCTCTGCCCAACGAGGAGCTGGAACGTATGATTCGTCTGCTGAAGGACGCTTCCATCGATACTCTGGCCAACATGATGATCAAGGCAGCCGCTGATCACAGTGACGAAGACATGACCATCATGGTACTGCGTGTGGAAGATGCCCCCGGTGAGGCTCCTAAGCGCGGCAACTCCACAATCCCGAGAAAAGAAAATTATGAAAAACCCGCTTCCGACGAAGAACCTGAGCAGGGCACCCGTCCCGGCGGCGCGCTCCTCTCCAAGATCCAGGCCATCCGCAAGACCGAGCCTGAGGAAGTGGAAGAGACCCGCGAAGATTTCGTAGAAGAGGTAGCTCCGGCTCCCCGCCGTATGCAGAACCTTTCTTCCATCAACGACGATCCCGATGATTTCGATGAAGAAGGCAGTCTGCTGGACAAGCTGCTGAGTAACCCCAAACGTTTGGCTATGCTGGCCGGCGGTGCAGTTGCCGTTATTCTGCTTTTGATCATTATTATCACTGTTTTGGGCGGCAGCGGCTCCGATGAGGAAGCTCATTTAAATTCTTCTGCTACCACTCAGAACAGCCTCGTTACCCAAAATTCCACTATCACACTTCCTAACAACAGTTCTTTGGTACTGAATGAATCTTCTGCTACCACTGAAGGAAGTAACACGACCGATGACAGCAATGTATCTGGCACCACCGAAGAAAGCTCTGCCACCACCGAAGAATCTTCTACCACTGAGGAATCCTCCGTTGTTGAAGAAGATTACATTTGGGAAGTAACCGAAGGCGAATACCTTTCCGGTATCGTAGCTGACTACTATGGCACCTACGACATCAACTTTGTTGCTGCCGTTGCCGAGTACAATAACATGTCCATCGAAACCGGTCTGGAGATCGGCATGATGATCAAACTGCCCGACGAGTCCAAGTTGGACATCCAGAGCGCTGAATAATTTTCCCCTGCGTCCGGCTTCGGCCGCGCATCTGCACGACAAACAAAGGAGGGTCTAACAATAAGCCCTCCTTTTTATGTACTATATATTTTTTATTTACGGCCTTATGGCCGAAAGGATTGAAGTATTCATGAACCTCGAAGAAAACCGTGATTTAGAAAAAAATGTGCCGCAGCCGACGGCTGAAGCTGAGTCTACCTCATCGAACGGGCAGACTAAGGCTCCTCGACGACCGCGCAAATGGCTAATCAGTCTGATCTGCCTGCTATGCACCATCGCCTTTGGTCTTGGCCTGGGCAGTGCGATCTATTTTGCTACAGAATCTCAAAACGGCCATGGTAAGCCCACCTTTTTACTGGCCGATAACGGCTACAGCGGCAATTCATTTCAAAAGCTTTTATCATTGGTGCAGGATAATGCCCAAATTGCCGAAACCAGCGCCGAAGCACAGGGCAGCGTGATCACCATTGTAGTTGACGCTGTCGTAAATGGTGTAGCCGGTCAGGGAATCGGTTCCGGTGTGATCTACCATCAGGAAGGTGATCATATGTATGTGATCACCAATGCTCATGTAGTAGCCGATGCACAGGCCATTTATATGTACACCTCCGACGAGACCCTCTACGATTTGGAGCTGATCGGTTCCGACGTGGAATCTGACATCGCGGTGGTGGCTCTTGACACAACCCAGCTTCCCACTGCTCAGCGTTCCCAGCTTACAGTAGCCACTATCGGAAACAGCGATCAGATCCGCTCCGGCGATATTGCCATTGCAGTGGGTTCCCCCTATGATCTGGCTTATAGCAACTCGGTAACAGTGGGTGTGATTAGCTATCCCAAACGAGAAATGACCCTTTCCACCGTTCCCAGTACCTATATTCAAACCGATGCGGCCATTAACCCCGGTAATTCCGGCGGCGGCCTTTTTAACGAACAGGGCGAAGTGATCGGTATTAATTCCAGTAAAATTGCCTTACAGGATGTAGAAGGAATCGGCTTTGCCATTCCCATTAACCGTGCCCTGGAAGTGGCCGATTCCTTGTTTAACAAAGGATTTATTCAGCATTTGACCTTAGGCGGTATTGAACAGTCTACCTTCCTTTCGGAATCTTTGGCTGCCCTGTACCATGTGCCCTCCGGTTTGGTGGTATACAGCATGCGCCCCGGCAGTTCCGCTGAAAACGCCGGCCTTCGCAGCGGTGATATTATTACCGAAATCGATGGCATCGTGCTTACCTCTTTGGAGCAGTATAACGATCTGCTTCTTTCCTACAAATTAGATGATATTGTTACCATCACTGTAATACGCGGACGTAATGCCGAAGAGCCCTTGACCCTGCAGGTAAAAATGGAAGCCGTACAACAAGAAGAGGTACAAGGCGGCGGTTTCTGGGGTACCGAAAACTGATTTTCCGGTATACCGCAATTACTCATCGAAACTTGATTTAAATTTTTAGGATTATGCCATGAGATTGATCGTGTGGATCCTGGAGTCCGATGCGGCTATAGCCGCCGAGCTGGTCGCTGCCTGGGGCAGTGTTGCCGGTGATGATGTGACACTTCAGGTTTTTTCCTCGCTTCCGGCCCTGCCGGAAGCTGATTTACCGGACCTTCTCATGGCGGAGATCGACCAAATTTGTGATGAAGTGACGGAGCTCTTATTGGGTCTTCGTTGTTTGACCAGCACCGATTTTCTGCCGGTGACCCGGGATCGATCTCCTTCTTCCTTTACCCGCGCCCAACAGCTGGGTGCCATTGATTATATTTTAAAACCCTTTACCCCTCGCAGACTCCGCAGGAGCCTGCGGCGGTATCTTTCCCTAAAGCATGGCCTTTCCGCCGGTTCCGCTCTAACTCAAGGGCAGCTGGATCGTTTCTTTTTTTCCGGCGACAGCCGGCGTCTGCCGTTGCTGTCTTCCTGTTCAGAGGCAGAACTTCGTCATTGCCGCCTAGTTTTGGAAGCCTTGGTACGCTTTCCGAATCGGCAGTGTTCCGCGGAGGACATGGCTTTGAAACTGACCCTTTCTCGTGTGACGGCTCGCAAATATTTAGACCGTTTAGTCGAGGCGGGCTATGTAAATAAAATGCTTCTTCATAATCCTTCCGGGGCCGGTCGTCCTCGGCATATTTATCAATTTAAAGGAGATTTTTGACAATGCAAACGCTGATTTTAGCTACTAAAAATGCTGGCAAGGTACGCGAGATCAAAGATATCACCGGCGGTCTTTGCCATGTGCTGACCATGACTGAGGCCGGTATCGACATCGATATCGAAGAAACCGGTACCACCTTTACCGAAAATGCACGCATCAAAGCCCGGGCCGTTTGGGAGGCTCGCAAAGCAGCCGGTTTTGCTGACACCGTAATTTCCGATGATTCCGGTATCGAAATCGACTTTTTTGACCGTCAGCCGGGTATTTATTCCTCCCGCTGGCTGGGTGAGGATACCCCCTACACCGAGAAAAATCAGATCATTTTGGATCGCATGCTGAATGTACCGGAGGAGAAGCGCACCACCCGCTATGTATGCGCCATGGTGGCTGTGCTGCCTGATGGCCGCGAACTTTCTGTGTTGGAAACCTGTGAAGGTTTGATCGACCATGAACCCAAAGGTGAAAATGGTTTTGGCTACGATCCCATCTTTTTCATCCCTCAGACCGGCCTGACCTTTGCCGAAATGACCGCCGAAGCTAAGCACGAGATTTCTCATCGTGGCAAGGCCCTGCGTGTGCTGGCCCAGATGCTGAAAGAAGAAGGGATCCTGTAATGCGCTACCTGGTTTTGAGTGACACCCACGGCAACACTCTTGATGCCGCCAAAGTATTGGAACACTGGAAAGGTATGATCGACGGGGTTTTGCATTTGGGTGATAATGCTCGCGATTTGAAGTTTTTAGAGGTCGAATATGGCCGCACCCCTGAACTGGCCTTCGCCGGGGTAAATGGAAACTGCGACATGCCCAGCTCCGTTCCTTATAAACGTCTTTTCGATGTGGAGGGCCGCCGAGTTCTTATGTGTCACGGGCATTTATACCATGTGGGCATGGGTCTGGGCACCATCAAGCAAAAGGCCCGGGATATGGGTGCCAACATTGTCTTGTTCGGTCACACCCACGTACCTGTTAATATGGAAGAAAACGGGATCCTGTTCTTGAATCCCGGCTCACTAACCTCTCCCCGCGGTGGCAGTGCCCGCAGCTATGCCTTGTTGGAAATCGAAAAGGGTAAAGCCGCAGCGAGCGTGATCGAGTTTTCTTTTTAATGAAATGACAACAGCCTCATGCAATGATTTGTTGCACGAGGCTGCTTTTTTATTATAGAGCATTAT